>NZ_VPAF01000004.1:0-305417 GCF_013419345.1 Acinetobacter sp. YH12086
TGTGCTTCATCGATGAGCCAGTTAATGCCTTCACTGCGCCAAAGTCGCGTTAAAAAGTCATAATCGCTTTCATTCGACTGCATGATGAAAGGTCGTACATCATAGTTTTGGCTTAAACCGCTTAGATCTAGCGTTAGACTGGCAGCAAAGAGCGGACTTTTGCTTTGCCATTCTTTAAAAAGAGTCTCACTGACATCACGCACCGATTTGTTCATAAACACACGGCTGTTCCTGCGTTTATGCCACAGCGATGTTGCATCTTCTAAAGTGAGTTTATACAGCGTGAGTGAACCGTCACTCTGCCCTTGGGTGGCTTCGGTAATAATACCCGTGGTACGGAAGAGTTCGCCCTGATCGGTCACTTGATCAACGGCGACTTGTGCGCCAATAAATTGTTTTAATGGAATAAGGGCATTAGTAGATAGGCAAATCAAAGTCGCTTGCAGGCCTTGGTTTAAGACATGCTCTCCATCAATACGTTGAATAAAAAGCTCATCATTCAACGCAGGGTTGGAAAATTGCACATGAATGGCACGTTTTTGGGCGGATAAGCCTAATTTTTCAAGTATAAGAGCAATCGAATTTAACATTTTAAAAGTCTGTTTTTTAAACTTTGTATAATTATGCTGCGAATGATATAGGCTAGCCATCAGACTTGACCAGCCTATTTTATTAATAAAAATGTAACATCTTAATAATTATTATTTTTTACAATCTCTTAAATTAACCTTTCTGAACCAAATAATGAAATTCTTTATTTCCATTTTCATCAAGACGTTCTTCTTGAAGCAATAGCTCATGACCTAAATGCATACAAAATTTCGGAATATCCCAAGAGGTCGAATTATCTGTTGCAAAAACCTCAACAATATCGCCCGATTTTGATTTACGAATGGCTTGATGCAACATCATCACAGGCTCAGGGCAACGTAAGCCACGGGTGTTTAATTGAATTGATGGGGGCACAGAAGGCTCAGACATTAGAAAACTCAGTATTAAAATCTAAGGCTATTTTAGCATAATCCTGACGACCGAATGTTAGCTTGAAAAATGCAGATGATAACGTCTTAAAATGACTTGATCGCTCATCATCTAGATCAACATTAACAATAGACAACTGTATTTTCTACGGTATGATAAAATCATCATTTATTAGATATTAAGAGTCTTTAGGAAAGATCATGCAAGAGGAATCCGGCCCGTCGTGGGGCATGCGCGGCTTACGTAAATGGCTGGGCACTGCACCAGAAACCCGTGACGAACTGTTGAAATTGGTACAAGATTCACGTCGCTTCTTAGAACCCGATACAGTTGCCATGCTCGAAGGGGTACTCGACTTACCTGCAACTAAAATCCGCGAGGTTATGACCCCCCGTACTGCGATGATCAGCTTACAAGAAGATGATGAGCTATTAGATATTTTGCATGTACTTGTTGAATCTGCACACTCACGTTTCCCAGTCTTTTCCTCAGACCAGCCAGACAATGTTGTCGGTATTTTGTTGGCCAAAGATTTGTTGCCATTTTTGACAGAGCCGACCACCAAAGTCGATATTCGTGCATTAATGCGTCAACCCTTATTTGTACCCGAGAGCGCGCGTTCTGACCAAGTTTTACGTATGTTGAAAAATACCCAAACCCATATCGCTGTTGTGATTGATGAATATGGCACAACTTCAGGTTTAGTCACTTTAGAGGACATTCTTGAAGAAATTGTGGGTGAAATCGAAGATGAACACGACAAAGTTGATGAAGAAGCTCAATTTATCATTCCAGATGAAGACCCGCTGAGCGCAAATACATGGTTGGTTCAAGCACTTACACCAATTGAACACTTTAACAATCTTTTAGATGCTGATTTTTCAGATGATGAAGTAGAAACTGTGGGCGGCTTACTGCTACAAGAAATGGGCTTGGTCAGTGATTTACAAGGTCAAGTGATTGAACTTGAAAACTGGGAATTTACCATTTTGGAGGCAGATGCACGTACTATTCATCTGATCCGAGCTGTCCGTAAATGAGAACCTACTTTGATAAGCTGCTAAACCATTCACAACAAAAAAAACAGCTACCTTTCATCTATCCTTTGCTGATTGCATTATTTTCAGGTGCCATCTTCAGCTTGTCGCTGGCACCTTATCATTATTGGTGGTTGGCAATTTTATCTCCAGCCCTGCTGTATGCTTGCTTAAGTCAACGTGCACCTAAACAATCGTTTTTCATTGGTCTAGCTTATGGCTTTGGCTTATGGTTTGTCGGGGCTTTTTGGCTGTATACCTCGATCCATGTCTATGGTGATACCAATTCAGCACTCAGTGTTTTGATGATTGCCATTATGGCAATTGTGATGGGGCTGTTTACCGCAGTTCAGAGTTGGCTCTACCGCCGCTTCTTTCCAGAAACACCACTGACCTTTGCGCCACTTTGGGTGTTTTTCGAGTGGAGTAAAACTTGGGTCTTTACTGGTTTTCCATGGTTGTTTGCAGGTTATGCCTTTACTGAACGATTCCTCGATGGCTATGCGCCATTATTCGGGATCTTTGGGGTATCTTTCGCGGTCATTGTATTGGCCTGCGCCTTGGTTGAAATCCTGCGTAAACGCATCTTCTGGATTGTTCCCTCTGCCCTTGTTTTGCTCGGTGCATGGGGTGCAGCGCAACTGCAATTTGTTCAGCCTAAAAATGAAAAACCGCTGAGTGTTTCCTTAATTCAAGGCAATATTCCACAAGATTTAAAATGGTTAACAGAATACCAAGCTCAAACCTTAATGAAATATGCGTCATTAAGTCGGACCGAATGGGGGCGTGATGTCATTGTTTGGCCGGAATCCTCCATTCCTATGTTCCAAACCGATATTGAGCCGTTTCTGGATGCGATGAAAGTCCAAGCCAATAAAACAGGGACGGCTTGGGTGACAGGTATTCCCTATTGGGATTTAGCGGAATCACAGCAAAACCAACACCCTATGTATTACAACACCATCATGGCAACTGGTGATGAATCTTCTGGTCTATACAAGAAGCAACGTCTAGTCCCCTTTGGTGAATACATTCCGCTTTCAGGGATGTTAAGTTGGGTACTACCTGCCCTACAAAATGACCCGTCGATGAGTGGCTTTTCACGTGGCGCAAACAACCAAAAGCCTTTGAATGTTAAAGGTCATGATTTAGGCGCAGCGATTTGCTATGAAGTGGCTTATCCCAACTTAACCCGTCGTAATGCCAGTCAAAGTGACTACCTAGTGACTATTTCCAATGACGCATGGTTTACTGGAACAGCGAGCCCACATCAGCACCTACAAATGGTTCAAATGCGTGCCAAAGAAAATGGCCGTTGGTTTATCCGTGCAACCAATACCGGCATTACCGCCTTTATTGATCATAATGGTCACATTGTGAAACAAGCACCGATGGATAAAGATGCAGTACTGCGTGGTGATTTACCTGCCATGCAAGGCGAGACACTTTACACACGCTTAAGTGATTGGCCTGTGTTGATTTTCTCATTCTTGTTATTGGTTCTCGGTTGGATTTATCGCCCGCGTAAAGTTGATATTTCTTTTAAATCACGCCGTTAATTCCGCTACAAAAGATCAAAAAACCGAGCTTTGGCTCGGTTTTTTATTGATAAACTTTCAGGGTGCCAGTTCACCCTACTTTTTCAAAGTAACTTGGTGCCTAGGGGAATCTCTGCATCAGGCACACAAAGAGCAACATGCCCCTCTGCATTATGAAAGCCTGTGACCAAACACTCTGACTGGATCGGACCAATTTGTTTTTTTGGAAAATTCACGACGGCAATGACCAATTTTCCCAATAGATTTTCCGGCTGATATAGCTGTGTAATTTGCGCACTGGATTTTTTAATGCCCAGTTCCTCTCCAAAATCCACATGGAGAATGTACGCGGGTTTACGTGCTTGCTCAAAGACTTCAGCCTGCACAATTTTCCCCACACGTAATTCAACTTTCAAAAAATCTTGCCAATCGATCTGTTGCATTTTTCCCTCTTTCTTTTCTTTGTTGTACTTCATCCAACTATCTAAGATCTGATATCTAAAGATTATAAAAATTTCATTCAGGCTGACCATATGTGAAACAGACATTCGATGCGTCAAAACGGACAAAGCAAGGTTATGTTAGAGCGCGTACCATGTAGAAGTATGCACTGATGTACGCTACGAACTGTTCATTAACACGAGACATAAAAAAACTGGAGCAAGCTCCAGTTTTGAAGGTTTAATTTTGGGGTTATAACTGCGTAACTAAATAGGAAAGCATGGCAGCTAAAGACACCATTGGAATATATCGATAAAGACGAACAACCATTTGTTCGATGGCAGATGCATGTTCTTGTTTTAAATTT
The DNA here is from genome assembly GCF_013419345.1 of Acinetobacter sp. YH12086. Lineage (NCBI taxonomy): Bacteria > Pseudomonadati > Pseudomonadota > Gammaproteobacteria > Moraxellales > Moraxellaceae > Acinetobacter > Acinetobacter sp. YH12086. The sequence goes on from NZ_VPAF01000004.1 coordinate 4,365, forward strand.
GCCACAGTCGCTTTTAATGCAGACCAAAAACTTAAAGCCAGTAATGAACTCATTAAGCTCATGGCAAAGAAGCCCACCATAATTTGGCTACTGCCCTCAGTGCTTTGCCATAAATACACAATGCCTTGACTGATCGGCAGAATACTTAAAATCAAAAGAACAGATTTCAGCATAGACCAATGAAATTGGTTAATTTCATCCGTTAATAATAATGCTTTCATACTATCCTCCATGGCTAAAAAAGTACCATAAAAGATATTATGCGCGGTTTTATTTAAATGAAAAGCCTATATTTATTCATATTTTGCGATTATTGTAATCAATAAAATTGGGAATAATTCTTATTATAAATATCACATATTTCATATTATGTTATTTAAAGTAAATTCAACAACTTAATATTAATTTTATAATTAAGATTTATTATCACTTCACTCAATATTGAAACATCCTATTAAGTGAAGTGATTAATTCCATTAAAACTGAATTTATAATTATTCTCAGTTAGTGTTTATAGTAAATATCGGCATCATTTTCTTCACCGCCAGACTGACCATCCGCACCAAATGAATAAAGATCATAAGGACGGCCTTCAGAACCGGGAATCACATATTGAATGTCATTGTCCCAACTGTCTTTTGGATAGCCACCTTTGATGTAGCCACCTGGCAACCAGTTTTTAGCAGACTCAGGTTTAGTGACCAAAGCATTTAATCCGCCGTCTTGCATTGAAGGGAATTTACCATTGTCCATTTTGTATTGATCTAATGAGCCAGCGACACTTTTTAAAGTAATGGCCGTAGTATCGACTTTAGCTTTTTCACCACGGCCCATCACGTTCGGTACAATCAGCGCTGCCAAAACACCTAAAATGACAATGACCACCATCACTTCAATTAAAGTAAAACCTTGTTGCTTCATATTTTTTGTCTTCACTTGCATGTTACAAATCTCTGTTCACATCATTGTTCGAATGTCTTAAATCATATTATTCATATTCACGATTGGCAGCATCACAGCAATCACGATCACCAGTACAATGCTCGCCATAAATACCAACATCAGCGGTTCAAGCAACGCCAATAAAGTTGAAATTAAGGTCGTCACTTCACGGTCTTGCATCGTCGACGCACGTTCTAGCATCCGATCCAATTCGCCTGAACTTTCACCACTTTTGATCATTTGTACCATCATCGGTGGGAAATAACCACTTCGCTCAAGCTGTGTTGCTAAATTACCACCTTCTGTTACTTTCTCTGCCGCAAGGTTGACCGAATCTCGAATCACCCAATTATTACTGACCGCTGCGCCAATTTTTAAAGCATCGACCAATGGCACGCCAGACTTGGTTAAAATCGACAAGGTACTGGCAAAACGAGCGGCATTAATGCCTTTAGACAGTTTGGAAAATAACGGTAATTTCAAGGTCAATCGGTCAAAGGCATAATGTCCCGCCGCTGTTCTGAGGAATCGAACCAAGAGAAAAATCGAGACTACGCTACCGACCAATAAAAATGGCCAGGCCATTCGAATAAAATCACTGGCTTTCATTAAAGCGATCGTTATCCACGGCAAGGCATCTTTGCTTTGGTCAAAGGTTTTGACAATATCTGGGACCACATAGGTCATGAGTCCCATCACAATACCGAAAGACATTAACATCAGGATGATGGGATAAATCATCGCACCCTGCACTTTTTTTTGCATGGCAAAGCGGTTTTCGGTGTAATCGGCAAGTTGGTCGAGAATGAGATCGAGATGACCTGAACGCTCACCTGCTGCAATCGTGGCAATATACAGTTCAGGAAAGCGTCCCGCTTGTTGTAGTGCGTTGGCTAAAGAATGCCCTTCCAAAACTTTAGAACGCACCGACATCAACAGGTTTTGCACATGGGCTTTTTCGTTTTGTTTTCCCACAGCACGAATCGCTTCTTCTAATGGAATTGCAGCGGCAACCAAAACTGAAAGTTGGCGAGTCAATAAAGCCAAGTCATAGGCATTCAGCCCTTTTTGAAACCAGCGCTGCTGCGCGTGTTTGTCTTTTTGCTCTATCGGATCGACAGCAACTGGAATGAGTGTCTGATCTCTGAGCTGTTGACGAATTTGACGCGCAGAATCACCCTCAAGTACACCCTTCTGCTGCTTCCCTGAAGCGTCTATGGCAGTAAACTGATATGCAGGCATTGTAATGCTCTAATTTTCCAAAATTTCTATCAGCGCAGTTGCGTCTGACCATCAAAATCATTCATATTCTTAGATATAAAATATGAGCTCACTCTAACACAACTCCTTTACGATCACGACGAAATTTAATCAGGAACTTATCCACGTTTTATGGCAAATTCAGCGAGCATTGCAACACCTATTTACCGCGTTCGAGTCGCCGTTCCGGTATATTTATACGACTGCTTCGATTACAGCTTAAACCAAGAGCAATACCAACAAGCTGAAGTAGGTGCACGCGTTGCTGTATCTTTTGGTCGGCAAAATTTGACCGGTATCATCGTGAAAAAAATTGCTCCCGATGCACCACTCGATTCAAGCTTTAAACTCAAGGCCATTACTGAACTACTTGATGATCGCGCCATTTTAGATGAGAAAGTTTTAAATTTATTGACATGGTCTGCACAGTATTATCAATTTCCGATTGGTGAAGTGATGCAAAGTGCCCTTCCGACGCTGTTACGCCAAGGAAAGCCCTATAATTTATTGGCACGGACATGGAATCTGATCGACCATAATGCTGAAGCCAAAATTAAACGTTCAGAGCGTCAACAAGAAGCGTATAAAATACTAAAATTACATCCCACAGGCACAGGTGAAAATCTTTTAAATTTGTCAGGTGTGGAAACAGCAACACTCAAAGCCTTAGAGAAAAAAGGCATCTGCGAATGTGTGTTAGCAGAACAAGACTTTAGCCCGATGCCGATGAGCATGGCGCAAATGCCACTTACGGCAAACCCTGACCAAAAAAAAGCGATCGATACCGTATTAAAAGCACGTAAAAAATATCAGGCCTTCCTGCTCGATGGCTTAACTGGCAGTGGTAAAACTGAAGTCTATTTACAGATCATGCAAGAGGTTCTCAAGCAAGGCAAACAGGTCTTGGTTTTAGTTCCTGAGATTGGACTCACCCCACAGACGATTAGCCGCTTCCAATCACGTTTTCATTGCAATATTGCCCTATTACATTCGGGGCTAAACGATTCAAAACGTATGCAAGCTTGGCAAGCTGCGCAAACGGGCAAGGCTTCAATTATCTTAGGCACACGTTCTGCGATTTATACGCCACTGCCTAATCTAGGTTTAATTGTGATTGATGAAGAGCATGATCTGTCCTTTAAACAACAAGAAGGCTTTCGCTACCATGCACGCGATGTTGCTCTGTTCCGTGGGCATTTAGAGCAATGTCCTGTCATTCTTGGCTCTGCCACACCTAGTATTGAATGCTATGCCCTTGCCAAACAAGGCAAGATGACAATTTTGGAACTAAACCAACGCGCAGGCACCGCGGTCATGCCGAAAATACACATCCTTGATTTGAAAGTGGCACAGAAACAGCATGGAATTAGCCAATTATTAATTGGTGAAATCCGTAAGCGCCTAGAAAAAAAAGAACAGGTGTTAGTGTTCTTAAACCGTCGCGGATATGCCCCGGTTTTAATTTGTGAAAGCTGTGCATGGCAGGCCAAATGTCCGCACTGTGATGCCAATTTCACGGTTCATCGCACACCTTATCAACATTTACATTGTCATCACTGCGGCACCATTCACCGTATGCCAGATCACTGTCCACAGTGTAATCATCAGGAGCTCAAATCTATTGGGATGGGCACAGCCAAAGTTGAAGAAAGTTTAAATGAGTTGTTTCCTGAACATGACATCATTCGAGTGGATCGTGACTCAACCAGCCGCGTTGGTAGTTGGCAAAAGATTTATGAAAAAATTCAAAAAAGTGAGCCTGCTATTTTGCTTGGTACGCAAATGCTGGCCAAAGGTCATCATTTCCCTTACGTCACCTTGGTGGCGATTTTAGATATCGATTCAGGTCTGCTGAGTGTGGACTTCCGTGCCATCGAACGTACCGCTCAACTCATTGTGCAAGTCACAGGGCGTGCCGGCCGTGGCGAACGTAAAGGCGATGTATTCCTACAAACATTAAGACCCGACCATCCACTTTTGAATATTTTGGTCAATGAGAACTATCGAAAATTTGCCAAAGAAACCATGAAAGAACGGGAAATGGCACAAATGCCACCGTTTCGCTATGCAGCATTGGTACGCTGTGAGTCAAAAAACCAAGAAATCAATACTGAATTTTTACAGCAACATGCCCAATTGCTGCGTCAGGACTCTGCTGGAATTATTGATATTTGGGGGCCGATTCCTGCCCCGATGGAGCGCAAAGCAGGGCGTTACCAATCCCACATGGTTTTACTGTCTACAGATCGTGCGCGCTTACATTATTATCTGCGTTATTGGTGGCAAAACATCTTGCATAACAAGCCATCAAATATGAAATTGAGCCTCGATATAGACCCACAGGAACTCAGTTAAACGCGTACAATTCAGTCTGAAAATATCAGTCATACTGAATTGCAACTTTCGACCAAAAACACAACTCTAGGACGAGTAAATGTCACTACTGTTACAGATCACAATTTTCCTTGGCGCATCCTTATTGCTTGTCCCTTTGCTCAAGCGCTTTGGTATTGCAACGGTATTGGGATATCTGTTCACTGGTATTTTGCTCGGCCCCGATGTCTTTAACATTGCCAGTGATCCCCAAGCGATCCAAGATCTCGCTGAGTTTGGCGTGATCTTACTGATGTTCCTGATCGGCCTCGAACTCCGTCCACAGCGTCTATGGAGTATGCGTAGTTCTATTTTCGGCATGGGGAGTTTACAAGTCGGTCTGACCGGTCTTGTTTTAGCGCTAGGCAGTTTTTTTGCCTTACAACAAGGCATTGCAGCCAGTATCGTTATCGGTTTCGCTCTCGCTCTTTCTTCTACTGCCTTTGTCTTGCAGATGCTGAGTGAGAAGCAGCAATTAAACACCACCTATGGGCAACAATCCTTTTCGATTTTGCTGTTTCAAGATATGGCCGCGATTCCCCTGATTGCAGTCATTCCCCTGCTCGCAGGAACAGAATCATCACATCACGGAATCGCCTATTTCGCTGCCATCATTGCGACTTTTTCAGGCTTATTTTTATTTAGTCGATACTTAATGCGGCCTTTTTTCCGCTTCGTCGCGAAAAGTGGTGCGCATGAACTGATCACCGCTGTCGGTTTATTTATAGTGCTGGGTGTCGTGGTGTTGATGGATGTACTTGGCATCAGTACCACACTGGGTGCATTCCTCACAGGTGTGTTACTTGCGGACTCAGAATTCCGCCACGAACTCGAGGCCAGTATTGCTCCGTTTAAAGGGCTTTTACTTGGTCTGTTCTTTATGACCGTGGGCATGACTACGAAACTGTCATTATTCGTTGAAATGCCATGGTTCATTATCGGTGGTGCATTGGCACTGATGCTCATCAAAATGGTGTCAGTTACCGCGATTGCACGTTATCTCAAAAATTCATGGCGCAACAGTATTTTACTGGCGACCTGTTTGGCTCAAGGCGGTGAATTTGCCTTTGTGGTCTTTAGTGTGGCGAAAAGTGAAAATGTCGTACAGCAAGCCATTTTGGAGCCATTAACCCTCATCGTCACCTTGTCGATGGTGTTGACCCCTATGTTGTATTGGTTAATACAATCACAAATTTTGCCACGTTTTAATCCAAAAACCATCCCCGAGTATGACGACATTCCGGATGAACATAATCCTGTGATTATTGCGGGCTTTGGACGTTTTGGACAAATCATTGCTCGTGTGGCGCATTTACAGCATTTGTCTTTTACCGCCATTGATAGCAACTTAGACAAAGTCGATTTCGTACGTAATTATGGTGGTCATCTGTATTATGGCGATGCCACACAACCAGATATTTTACGTGCTGCGGGCATTGAGCATGCCAAAGTGTTCGTCCTTGCCATTGATGATATTGAAGACTCAATGAACGTGGCGCGTCATATTCGACTGAATTACCCTCAGCTAAAATTATTGGTTCGCGCGCGTGACCGTCATCAGGTACATTTGCTGCGTGATTTAGGAATTGAGCATATTTGGCGTGAAACCTATTTATCCTCTTTAGGAATGGCCTATCACATGCTGTGCGACTTAGGCATCAGCGATGAAGATGCATATAAAAGTATCGAATTGTTCCGTGATTATGATGAAAAACTGCTGACTCAACAGCAGCAAATCTATACCGATGAACAAAAGATTTATGAAACGCATCGTAACGCTTTAGCTGAACTGGAACATTTGTTTGAAAGCGATGCGCAAGCCCGTGAAAAACCTACAGGTGTTGATTTACAACGCAGCTTACAACGTCATCGTATTGATGTCACAAGAGATGATAATGAATGACTTGTGTTTTACAATATCGTCACCATTAAAGCAGGGTTATGGAGAATTTTATGTCAGATTTACGCCAACGCTTTTTTATTGAAGATAGCCCTGTTCGTGGAGAAGTGGTTCATCTTGAAGAAGCCCTACAAACGATTCTTGCACAGCGTGACTATGCACCTGCTGTACAAATTCTCTTGGGTGAAATGCTCAGCGCGACTGCCTTGTTGGCCAGTACCTTAAAAATTAAAGGTCGTATTAGCTTACAAATTCAGGCTGCAGGCACATTTAAATGGGCAATGGCGGAATGTAATCATCTCGGTGAAGTTCGCGCACTTGCAGATTATGAAGAAGACCCGCACTTTCAAGCCGCTGAAGACAGCAGCACGGTACTCAAAGCCTTGGTAAACCCAGTACTTTTCATTAATATCGAGCCTGAATTTGGTGAGCGTTATCAAGGGATTGTACCTTTAGATAAACCGACATTAGCGGGTTGCTTGATGCAATATTATGATCTATCTGCACAGATCCCAACACGTATCGTCTTAGCAAGCAGCAACAGCCGTTCAGGTGGTTTACTGATTCAATTATTACCACGTAACAACGAAGAAGAACAACGCCGTGTCGATGAAGACCTATGGCCACGTTTAACCATGCTGACTGAGACTTTAAAAGCAGAAGAGTTAACGTCTTTATCTGCAAATGAAATTTTATATCGTTTATATAACGAAGAAGAAGTTCGTCTTCCTGAAACTGAGGCCTTAAAATTTGGCTGTACATGTTCAAAAGAACGCTGTGCGACAGCACTTGAACAAATCGGTGTTGCTGCTGTTCGTGAAACCCTAGAGTTTCAAAACCCAATTGAAATGGATTGCCAATTCTGTAATACAAAATATACCTTTACTGCAGAAGAAGCTTTATCCCTTTTTGGTCAACACCTCAGCTAAATCATCATGATGATTGAAAGCCTAAAACTAAGCATCCTTCGGGGTGCTTTTTTATTATTCCGATTAAATTTAGAACAGCTACTTTCTTCCGCTTAGTCGAATGGTTTCGAACTTTATAACCTCAAGATGATCAGCTGTATTTGCGATCAATTTTTTTTCGAGTAGAATCGCGCCAGAAATAAAGTCAAAAAAACCAACAAAGCTTTATTTTTTGATAGAAAAATAATGTAAAAAAACTGGATAAAATATGAAACTCAAAACACTCGCTATTGCTTTAGCCATATTCTGCTTTAGCCCAATAACAGCACATGCAGCAGACCTCGTCGGGACATGGAAAACTATAGATGACAAAACAGGCTATGCCCGTGCTGAAGTCCAAATCACCAAATTAAAAGACGGCAGCTATAGCGGTAAAATCACCAAAGTGCATGCTATCCCCAACCGCCCTGTCACCACGATTTGTGAAAAATGCGAAGGTAAACTCAAAAATGCACCCTTAATTGGTTTACCGATATTCTCTGGCTTTAAACATAATGCAAAAGAGAATGCCTATACCGATGGCAAGGTGATCGACCCACTTTCAGGCAATACCTATCAAGGTAAAGGGCAATTGAATGCGCGCGGCAATGTGCTGACACTTCGAGGTTATGTTGGAACCACGCTCCTCGGCCGGACGGTATCTTGGATCCGCGTCAACTAAAGCGGCCATTCGGCTTTCATTGGCATGATGAACTCAACTCCAGACGAGTTCATCATGCCAATAACAATCGACTTTTGAGATGAATTCCGACTATTTTACTAGTGCGTAGACGTTCAGCATAAACCTCATTTAGCGCCAACACGTTCATGTTTTGGCTCAAAATATAAATACCAATTCTTAAAAAATCACTAGAATATTCATATTAGTTCAGGCTACATTAAACCCATAATATTTTTATGCCTTTAAGTTTTAGGCATCCGCTTTTTGTGTAATGTGGGTAATTATATGGCTGTTAAACTCCTCCCTTCTATCCTGTTCGGCATGTTCTCCATCTGCAGTTTATCCTCTGCTTTTGCAGCGATTGACCCCTTAGTGGGGACATGGAAAACCATTGATGATCGAACAGGTTATTCCCTTGCCGATGTGGTGATTCGTAAAGATAAGCATGACCTGTATTCGGCCACTATTATCCAAAGCCGAAGCGTACCGGGAACGGCAAATGTTTCGACATGCACGCAATGTACAGGTGCTCAGAAAAATAAACCCATGGTCGGTTTAACCACTTTAAGCGGCCTAAGCGCTGATCCAGAAAAGCCCAATGAATTTGTGGGTGGAGTGATGCTCGATCCCAAATCAGGCAAGCACTACAATGCACGCGCTCGTTTGATGAATAATGGCAAGCATTTGATCATCAATGGTCGTACTGAAGGCTCTGCAATTGGACGCAATGTCACTTGGGTCAAAAACTAAGCACTAGGCCTTTAAATCATTAAAGGCCTTTTTTTAACTTAAAAATTAGAGTAAAAACTCCATATTAAAGCAGCGTTTTAAAAAAATATGCCAAATACATCACAAACTATCACATTGATTTTGTAGGGCTTTATATATAAATTAGGCAACTTACTCTAAAAACACAATTCTGAATTTTCAGGGGATGAAATGAAAAAAATATATCAACAATTATTTGCCGGAATACTACTTAGCACTTTGTCAGGATTGTCAATCGCTGCGGAAACCGATCCGCTAGTGGGGAAGTGGAAAACCGTCGATGACCGTACAGGATATTCGCGTGCAGACGTTGAAATTCGCAAAAAAGCCGATGGAAGCTATGAAGGCATCATTGTCACCACACGCAATGTCCCTGGCACTGAAAAAATGGGCGTCTGCTCGAACTGCCCAGGTGAATTGAAAAATAAACCTTTTATCGGCTTGCCATTTATTTGGGACTTTAAACAAGATCCAAAAAATCCACGTGAATTCCAAAACGGTAAAGTTCTGGACCCGATTGGTGGAAAAATCTATAAAGGCAAAGCAAGACTTAGTGCTTCAGGAAAACATTTAACTATACGTGGGTATGTTGGGGTATCTGTGATTGGTCGTAGTGTCACTTGGATAAAGTATTAATTTTAAATGTGTTTTTAAAAGCCTCCTCGTGAGGCTTTTTTATTGTCATGTTTTGAAACAATAAGCTGCAGTTTGCCCCTATGACAGTTTGATGAACCCTTCTATATTGATTAAAACATGATCAATATTTATACAGAGAGTATGCCAGACAATCACTATCAAACTTTAGGGATCGCCCGAGATGCTTCGGCAGATCAAATTAAAAAAGCCTATCGAAAATTGGCGCGTAAATATCACCCTGACGTCAGCAAAGAAGCTGATGCTGAAGCGCGCATGCAAGCGATTAATGTTGCATACGACACCTTGAGTGATGCCGAAAAGAAAAAACAATACGATTTTGAACTCGATCATCCACAAGGATTTGCTGGGTTTAATGCTGGCAACCAAGGTGGTTTTGACCAATCTCAGTTTTATCGCCAATCGACGAGTGATGGTCAGCATGCGGACTTTAGTGGATTTGAAGACTTGTTTGGTCGTTTTGGGCAAGGCTTTGGTGGCGGTGACTATCAGTATCAACGTGCAAACCGCCAAACCAAGAGCTTCCGTGGTGAAGACCAACACGCCAGTTTAGAAGTGGATTTAGAAATCGCTTTTCATGGTGCAACGCAGAATATCACCTTACAGATTCCAAGCCTCAACGCCCATGGTGAGCCTGAAGTCCAACGTAAAACCCTGCAAGTCAAAATTCCTGCAGGTATGAAATCAGGTCAACAAATTCGACTCTCCGGCCAAGGGCAAGCCGGCTATAACGGTGGAGCCGCTGGCGATTTATACATTGAAATTTTGTATAAACAAACTGAGCAAACCCGTGTAGAAGGCGTTGATATTTTCCAACAACTGAATATCAGTCCATGGGAAGCCGCATTGGGTCAAAAAATTGCATTTACCAGTCCTGATGGCAAAACATTAGAACTACAAATTCCTAAAAATGCACGTACTGGTCAGCAGCTACGATTAAAGGACAAAGGGATACCAAATAAAACACCCGGACACCTTTACCTGATTTTAAATATACAGATACCAGCTGCACAAACCGAACAAGAGCAACAAGCATATGCGGCTTTTGCTCAAGCTTTTCCGTCATTTAATCCACGACAGTCTTAAGGAGAGCACCATGACAACAATTCATTATCGTGAAATTGTCTGTGACGGATGTAAACAGACTGAAATCGTAGACGAAAAAAGTAGTTTTGATCTACAACACTTTGCCTCTGCCTGTGGGCAAAGTCCAGAATGGGTTCTGCAACTACTCGAATACGATATTCTGCCTAGCCGTTCAGAAGACAGGATTCATCAATTTTTTGGCGATGATATATCTCGCGCACGGCGTGCGTATCGGCTTCAACGAGATTTCGATGCCAGTTTTACTGCGGTCGCTATGATGCTTGATTTAATTGACGAAGTTCAACAACTACGTCGCCAAGTCAAACACCAACAGTTTCATTCACATTAAATGTAATCATGAACGCTCTGCCTCGCAGGGCGTTTTTCTTTTCTTGTAGAGTTTGTCTTGTAGAGGAAGTGATCGACAACCATGAAAACACGAGATTGCAATAAAAAAGTCAAAAACATGTTTCCTGAGTACCGTGATTTGGTCTCTCAGTTACGTGATGAAAATCCATATTTTGCACGGATCTTTGAAGAACATGATGAGTTAGATCGTGAAATTATTCAATTGGAATTAAATCCTGTCAATCATCATAACACGGATATTGAGACCATTAAGCGTAAGAAATTAAAGCTAAAAGATGAAATTTATCGCTTGCTGAAAAGTAATGAAAATGATGATATATCTTGAGATATCGACTCATGTATAGGGGATTTTTCATGATGCATGTCGTTCGCAGTACAACCCACGAGGCTACGCAATTGAATTACTAAGACCATAAGGATCGGTCAAATCGCGTTGTACTGCAGATTTTTAAAAAACAATAAAATCATGACAAAGGATTCATCATGCAAATACATCATGTGCTATTTGGAGCATTACTCAGTTTCAGCGCTCTGTTGCATGCCAATGATATGACCAGTGTTTGGAAAATAATTGATGACCAAACAGGATATTCACGCGGCGATGTCACCGTCGTTAAAAATGCCGACGGGACGTATAGTGGAACACTCACTGCAATATGCCCATTGCCGTACAAACCCTTGGTTGAAGTATGCTTAAAATGTAATGACAAACTCAAAACTGGGTTTTGATAGGTTCCGAAATTATCAAAGAATTTAAACCAGCCCCACAACATCCAAATCAATATAGCAATGGAACCGTGCTGGATCCCCTCTCGGGCAATGTCTATAAAGGCAAAGGCAAGCTGAGTACAAATGGCAAACGTTTAACCATGCGCGGCTATATTGGCGTGTCCGCACTCGGACGTAGCACCACATGAATTCGTAATGATTAGCAACTAAACCCACCCATCAGAGAAACTGACGCGAACTATTTGAGTTTCGTCAGCTTCTCAATTTCTTTCATGGTTTTAACCGTACCTTTGACTGTGCCCTTCACCGTCTGTTTGATTGGTTCATAATCCATAAACCAAAACAGATTCATGTGTTGATCGCCGTGCTGCTGTGCCAACATATCAATCACGCTTTTTTCACCGCGCCCGACCAAATGCCGTCGATAAAAATAATACAGTAGTAAAATCGTGGTCATCAGCATGATGCCGAGCATGATCCAAAAACCGGTTGGCGATTTGAGTCCCGGAATAAACTCAAAGTTCATACCGTATATACCGGTTAATAAGGTTAATGGTGCGAAAATTGCCGTAATAATCGCTAAAATACGCATATTTTCATTGGTTTGGTTAGCAACGGCTGAAAAATGCAGATCAATGGCGGCCTGCACGGCACTGCGTAATCGTGTAGTGTGTTTTTGAATGCGTTCGATATGGCTGGTTAAATCATCTACGCGAACCAGCATGATATCCTGCTTTTCACTGCGCTTTTTACCTTTCAAATGCGGGTAATTATCTACAACTTCATCACGCAGTTCTTGCAAAGCTTCAATTTGCTCTTCACACAAATTTTCCACTTGCTGAAAGGCCATATTTTCCTGCAGCAGCTGATGCCACTTGGTAAAACGCCGATGCCCTTGCAGCAATTCTTGCTGCCAAAACTCGACACGGCGGGTCAATGGAACACGTAAATCGAGGTATCCATCCACCATATTATTCAGTAAACGCAATGCCAAATCTAAGGGTGTAAGGGCTAATTTTCGTGGTTTATTTTGTTCATCAATCGGCCGAGAAATTAAGGTTTCAATTCGTTGGATATAACTTTCAATGGCTTTGTTGCCTTTTTCGCGCACCGTGATCAGCACTTGGGGCGTGAGCAAAAAACTGATCGGGGTGGTCGCCAAACCAAAGACCCGCTCATGCTTTTCAAGCGCATCTGCACCTGCAACAATTTGATCATCGGGTGTGACCATTTTTCTAAAAATTAATAAATCATAATCATCGAGTGTGTCAAAGGCACACGGATGCTCTAAATTTAAAATATCCCGCAGATGGTATTCATTGACCCGTAGATCTGATGCCTGAAAAATATCACTCTGCCACTGCTCTGGGCGGTTGACGACATCTTCACGGGTACAATCAATCCAAATAAACTCAGGTTCAAGTTCAGGATGATGCTCACATTGCACTTGGTCTTGCACATAGATATGCGCGGCTGTTAGATGCTGAAAAAAATAATAGGTTTGCATATCTCATTTATTATTGTGTTTACTTTTTGCATGATGCCATAAAAAAAGCCTTGAGCAAGTCAAAGTTCATACTCTGACTGCACTCAAGGCTTTTGTGAATCCATTCACAGAGCCGAAACTCTGTGAATCAACAAACCATTAAGCTTGTTCGATGTCTTTCATGGTTAATTTGATACGACCGCGGTTGTCGACATCAGCAACTTGTACTTTGATCTCTTGACCTTCAGACAATACGTCTGAAACGTTCGCAATGCGTTCGTTAGAAATTTGAGAGATGTGAAGTAAGCCATCAGTACCTGGAAGGATGTTTACAAACGCACCAAATTCAACGATACGGATTACTTTACCAGTGTAGATTGTACCTGGTTCGATTTCAGCAGTAAGCGCTTGGATTTTCGCAACAGCAGCAGAAGCAGCCGCTTTGGTTTCACCAAATACGCGAACTGTACCGTTGTCTTCGATATCAATTGCCGCTTTGGTTTCTTCAGTGATTTGACGGATTGTTGCACCGCCTTTACCAATCACGTCACGGATCTTATCAGGGTTGATGTTGATCACTTGGAATGTAGGTGCATGCATTGAAATTTCAGGACGAGCACGTGAAATCACTTGGTTCATTGCATTTAAGATGTGCATACGACCTGCATACGCTTGGTTTAATGCAACTTCCATGATTTCTTCAGTGATACCTTCGATTTTGATATCCATTTGAAGTGCAGTAATACCGTTTGCAGAACCGGCTACTTTAAAGTCCATATCACCAAGGTGGTCTTCATCACCCAAGATGTCAGAAAGCACTGCGAAACGTTCGCCTTCTTTCACAAGACCCATCGCAATACCAGCAACTGGCGCTTTAATTGGCACACCAGCATCCATAAGTGATAAAGAAGCACCACATACAGACGCCATTGAAGATGAACCGTTTGATTCAGTAATATCAGATACGATACGAATCACGTACGGGAAGCGGTCAGCTGCAGGAAGAACAGCTTGTACACCACGACGCGCTAGACGACCGTGACCGATTTCACGACGTTTAGGACCAGATTCACGACCAGTTTCACCTACAGAGTATGCAGGGAAGTTGTAGTGCAACATGAAGTTGTCAGTTTTCGTACCTGCTAATGTATCCACCATTAACGCATCACGTGTATTACCCAAAGTTGTTGTTACCAACGCCTGAGTTTCACCACGTGTAAATAATGCAGAACCGTGAGCACGGTCTAATACACCAACTTGTACGTCAAGCGCACGAACTGTTTTCGTATCACGACCATCAATACGTGGCTTACCTGACAAGATGTTGTCACGTACTGTACGGTATTTAAGGTCTTCGAATAATTCAGCTAAGTCGTCAGCGATACCGTCAACGTCATCTTCTGGAACGAATTGAGCAACAGCTTCAGCTTGAAGCGCATCAAGCGCTGCATAACGATCGTGTTTAACCGCGATTGTGTATGCTTCAGAGATTTTCGCTTCAAACGCTTCTTTTAATTTCGCACGAAGCTCTTCGTTTTTCGCAGGTGCAGTCCAAGTAGACTCTGTTGCACCAGCAGCTGCAGCAAATTCTTTAATCGCTTGGATCGCGATTTGCATTTCGTCATGACCGAACAATACAGCGCCAAGCATTTGGTCTTCAGAAAGCTCTTTCGCTTCTGATTCAACCATCAATACCGCAGATTCTGTACCTGCAACCACAAGGTCAAGGTCAGATTCTTTTAGCTGTTCGTGGTTCGGGTTTAGGATGTATTCACCGTTGATTAAACCAACGCGTGCACCACCGATTGGACCACGGAAAGGTGTACCCGCAATTGCAAGAGCAGCTGAAGTACCTAACATTGCAGCAATGTCAGCTTCCATTGTCTTATCAGAAGAAATAACAGTCGCAGTCACTTGAATTTCGTTGTAGTAACCTTCTGGGAACAATGGACGAATTGGACGGTCAATTAAGCGTGAAATAAGCGTTTCAGCTTCAGACGCACGGCCTTCACGTTTACCATAACCACCCGGAATACGACCTGCAGCATATTGTTTTTCTTGGTAGTTAACAGTCAATGGGAAGAAGTCTTGACCTGCTTTCGCTGTTGGCTGAGCAACAACAGCAACAAGAACTTGTACACCACCCATAGTGATGATCACAGTATTCGCTTGACGCGCAATACGACCTGTTTCTAGGACAACTTGATGCTGACCATATTGGAATTCTTTACGAATAATATTAAACATCGACATGTTTTATTTTTTCCTGATTTTATTCTAGTGGAGACCCCTAAGGTTTGGCATTCATTCAACGCCCCAAACGCTGTAACATAAATGACAAAGCTTAGAAGCCGACCTCACTAGAGATTAAAAACATTAATTTAAAATACTAATTTAAGACACAAAGAAGGAGCGAATCATCGCCCCTTCCCCATTATCCAACCAAGGTTGGATAGACTTTAGTTTTCAGTAATACGGCACTTAGCATGCAATAGTCCGAAAATAAAAGTTTAAATCGAATTAACGACGTAAGCCTAAAGCAGCAATCAATGCGCTGTAACGAGTAGCGTCTTTACCTTTAAGGTAGTCAAGAAGCTTACGACGTTGGTTAACCATACGAATAAGACCGCGACGGCTATGGTGGTCGTGTTTGTGCTCTTTGAAGTGACCTTGTAAATCATTGATTTGAGCAGTTAAAAGAGCTACTTGAACTTCTGGTGAACCAGTGTCGTTTTCAGCGCGAGCGAATTTTGCAATGATCTCTGCGCGATCTGCGTTTGTTAAAGCCATTCGATTTCTCCGAGATGCTTATAAAGTTAACTTTTGATACGAATCAACTGATAAATCAGCTGACTGCCGTGCATCACTACAGCAAGTGCATTATATTAAGGGAAAATCGTCTTAATTGCAAAAAGAGATGGCCGACTTCGTCAGGTTTTCATGACGACAATAGCGCCTTATTTTTCATCTCAATTTCATTATAAATTTTTTATATGTTTCGATACTTTATGCGACACAAAACCGCATATTTCTAACATGTTGAATACGATGTCATTGAATGAATTTTAAACTGATTTTTTGATATATTTTGCCACTCGATGTTTAGCATGCAAAACTCAAAGTGGAATGATTAAAAAAAAGCCCGAGCTAGGCTCGGGCTTTTTTGCGCTGTAGTTTCTTCTTTTTTAGTTATTGTTTTATTATTTATTGTTTTATGTGGCGCTTTTCCGCGTCCTTATGTTAAACATTCCATGTTTTAACTTGCACTTCCTTATGTGGTAGATTTTGCCACAACGGCTGTTAGATAAAAGTCGTATTTTTCGTATCTATATGTAAGCTTTTTCGTACATCGGTTAAGCTCTATTTCTTTTCTGTTACAGCATATAGGCATTTCTTATTTTCTATACATAAAAAAGCCTTGTAGTCTCTCCCAAAACTACAAGGCTTAGCGGCTGTAAGTTTCCTATTTCCTTACTTCACTGTAAGTTCGCTGTCTTTTGACGTTATTCTTATACTTTTGCGATTTTACTCAACCATCCGTGTTGAGTTCTTTTTCTGTGAAGTCATCTTCTCAAAAAGCTATAAGAAGCTCTATGCGCAAATCTCCTGAATCAATGTAAGCTATTTCTTACAAAATACGGTACATTTTTACCAGGCTTTACAAAGATAGGTGATTGTTAATTTTTTCTAACAAACCACTAACTCGTGCTGTTCTTTTTATAAGCGCTTTTGCCAATGCATCTTTTGCAACAAGTAAACTCACCACTTTTTTCGCACGAGTGATGGCGGTATAAATCAGCTCTTTACTCATCATTTCGGTTGCATGATTTTCCAAAACTACCGCCGTATGGGTAAATTCAGAACCTTGAGACTTATGTATGGTCAATGCGTAGGCAGTTTCTATATTTTTAGGTAACCGTGTTGCCACAACCCATTTATCCAAACTCGGAAAATAAACCTCAAACTGCGACTTTTCCGTCATCGGTCGTTTTAAGCAAATCCCAATATCACCATTTGATAGTCCAAGTTGATAATCGTTATAGGTCATCATGACTGGACGACCGACATACCAATCCCCTTGTTTCAACACACCCAAGGCATTTAAGACCCGAAGTTCAATCTGCTGATTGAGTTCGTGTAAGCCTAATTTTCCATGTCGAATGGCCGATAGAATCCGATAATCATCAAAATAGCGAATCAATTGGGCTAACCAATCTGCATATTCAGCGGGTTGCTCTGGCCATTGTTTTAACCATGCCACATAGGGCTGAAAACCATACATCAGTTGATCATAATATTTTGCCCAATGTGCCGCACTGTTTGTAGCGTCGGGGAGATATTTCAACTGAATCACATCGCTCATATTCGGTGTCAGTTGAATCGGCTGAAGTTCGGATGCAGATACCACCTGATGTTCGAATTTCGCCAGAACTTCTGTGGTTGTTTGCTGTTGTTCTTGTTGTTGAATAAAACGAGCAAACTCACCAATGGCTGCACCCTGTACAAAGCGACGGCTGGTCTGTAAATGGGTGCGGTTGGCTTGTAAGGCATCCACATCCTGAAGATTAGCCAAGACTGCGCCAACATCGACCGAAGCCAACTGTTCTGCATCCCCCAATAGAATCAGCTTGCTGTGTTGAGGGATTGCCGCGAATAGCATCTGCGCCAAACTTAAATCCAACATGGAGGCTTCATCGACCACAATAACGTCATAGGGTAAGCGTTGGCGCTCATTAAACCGCGGGATAGCGCGCGTCCCTAAACCCAATAGACGATGCAAAGTTACGGGTTTCAAATGTTTGTGAATAATCGAATAATGCTGCAATGCAGGATCTTTAAACGCTGCTTGTAAGGCTTCCTCCATTCGCTGCGCCGCTTTTCCTGTCGGCGCTGCCATCGCAATTCTTATATTTGGATTTTGCTCATTCAACACGGCAATAATCCGTGCCAAGGTATAGGTTTTACCTGTCCCAGGCCCACCGGTAATGATATTAAAATTGTGCTGACACACCATGTGCAGTGCTTGGATCTGATGGGGATCGGTCAGTAAATCCTTTTCAATATTCAGCATCTGCGTTTGATTGAGATTTTGCTCTGTTTGCTGTTTTAAACGTGCAACTTGCTTGGCTAAAGCATTTTCTAGTGCCCAATAGCGATAAAGATAAAGTCGCTGTGAATCAAAAATAAAAGGCGCAACAGGTGTTTTTTCAGCTTGCTCATGCTGAACCATCTGAGCCAAACATTGAATCTGCGCATCTTCGGCCAAAATACAACTATCGCCTTTTTCCACGGCTTGCATCAATTGTTGAATTAACTGATTTGCAGCAGGATGACTGGCCTGATTGGGTAAATAATGTTGGATTAAATATTCAATCCAATCCGGCAAAACCGCATCTAAATCAGCTTTTTCTTGGGTATTTTGGGGAACTAAAACCTGCGTTTCTACAGTATTTTCTTGTCCCGCGTGCAAAGGCTGTGCTGATAAGGCTTTTTGATCATTTTCCACACAGTTATCCTCAAACTTATCCACAATGCAACTTATTGTTTCAGCGTGAATATTTTTATCTTTTTCGTGCTTATTCACGTTTTAGCCACAACCTTTTCGCTCAATATTCCATCGAGGTTTTGAATGAATGTATCCGCCGGCTTCCAGTGATATACTCCACGATCGGACTGTCCATCCATACCGCGAAGATATAAATAACTCGCCCCACCCAAATGCTGCGTCATGTCATAGTCTTTCATCACGGCTTTCAAATAACGATGTAGGGCCACCAAATATAAAGCCGCCTGCAACCAGTAACTAGAATGACTCATACTTTCTCGAATATAGGCATGATCATAATGTGCGGTCTGATCGCCTAAGAAATTACTTTTATAATCGGCAATGTGATAACGCTGACCATCAAAATATACCAAGTCAATCGACCCCATCAGATAGCGTGCTGTAAACACATCATTCAAATCTTGTATCTGTAAATCTGGCTCATTCAGGCTTTCAAATAGCATGCGTATTTTACGTATCGCCAATGCACGATCTGCCATACTTAAATGAAAGTCCATTTCTGAACGGTATTCGCCATCGTTTAACTGATGCAGGCTAAAACCATCATGCAACGGTGTATGAATGATTTGACTGTACCATTCCTGCATTTCTTCAATCAGTTCAGCTTCATCTTGCTCAGGGTTCGCCGTTTGCCCAAACTGTTTAATCAAATTTTGCAATATTTGCGGCGAATCAAACTCAACATCACTATGAAAACGCGATGCGATGGCTTTGGCCAACTTATCTTCTGGGGTGCTAAATCGAACTTTTTCCATCAACTTGTGCAAGAAACTTCCGGGCTTGGTTCCCTTTGGAAAGTGCCGTTTAATCCAACTAATTTTCTCTGCAGTTTCTGCTTCAATGATTTCAATTTGTTCAACTTCATCGGCAGCACTGTCTTCTGGCTCGGTCATTGCCGCCGCCAATTGGTCACGTTGTATGTGCGCCTTATGCGCCGTGCGCGTGAGCGCGGTAAAGCTGGTGGTTTCCCGTGGATAAAAATGGCTGTTGGGAATTTCTGCCGCGTCTAATACAACAGCTTCAACCTGAGTCTGGGTCAAAATCGGTGGTGCTGCACGCAGGACATCGGCATCCACACTATCTGCGTGTTGGAACAGATCTGGTGCGCTTCCACGCCAAAAAGTCAGTCCTGAACGCGCTTCTGCCACTTGTTTCTTTTCGACCTCATGATGACGTAGCACCGCATAAACACGATAACTGGCACGGGTCAACGCCACGTACCACAAGCGATGATGCTCTGCTTCATTGCGCGCATCATTTTGTTGAATATCATCTTCAGGTAAGTCCGAAGACTTCACAGCAATCACACGTTCTAACCCAAGGCTTTTTTGCTGATTGTCTTTAAGGGAAAAATTCAAATTGCCTTTTTCACTTAAGCCTGCATTTGCTCCCAATAAAAATACACAACCAAACTCTAAGCCTTTGGATGCATGGATCGTCATCAATTGCACCCCCAATTGCCCAGTCAATTTTCGCTCTTGGGTGCTTTCATTATTGATGCCTAAATTGATTTGGCGAATAAACCATTGATAAAGCTTATGTGCACCTGTGTAATGTTCACTTTGCTGACTTAATAATTCTGCGATATGGCGTAAATTCACCACTGTGCGTTCATTATCTCGACTTTGCCCAGCCACCAAACGCGTCCACACCTGAAAGACCGTCATGCAGCTATTCCACGCGCTGCGGAATCCTTGCTCATTCCAAATTTGTCGGATCTGTTCGAGTTTTTCGATAATTTCGCTCAGTCCATCTGCCTGCTGTTCGAGTGCGACCAGTTGTTTCAGATCAAAACCCAATAAACGGCTCAGCAGCGCACGTTTCACCTTGGCTTCTTGATAAGGATTTAAAATTGCGGTCAGCAAAGCGGCAACGTCTTGTGCGACGGAACTTTTATAGACGCTGTCCCGTGATGCTTTATAACAAGGAACACCCAGTTGCAATAAACATTGTTGCACTTGCTCTAAGTCGAAATGGTTTTGCCCTAAGACCGCAATATCGTTTGCTGTCAGTGCTCGCTGGATATTGTTGTCTTGAAAATATAAATGTCCTTGCTGAGCTTGGTTGAGTAATGACTGAATCTGCCAAGCTACTTGTTCAGCTTCATTTAGCGTTTCATCCAAAGCCAACCAACGCAGCGGTTGTGGATTGACTTGATCATGATCAATCAACGGAGGATGCTCGCGCTCCCCTGCTTGAATTGGGGTGTATTCAACATGTTCACCAAAATCCATTTGCCGATGAAACAAGGCATCCACCACTTCAACCAAATTTTTGACTGAACGATGGTTTTTGTTCAAGGTATAACCACGTCCACCCTTAGTTTGAATATCATGACGCGCTTTACGATAGGTCAGCATGTCACCGCCACGGAACCCATAAATCGCCTGTTTGGGGTCGCCGACCATAATCATACAACCCTGATGTAAGCGCTCCTTGACCCGCCAAATACTGGATAGCATGTCATCTTGATCTTGGTTGGTGTCTTGAAATTCATCGACTAAAATCAGTGGATATCTTGCCAAAACATGAGCGGCAAAACTGTCTTTCCCTGCTGCTGAGCTTTGCTGTAAGGCTTCCGATAAGGTCCTAATTTGTTGTGAAAAGGTGGTTTCGCCAGCGTGGGACAACACTTGAGGTAAACGCTTTTTGACTTCCTGTGCCAAATAAAAGTTTAGAAATTGTTCTGCTTGATTGATATGTTCATAAGCATTGAGCACCGCTCGGAGTTGTTGAACAAAAGCATGTTGATAAAATTCTTTTGAGACATCTGGCTGTTCCTCAACGATTTTGTCTTTAAAGACACGTGGCTTAAATTCAGTTTTATTCGGATCATAAAACAATGAACGAATGGCTTTCATCGTCGGTTGTAACACGTCGGACTGAGTCAAAACCCCTTGGCTACCCGATGCTTCAAAGTGCTGTAAAAACTCGGGAATGCGTGTGTTAAAGGTGACAAAGAATGCCCCTTTATTAAAACGTCGAGCGTCGACAAGGTTCTTATAATGACTTTCGGCGTCAAAACACGCTGCAAGCTCTACACGAGCGGCAGGCAGCATCTGCGCAAGCTGATGAATCATCGCCTCAAAATGTGCCAAAGCATTTTCGGGTAATTCAGGAACACGTAAATCCACTGATGGGAAGTTTAGACTTTCCTTTACCACGCCCAGATAGTATTCAGGGCCTTTCAAATGATGATTTAATATCAAATATTCAATCAAATGCGCAGGCTGCTGCTGAATCCAATCTCTTAATAAATCATGAATAATACGTTCAATATGTAGATCTTCATCTTCACTGATTTGCACCTGTTCAATACGACCACTTTCAAAGGCAAATTCACGTAATAACTTTTGGCTAAAGCTGTCCAAGGTCCCAACGAATAATTCTTCATATTGTTGTAAAACCACATTCAGCCGATTGTAAGCATAATCTAAATGATGCCCATGATCTTTTAGTATTTGTTGATACAAAGGGTCACTCAAACTTTGCTGAAGTTCGGCCAATTCATCTTGAGAAGCCGCTAACAGGCTATAAATAAAGTCACGGGTTTCTTCAATCCGCAGTCGAACCCGCGCTTTGAGTTCTGCTGTGGCTTTACGAGTAAAAGTGGTGGCAATGACTTGATTCGGCATATAGCGATCGAGAAAAATCCGCACCATCAGACTGGAAAGCGTATAGGTTTTACCAGTACCCGCAGAAGCTTCAATCCAATGCAGTCCCGTAAAGCTCATGTCTGCAATCGGGTTGGTGGACATTTTCATTGTTTGCTGTGGCTTGTTCATTTTTTCACCTCAGGCTTGATGACATTGAGTTTTTTTAGGCCATCATCCGCCTCGGTATCCATCACATGATATAAACGTTCTGCATAATAACGACAGGACAATGCCAAAAGCTCATCTGCCGCTTGTTGCTGTAAAATAAAGCTCCAATCACGATGGTGGCTATTGGCTTCATTCGACTCCAACTCCACACCACCAAAACTATGATTTTTCAACCATTCCTCTTGAAGTTTTGCAAAATTATATGGCATGAGTTGGCCTGTTTCATTTTCCACCCAAGTGCATTTTTCTTGGCGAATTAAGGCAGCAGGCAGCACCACAGGACGTTTTTGTGCATGTTTCCACATCGCCAGCCATTCACTGAGCTGTAGCTTGGCTTGTGCAGAGCTTAAACCACAACAGACTATGCTTTTATCATTACAAATCACTTCCCGACGATATGCAGCCCCCTCATCACCTAAGTCTAAATAGCTCAACCACAGTAGATATTCGAGCCACGTTTGCGTCTGACGTTTAGGCTTTGCCCCAGATGCCATACAGCTTAACCAATGCATACTCTGACGGTCTTCAGGCACGGTGATGCTCAGTATCAAATGCGGTTCAAGCTGTAAGTTTTGTAAAGTGGTCGCAGTTACATAACGTCCATCTAAACGTGCTAACAATTGTGTCTGCTCTTGCAAACTAAGCTTCCAAGTCGCTATTTGGCTATGTCCTACAGGCAGTACATCTTGGAATAATGCTATATCTGGTTCAGTTGGAGTCGTAGAGTTCTGATCCTCAGCTTGATTGACACGAGAAGCAGGCTGCACATAATGCTTTTGCAATAATTCACGGACATGGTATTGCTGTAAACGGTCAAGTAATAAAGGCTCTTTCTGTGGTAACTGATCACCGGTATACACACTGGCCACACCAAGCGTTTTCAAATATGCCCGAGCTGGGAATACCACATCTTTAATCCATTCCTGACCATCTAATACCCTTACTTCTTGTGCATCATGCACTGGATAATCAAGGTTAATCCAGGGTTGGCGTTGTCCAGACTGATTTAAAATATGTTCCGCCACAGCAAACCATTGATCTTTATATCGTACGTTTTTCGACTGCTGAAATCCTGTCGGGTCAAATGGCTGCAAAGGATAAATATGATAGAGCGGTTCGAGTTGCTCTGGAATTCGTAACCCATCCAAATCCAACATGGCATCATGTGGCTGATCTAACTGCTGGGGTTGAATCATTCGAGCGAGGAATTGGCTAAACTCATAAATGACAGATGATGGTTCACGACTTTCACCTCCATTGACATCAAAGCCATTATAGAAAATCCATAAGGACTTTCGGGCAAATAACAAGGCATCTAAAAATGCACCTTTATCATCTTCCAAACGTGAGCGATCACCCAATACTGGCTTAAACACATCCATTAAATCAAAAGGTACTTTCTGATCACGACGTGGGAATTTTCCACTATCCATGTTCAACAACACCACCAGTGAAAATGGGACTTGACGGATTTTACCCATGTCTGCAAAGGTCACTGAACCAGTTGGTTCGATCTGGTCGACAGAACCATCGATGCCTTGTTGTATCTCCTTGAGCAATAAAGATAGCGGTAAATTAAAGCTATTTGGTAGCGACTCAACTTTTTCACTTTGGGCATTTTTCAGTCGTTGTGTCATTGCACGCATCACACCGCGTATGGTTTCAAATGCTCGACCACTGGCTTCAACAAAAGGTTTTAAATCTGCATCTAGCTGTTGCAACCACGCTTTGACCGTCTGTGCACTGAGGTTAGGATTAAGCCAATCTCGACGCGCACTGATATCTTGATAGATCTGAATTAAGGTTTGCACCAACTCAAAATCACTACTCTGCACCCCTGCGAAACTTAAAGTATTCTCAAATACGGCATGCTGTGGAATCGCAATCCCTAACGCCAAACGGTCTAAAGCAAATTTAAAGGTATAACGATAATCTCGGTCTTGCTCAGACAAATAAGCCAACATGTGCTGTTCATCTAAACCACGACGGAAACCGGCTTGAATTAGCAGTTCGATCATACGTTCCATTTGTACATGGTCGAGCTGATACAGTTCTTGCACCGCATTCAAATTCAACCAATCGTGAAAATCTTCTGCGGTAAAACGACCTTGGCTAATTTCAATGCGTCCAACAAAGGCTTTCCATGCATTTTGAATATCTTGACTAACCACTCCTGCAATTTTTACTGGGATATAAGGTAAATCCACAGCACTGCGACCCATGCCTCGAGTCGTCGAAAAGACCGTCCGAATATGCGGTTCCAGTTCTTTTAAATTTGGCACCAATACCAAGATATCACTCGGATGGCGTGGCTCTTGTTCCGAGCCTTCGGTCAACCAATGTACCAACTGCTCACGTAAAACTT
This sequence comes from Acinetobacter sp. YH12086, assembly GCF_013419345.1. Taxonomy (NCBI): domain Bacteria; kingdom Pseudomonadati; phylum Pseudomonadota; class Gammaproteobacteria; order Moraxellales; family Moraxellaceae; genus Acinetobacter; species Acinetobacter sp. YH12086. Next base: position 29,316 of record NZ_VPAF01000004.1, read on the forward strand.
CTAACTGACGCAGGCTAGAATGACAGACATGAAATTGAATCGATTCATCTGAACCCGCGAGTGCATATTGATGCTGTTCGGGCTCTTCTAGAGTCATGATGTCATATTGAATTTGAGCGAGCAGCGTTGTCGGCTCAGTATCTGGAAAAATATCTTCCCAGCCTTCGCCACCAGACATATTCACCAATAATGCAAAGTTATCCCGCGCACGTTTGCCTAAACGAGTCAATAACGAATGCTGTGATTCACGAAATTCCGCATTGGTGGTACTCAGATAGGCCTGAATTTGCGCTGTGCTGACATTAGGATTTCGTTCAATATAACGCTGTTGCAATTTCAGGTTATAACGATCTTTCCAAACAGGATCGACCATGTCTGCCCAATACTCACGCGATGGATTGAAATACAACAAATGTACTTCGGTATACGCCGCCAAACGATACAAAAATTTGAGTTGTGCAGGTGGTAGTTCTAAGGTAGTAAAGACAAAAATCTGTTCAGGTAAACCGTTATAGGTTTGATGACGCTCATCATCATCGCGTTCATCATCCTCAGCATCCAAATCAAACTGCTGCTGCCGATTTTGCTCAGCATGCGCCAAGGCAAACCAAAATTTATTGTCTATTTCCTGACGGTCATTAAAATCTTTTTTGAATACTTGATGCCACAGCCAACGCTGCCACTGCTCTAGTTGTCGAGCCTGCGTCGGTAAATATTCATCAGCTTGTTCAGGTTTCAGACCTGTGAGTTGCATAATATTTAATGGCTGGTTATGACTCCACGCTTTTAGCCAGTCGGTATCGCAATGTGGACAAATCCATTGCTCAACACCTTCATCAGGGGTATGAATACAACTGCCACGAAAGGCCATGTAGTTAGTAAAAAGCCGGGTGACTTGAGCAGCGATCCAGTACAACATTTCTTGGCGCTTTTGCTCACGTTTTTTTCGATCTGAGAGTTGTGCTGTGCTGTCAAAAATACGCTGAACTAAGGGCTGCACGTCTGTCGGAATCTGAGCAGCATCAAACTTATCAGCCGCAATAAAACCGGCTAGAGCATTATAAATACGCCATTGCATAATCAATGGCGGCATGTTGATACCTTTAATTCGCTCACGGTCTTGTTTGTTCGGCAAGGCCCAATCATAGGCTTTCCACTGCAACCCTAAAATTTTACGATGATGCTTAATATTGGCACTAATACTGATTTTTTCAGCAACTTGTTTTTCTAACCATGCTGCAATGGCTTGATCCGGTACCACGATATGCCGTTCTTGCAAGACAGATAATGCATTAGTCGACTGATTTGATTTTAATTTTTTGATTAGACAATCCACCAAAACTTCGATTCTTTGACTCTGAATTACATGTATTGCCATGGATTACCTTTACAGCCTGAGTGACCAACTACTACAAAACAACAATGATTATTTACTATACATCTTGGGCTGTCTATGCGACTTTGACAAGAGAATAGATTGCAAAAAATGCTTTTAAACAAGTATCTTAATGATACTTTATGAGAAAAAAACCAATCCAGTATTAAGGGTATTTGCTTATGAAAATTGATAACATTCCTGATTCCATCGACCCTAACTTAAATCTGGACATTATTCGCGCTGAATGCTTAGAGCTCGTCAAAAAACGTGCTTATTTTTCAGCAGGTGCAGCTATTATTCCTGTGCCATTTTTGGATGTGGTGATTGACGTCGGAATTTTGTCACAGCTCATTCCAGAAATTAATGCGCGTTTTGGTTTAGCGCCAGATCAAATTAGTGTGTATGATCCGAAAACCAAACAAATTCATTGGACAGAACTGCGTAAACGTGGTGTCGAATTTTCTGGTTTAGTGGTTGCACGAACCGCGATGAAAAAATCGCTAAATAACATTGCAGCAAAATATATTACCAAACAAGTCACTAAATTTATTCCATTAGGTGGACAATTGGTGGCAGCCAGTTTGGGTTATATTGTGATGAAAAAAGTCGCTGAAACCCATGTAGAAGAAAGCTACCAATTGGCGAAGCGTATTCAACAGAAATTTCCGAACCAACCTGTCCCAACACCAAACAATGCTTAATGCAGTGACGTTTAGTTTATGAACAGGTTTAAAACATTCAAGCGCTCTAAATCATAGGCCTGAAGATCCAGTAAATTTGAAAATGAGCGAGTTTTGAAAATGAAGAAAAAAGCCACGAATTGCGTGGCTTTTTTCATAAAATCAATCTGCTTTCAACTGCGCTAAAATCGTTTTTAGCACTTGTAAACGAGCACTATGCTTATCATTGGTCGCAATCACATGCCACGGCGCATATTCTGTATTCGTGCGTTGCAACATATCTGCAGCAGCTTTGAGATAGTCATCCCAACGGTCACGATTCCGCCAGTCATCTGGAGTAATTTTAAAACGCTTATGCGCGGTTTCTTCTCGAGCTTTAAACCTTGCTGCTTGCTCATCCTTTCCAATGGCTAACCAGAACTTGATGACAACCGTTTGACTGTTATATAGGTCCTTTTCAAAGCGATTAATTTCATCGTATGCCCTCTGCCATTCAACGGTATTAGCAAATCCTTCAATCCGCTCAACCAAAACACGACCATACCAACTGCGATCAAAAATCGTGATTTTCTCTTCAGGGACAATTTTATTCCAAAAGCGCCATAAGTAAGGACGGCGTAGTTCATATTTTTCAGGTGCTGCTATAGTATGAATTTCATATTCGCGTGGGTCTAACTTTTTAACAATACGTTTAATTGCTCCGCCTTTCCCTGCGGCATCCATCCCTTCAAACACGATCACCACGTTGCGTGAATCAAAACGTAAAGCTTCAGCCACCTTACGGCTTAATTTTTTTAATTCTTTTTTATAATCGGCTTCATCAGCGACGGCTGTACTTGGCTCCAATAAAGCCTGTGGTGTTTTGGCTTGTTTCCAACGCCCTACCGCTTTAGTTTCATGTGTTGGACAATGTTTTAAAGTGCGTAAAATATACTGTGCAAATTGCTGATCACGGACTTGCTCATCTTCACAGTCGATAATGATCCAGTCATGACTAAAACGCTGACGTAAACGTTGCAAGTTGTCATATTGTTTTTTATTGCGCCAATCTAAACCATGCAATTTATGCCAACGCGCTTCACTCGGGTCCATTTCATCCAAACGTTTTTGTAAAGATTTCCAAGATAAATCGAACCAGACCTTAATCACATCGACATGATTATTTTTTAGGTCTTGTTCATAGGCCCGCATGTTCTCAACATATTCATCAAATAAGGTTTCATCCAAAGGCTTCGACACATGCATGGCGGTACTGAGCAAATCACTGTACCAGTTTCCAAACATCACCATGATTTGCCCTTCGGCAGGAATAAACCGTGCATAAGACTGCCAAAACGTTTGTTTTTGATTAAACATGATCGGGGCATCCGCTTTCACCCTTAAGTAGCGTGGATCGACCCATTCGCGGAGCTGTTTGACAGCCTCTCCCTTACCCGCAAGCTCGATTCCACTCACTAAAATCAACATGCTTTTGGCATTGGGCTGACGGCTGGTATTTTTCAGTTGATACTGCGCTTCAATCAGCTCAACCGAGAGTTGTTCTTCATCCATCAATTGAAATTCTGTTTCTTTTAAGCTCATGGCGGACCCTTGGTTTTATTCTGTTTTGAGTATAACCATGCCGTTCATCACACAACAATGCTTTCATGTATATGCTGAAATGCAAAATATGACCATTTCTGCAACAAACTGACTCAGATTAACCTGTAATTTCGTCACTTTGTCATAGCCCTAAGCTACAACACCCACTAAGATTCAAACATCTAAAAAATAATTGAGACACTCAATGTCCAAACTTGCAGTATTAGATGATTTACTTGAACTGTATTACCAGTTGAACTACCACAAAAAGCCAGAAATTTTACAGCGTTTACAAGATGTCCAGCAGTGGCAAAAACAGCGTATGCAACGCACTCATGCCGTACAATTTGCTGAAAAACACAATGTGCTGATGTCTGAATATTTTATTAATCGTTTATATGGCGGTCCTGATTTTGATGCATTAGCAGCACAAATTGCTCGTCTCACGCGCTATGCACACAAAGCTGAAAAATTGATTCCAGACAATGCTATAAAGACTGGTACCTCGGGCGTACAACTTGCCATTTTAGCCGTACAGCTTGATGAACAAGTGGCCATGCAATTATTAGAAGATTATCCATCCAATCTACCCTTAACCGATGAAATGATGCGCCAGACTTATCTTAAGCTCGATCAGGGCAAGGACCGTATGTTACAGCTGCAACTATTGGACGATTTAGGTCGTAATTTAGATAAATATATGCGCTCATTTATGGTCTATACCGCCTTTAAGATGTGCAAAGGTGCAGCAATAAAATATAACTTCGAAGTGATGTATGACTTTATGCAAGATGGTTTTCTCGCCATGAAACCACTTAAGTCAGCAGAAAAATTTGTGCGTGAATTTACCACTGTAGAACGTCAAATCATTGACCGTGTACATGCTGGAGACCCGAACCCGTTTCAGCCTGCGGCCTAACAAAATTATCATCCCCATTCAGCCCTTATTTGATATAAAACAAACAGGGCGTTCAAGGCTGAATTCAGATTTTTTATAGGGGTTTTGCAAAGCAATTACAGCAGCCCCTTATTTTTTCTGTATATTATTCACAACAAACGCAAATGACTGCTGTATAACAACAGAGAATCTGTCATCATGCTTACAAAGTAACATTAACCCTATTTATAAGTTAGGAGTGACTCTAATGTCTAACGAGAATCAAACGCCTGTCCCTACACCTGAGTCGGCACAAAATACAGACAAAGCGAGTCCATTCTTAACTGAACCTTTACCACAAGGGACAGCGCAAGGTCAGCAACAATCTTTAGAACAACGTCTGACCGACACACCTGTGACAGGTTCAGTACCCAAATATAATCTGCCACGTGGCGCGAACACAGGTAATGTTGGGCCAACCACACACTTTGGTTATCAGACCGTGAGCAGCGAAGATAAAGCGCAAAAAGTCGCGGAAGTGTTCCACTCAGTGGCTGCGAAATACGACATCATGAATGATTTAATGTCATTTGGTATTCACCGTCTATGGAAACGTTTTGCCATTAACATGTCAGGTGTTCGTCGCGGTCAGCACGTACTGGATATTGCAGGCGGTACAGGTGACCTTGCTAAAGTGTTCAGTCGTGAAGTTGGTCCGACAGGTCATGTGGTGCTTTCAGACATTAACGAATCGATGCTCAATGTCGGTCGTGACCGCCTAATTGATGCTGGTTGTACCAATGTCGATTTCGTTTTGGCCAATGCTGAAACTTTAGAACCTTTTGCAGACAACAGTTTTGACCTATTAACCATTTCATTTGGTCTACGTAACGTGACTGACAAAGATGCTGCTCTTGCTGCAATGTACCGCGTTCTTAAGCCAGGTGGTCGTTTACTGATTTTAGAATTCTCTAAACCGGTATTTGAACCATTCTCAAAACTGTATGACTTATACTCATTCACTGCATTACCAATTATGGGAAAAATCGTAGCAAATGACTCTGAAAGTTATAAATACCTTGCAGAATCAATTCGTATGCACCCAGACCAACGTACTCTTAAAGGTATGATGGAAAATGCAGGCTTCCAAAACTGTGATTATCACAACTTAACAGGTGGTATCGTAGCCGTACATCGTGGTTTCAAACTTTAATACTGCAGGCTGAACTATGTGGTCGATTCTCGCACTTGGTGCAGTTGAACGCTTAATTCATCATTTCATTGATCTGGATGCTATTACTCGCATCCAACTGAATGAATTGCAAGGCAAAATGCTTCGTGTGGTGATCGACTCACCACAGTTGTCGGTGGATGTGTTTTTTGACGATCAGAAAGTTCGCTTAGAACCGACGCCAACAGGACACTCTGAAACCGCATCTATCTTTGAGCAACGCCCTTACGAGCAGCAGTCAAGTACGACCGAAGCAACAGCGACCTTGCATGTCAAAACGGTCGTCGAGCTCCTTAAACTGCTGTTGGCTGAAGATGTCGGCAATATCCCATTGCAAGGTGATTATCATTTATTGCAGGATATCCAACGCATTATGCAGCAAGCTGAGCCCGATTTAGCTTCGCATTTAAGCCCTTGGATAGGTCCAAGCCTTGCGCATGAAATTGGTAAGTTGCAACTTGCCCCCAAATATCTCAAACGTACTTTACAAAGCCATTTGTTCTTTGCTGAAGACGCGTTAAAAGAAGATTCTGGCTTGTTTGCCCCACGTTGGCAGATGGATGACCTGAATCAAGACACACGAATTTTGAATCAAAATCTGGACCGTGCAGAAGCAAAAATTCAGCAACTGCATAGCCAAATTGACTCATTACAAGACAACACTTAAGACTAGGTAATTGCACATATGATTCCGCACGTTTCACGTTTACTCGACCTTTGGCGCATCGCTGCGCACTATAGACTCGACACGTTGTTTCCTGCGGAAGAATTACCGGAAAAAGCCCGTCATATTCTTTCTCTCATTCGCATGCACCCTGCGGCTTGGTCAAGCCGCGAGCGTAAAAATCCGCTCAAGCTCAAAGAAGCCATGGAAGAGATGGGCCCGCTGGCCATTAAAATGGGGCAATTACTGTCTACCCGTCGTGACTTGATTCCACCTGAAGTTTTACAGCAATTGGTACTACTACAAGACCGTGTAAAACCTTTTTCGAATGACGTTGCCAAAATGCGTATTCAGGAATCACTAAAAGCGGATGTGAATACCTTATTTGCACGCTTTGACGAGCAGCCTTTAGCAGCAGCATCTATTGCACAAGTGCATACTGCAGCCCTGCATGATGGCCGTGAAGTCGTGGTAAAAGTGACTCGCCCAAATATTCGCAATCAAATTCTGGAAGATTTTGAAATATTAGAGTGGCTTGGTCAGTTCCTTGAAAAACGTCTAGAAGCCGCTCGTGCCCTGCATTTATCTGAAATTATTCAGGACTACCGTCAAATTATTCTCAATGAGTTGGATTTGACTTTAGAAGCGGATAACACTCGTCGTATGCGTCATTACTTCACCGGTTCAAGCATGATGTACGTGCCTGAAGTCTATATGGACAGCCGTGATGTCATGGTCGAAGAACGTATTACCGGTGTACCAATTTCAGATATTGCGACTTTTGATCGCTTGGGCATGGATCGTAAAGATTTAGCCGAAAAAGGGCTCACCATTTTCTTTACCCAAGTGTTCCGCGACAACTTCTTCCATGCAGATATGCATCCGGGGAATGTCTTCGTCGAAACCATCAATCCTAGCAATCCACGCTTTATTGCCTTGGACTGCGCGATTATGGGCGAGCTGTCGAAGCATGACCAGATGACTGTTGCACGTATGTTGCTCGCTGTTATGAACAGCGACTTTATGCAGCTGATTCAGATTGTGCACCAAGCGGGCTGGATTCCACCGGGCACAGACCAAGATGCTTTGGCGCGTGAAATGCGTCGCACTGTTGGCCCAATGGTCTCTAAACCAATGCATGAATTGGACTTCGCCGGCATCCTGATTCAAGTGATGGATATTGCGCGTCGTTTCCATTTAGAGATTCCGCCACAACTGATGTTGCTGCTCAAAACCTTGGTCCATGTCGAAGGTTTAGGAACTGATCTCTATCCTGAATTGGATATTTGGAGTTTGGCAAAACCAATCCTCACCGATTGGATTAAAGCGCAAATGAATCCGCAGAAAAACTTAAAAGAACTCGGACAAAAAATTCCAGACTTACTTTTAGGTGCGCAAGATTTACCAACGCTGATGATCGACAGTCTGAATGGTTTAAAAAATCAGTCAGCTTGGCATGCAAAACAACTCAATGAACTGCAAAGCATGCGCTTGCAAATGGAACATCAGCAAAAGCGTAGTTGGGTATTTGGCAGTGTTATGGCCATCTTCCTCTCCATAGCGATAATTGCGCCATGGTACGTTTCCATCGTATTAATTGCACTTTCAAGCTTACTTGCCATTTGGCGTGTGTTTAAATAATCTTTGTATTTAAATAATATGTCGTATCCATAGCTCCTTTAGGCCCTTTGACAATAAAGGGCTTAAAGCTATAAGAACAAAAAATTTAAATAAGGCTGAACGCCATGTCATACAGTTATTTAGGGGTACTGTATGGTCGAAATCCACTCAGAGCGTGCGCCACTGCATTGCTATATAGTTTTTCGACCCTGCTTGATGTGTTGGTTAAATTAAATATACACATGCCGTTTCTAAACTGGCAACCGTCAGCCAACACCATCCTGTATCGGATGCAACATAGCGCTGCATTTTGGTGGATCATTCTCTTTAATGCACTTCCCTGTTTATTCCTACTTTGTTTGCCACAGCAAAAACTGATGGCTGGGTTAAATTATTGGTTATTAGCTGGGGCCGTGGTTTTTATCATTAATCTATTTGCTTGGGCGGTCTTTCCAATGGCGACATGGGCAATCGTCTGCCTCAGTTTGTTTCAATTGCATCGGCATAATGAACAATTATTACAGCATTCCTGAGTGATACCCTGATATGACTGAGAAGTCATTTGTCGTAAGTTTCAGCCATTGGGTCTGTGCAAAAACGCACTAGAATAATTCTACGACTGTATTTTAAGCGACTGCCATGACTCAAATTTTGCAAAAAAAACCGCCTGCGCTCAATATCCGTGCTGGCCATTTAGCACGCCAACTGATTGAACAAGAAGGTTTAAACGCTGCTCAAGTGGATATTCTGCCCGGTGCTGCTGGTGGCCCGAAAGGCATTGGTATTCAAGGTTTAGATCAGGCGATTTTTGCTGACTTTTTGCCACGTGCGCAACAAAAGCGTACTTTAATTGGTTCATCGATTGGCAGTTGGCGCTTTGCCAGTATTGCTGCTTGGGGAGCTATCGAAGGCACGAAACGCCTCTCTGAGCTGTATACCAATCTGAGCTTTCATAAAAAGATGAGTCGTCAAGAAGTCAGCGATGTGTGTCGTGGCATGCTGATCGATTTGATTCAAGGTCAAGAAGCTGCACTGGTTAATCATCCTGATTATCACCTCACTGTGCTTTCGGTCAAAGCTCAGCATATTTTCCAAAGTGATAAAGCCCTGCCGCTGTTAGCCTCTGTCGCAGGGATCGTGGGCACGACAGCGCTTGCACGTAAACACAGTCGTTATTTCATGCAGCGTGTGATTAGTCAGCCTGTGTCAGGTCATCAATTTACCGTGGCGGATGATGGCTTTACCACGCATTACCATGCATTGACTCAAGACAGTGTCATGCCGTGGCTTATGGCATCTGCATCTATTCCCGGTGTCATGGCCGCGATCCGTGATATCCCTGATGCGCCACAAGGCAGTTACCGCGATGGCGGCCTGATTGACTATCATATTGACCTACCCTTCCAAAGTCAGGGCATCGTGCTGTATCCGCATTTCACGGATAGCATCACCCCAGGTTGGTTTGATAAATTATTTAAACGTCAGGCTAATCCAGACAATCAAGCGCGTACCCTGTTACTGTCGCCTTCACAAGAATACCTTGCAAGCTTGCCGCTTGGCCGACTGCCTGACCGTAAAGACTTTACCCTCAAAGGCTTAGACAACCAACAACGGATTAAAATGTGGAACCAATGTGTGGCTGAAAGTCAGCGTATGGGCGATGAGTTTTTGGAGTTGGTTGAAAAGCAACACTTTCCAGCAGTCATGCAAGCACTCTAAGCGTTACAGTAATCTCTTGCGAGGGACGCTATAATCCTGTTTCAGAATTTTGAGCTTATTTAGTATAGATTTATGCGGATATTTTTAACTGTTTTGCAGTATGCCTGCATCGCTTTTGCACTTTTCCTTGTTTATCAAGTGTCAACCGCCTTGATCAGCGGCCAATACGATTTAATGGAAGTGGTGGCAGATGTCGGTACCATTTTAATTTGTATCGATTTGGCGGTGTTTTTATTTACCAGTAATGCAAAACAAGGCATTAGCATCGAAGACTATGCGAAACAATTGGAACAAAAGCCGTCAAAATTGGTATATGTCACCCGTAAATTGGGACATTTCGGTATTTTGCTGATCATTACCAGTTGGATTGTACCGATGATTCGCTAATGTATTTTAGTTCAATAAAAAGGATCATCATGTGTTCATGATGTTCCTTTTTTTATGTCATCCGATTTTATTTATCCGAAGAAATTAACCCGTCCAGTTTTTACATCATACACCGCACCAACGATCGCCACTTTACCTTCTTGCACCAATTGCTGTAGCACTTCACTATTTTGCAAAATATAGCGGATGTTGTAATGCACATTCATTTGCGTCACTTGCTCTAAAAATGCCGGACTCAGCGTTTGTGGTTGCATCAATTCGGCAACACGCGATACAGACTCATTGAGTGGCCCCAGCACATATTGAATATGTGGCATACGCGTCAGGCTCTGAATCGATTGACCAGCTAAATGCAACTGACAAGCACTGCTAACCGCACCACAGTCCGTATGACCAAGCACTACGATCACTTTGGCGCCTTTGGCTTCGCAGGCAAATTCTAAAGAACCCAATACTTTTTGCCCTGCGACATTCCCCGCTATGCGTAAACTAAATAAATCGCCAATTCCAACATCAAAGATCATTTCAGTCGGCGCACGAGAATCCATACAACCTAACACTGCCGCAATCGGATGCTGTCCTTCTTCTGCGGTCACCCGCAGTTGACGATAGATATCTCGTTGCAAACGCTCATTTTGTACAAACCGCTCATTGCCGGCTTTAAGCAAAGCGAGCACGGCCTCTGGCGTCAAACGTTGCTGTAAAGCTGCGGTACTGATATCTATATCTAATGCCGCCTCCTGCGCATCGGCATAGTGTGCCTTGAAACCAATCAACTGCACTTGCACTTTACGCTGCACAGCCTTTTCCTGTTGGTACTCTTGAATAAGCTGGAAAATATCAGCATCCATATCACTCACATGTGTGGCATCAATCACCACTTGTTCGCCACGATGGATATGTTCCAATGCAGATATTAATGCCGAACGGTTGAGAAAACTGACTTGTGAAGGCAATTCAATCCGTGTAATCACCCCATGTAAATGATGCTCTTTATACACCTTCAGTCCCTTATTAAAATTGGCGTATAAAATAAAGGCCGCACTACTGGCTAAACCAATCAAGATTCCGAGCAATAAGTCTGTGAGTAAAATCGCCAACAAGGTAATGATAAAAGGAATAAATTGTTTCCAACCTTTTAAATACAACTGTTTAAACAATTTGGGATGCGTCAGTTTAAAACCTGTGAGGATTAAAATTGCAGCTAATGCTGAAAGCGGAATCATGTTCATCAAAGGCACTAAACACAGCACGGCAAACAGGAGCAACACGCCATGAAAGATGGCAGAACATTTACTTTTAGCTCCAGCACTGGCATTGACCGAACTACGAACAATTACTGAAGTTAGCGGCATCCCGCCTATAGCGCCCGAAACAACATTACCGATACCTTGCGCCCATAGCTCTCGGTTGGGGGGGGACGAACGCTTATGCGGATCTAATTTATCTGCTGCTTCCAAATTCAATAAAGTTTCTAATGACGCCACAACCGCCAAAGTGATTGCCCCTGTGTAAATCAGAGGATTATTTAAAGCGGTCCAATCTGGAAAAATCATCACATTTTGTGGCTGATCCCAAAGATTTGGAAGTTGGATGAGGTTCGATGGATGAACTGCCAAAGGCGAACCACTAAGCACCAACACGGCATTGCACAGTGCAGCAAGAACGACAGCAACCAAGGCTGAAGGCAGCACCCACTTTTTGCATGGACTCCTCTCCCAAAGCAACATCAAGACAATGCTACCTATACCGATCAGAACGGCACCGATATCCCATTGCAAATCGAGCGGCTGTGACTGCCACAGCACAGACCATGAAAATTGGTTCAAGCCAAACAAATAAGGTATTTGACTCCCAATCAAGATCAGCCCGATAGCTGCCAACAAACCCAATATGACATTGTTCGGAATAAAGTTGGCAAAGAAACCGAGCCGAAATATGCCAAATCCAATCTGTAAGATACCGGCAAAAACAATACACAATAAAAAGGCGGCATAGTTGCCGCCCAGTAATTCAAGCTGTACCAAAATGACTGCTGTTAAACCTGCTGCTGGCCCTGCAACACTGATATGTGAGCCACTCAGTGTCCCAACTAAAATACCACCGACAATGCCAGCAATAATGCCAGAGAGAATCGGTGCGCCAGAAGCCAATGCAATGCCTAGGCATAGCGGTAAAGCCACGAGAAATACCACAGTTCCAGATAAAAAGTCGTGAATATGAAATCGATGTCGTTCAATTTTAGATGTCATCATTTTACCGTTTATAATAAATATCAAATAATTAGATGTAAGTATGTAAAGCCTAAAGTTTGTGACCACTTTATGGCGTGACTTATATTGTCTGACAATCGAACGATTCTATAGTGTGTTTTGATACGTGATTTGTGTGATTTTTACACTTTATTGCGAAGTTTAAGATTCAGCTCATTTATCTTTGATAGGCCGTAAAAGAAAATAAAAAAAACCTCCCAAATGGGAGGTTTTTTTTAACAGTTCAAGATTACTTCGAACCTTTAATCCCTGCTTGTAATAACAACGCACCTAAACCACCAATTTTATTTTCTTGTGGTTTCGCTGCTTGAGGTTTTTTATGACCTTGTGGGCGGTCGCCTTGCGTACGAGCATGCTGTGGTCGTTTCGCATGTGGCTTACGCTCACCACGTTGTTCTTGCTGGGCATTGTCACGACGTGATTGACGTTGTGGTTTCGCTGCAGCAGCACCTTCAGCACGCATCGACAAGTTGACACGGTTACGTTCAACATCGACATTTAGTACACGAACTTGAACAATTTGACCTGGTTTTACGACTTTGTGCGGATCTGCAACAAATTCATTTGCAAGTTCAGAAATATGCACTAAACCGTCTTGGTGTACACCCACATCCACGAATGCACCGAAGTTCGTCACATTCGTAACCACACCTTCAAGCTGTAAACCTTCAGTCAACTGCGCCACCTCAGTGATGTCTTCACGGAATTTTGCGGTACGGAACTCTGGACGTGGATCACGACCTGGTTTTTCAAGTTCAGATAAAACGTCTTGAATTGTCGGTAGACCAAATTGGTCATTCACAAATTCTTCGGCGTTTACTTGGCGAATAATTTCAGTATTACCAATAATATCTTTGACTGTGGTTGCTTTCGCTGCCACAATTTTTTCTACTAAACCATAAGATTCAGGGTGAACAGCAGATGCATCCAATGGTTCAGAACCATCTTGAATACGTAAGAAACCTGCTGCTTGTTCAAAGGTCCGCTCGCCTAAACGAGGAACTTTTTTCAAACTTTGGCGGTTGTCAAAACGACCATTTTCTTTACGGTAATCCACAATTTGCTGTGCAATTGATTTATTCAAACCCGCGATATAACCCAAGATTGCAGATGATGCAGTGTTGACATCGACACCTACTGAGTTCACACAGTCTTCCACAACCGCTTCTAGCGTTTTTGCTAAACCGGTTTGGTTCACGTCATGTTGGTATTGACCTACACCAATCGATTTCGGATCAATTTTCACAAGCTCCGCCAATGGATCTTGTAAACGACGAGCAATCGACACTGCACCGCGAATAGATACATCTAGCTCTGGCAATTCTTGAGATGCCAATTCAGATGCTGAATAAACAGATGCACCCGCTTCAGAGACAGACACACGAATCAAATTCAAATCCGTATTCGCAGCCATCATTTCGGCCACAACCGCTTCAGTTTCACGGCTTGCAGTACCATTACCAATCGCAATTAATTCAACATTGAATTCGCGGCAAAGGCGCGCAAGTTCAGCAACTGAACCAGCTTTATCTTCTTTCGGAGCAAATGGGTAAATCGTGCTATGTGCAACAACATCACCTGATGCATTGACAACAGCCAATTTCACACCCGTACGGATGCCAGGGTCTACACCCAATGTGCAGCGTGCGCCTGCAGGAGCAGAAAGTAATAAATGACGTAGATTTTCAGCAAAGACATCCATCGCTTCAGCTTCAGCAGCCAAACGTTTTTCAGTCAATAATGAATGTTCAATCGCAGGGCGAACTTTACCGAGCCAGAATAATTTTGCAGTTTGTTTTAAGAAATCTGCACGCGCTTGTGGTTGTGCTGTTTCTAAATTGTATTCAGTATCAATACGAGCCAATGGCGCATCATCTTCACCATCGACTTTTAAGCCCAAGACATTTTCTTGACGGCCACGGAGCATCGCCAATAAACGGTGTGAAGGGACTTTATTTAAGCTTTCAGAGAAATCAAAGTAATCACGGAATTTTTTACCGACTTCCTTTTTCTCATCACTTGCAACTAAACTTTTCAACACTGCGGTTTTCGCAAATGTCGCTTTTAGCTCAGTGGTTAATGCAATATTTTGTGCCCAGTCATCAATTAAAATGTGTTGAATCGCATCTAATTGGCTTTCAACATCTGCATAATCTTCATGACTAAAACCAGCTAAAGCTTCGGTTGGATCAACCGCTTCATTAAAGATTTTTTCAGCGATTGGGCCTAAACCCGCTTCTTTGGCTTTAAATGATTTACTTGTACGTTTTGGACGGTACGGCGCGTAAATCTCTTCTAAAGCATTTTTCGTTTCTGCTGCATTCACGCGAGCAAGTAAGTCATCAGATAACTTGTTTTGTTCTTTTAGAGATTCGATTACCTTCTCACGGCGCTCAAATAAATCACGCAGGTAAGTCAGACGTGTATCAAGCTGACGTAATTGAGTATCGTCCAGACCTTGCGTCACTTCTTTACGGTAACGTGCGATAAATGGAACACTGGCACCTTCATCAATGAGCTTGATGGCAGCTTCAATTTGATTTGGACGTACGGCAATTTCTTTTGCCAACTGCTGAACTAAGTCAGTCATCGTATTAGATCCCTGCAAGGATAAGTTCTAAAAGCCATGATTATAAAGACCAAGACCATAAAATCCACAATTGTTTTTATAAATTTATTCGTGGTTTTTAATGCCAATTCATCTCAAATACACATTTTTTTACGAAACTGACTATGAAACAGCAAATTAGCGAGACTTAGACAAGCAAACTGATTCGAACAACATGTATACATTTGGTATCTATGTCTTGATTTTAACTGCAATATTTGTTGCTTTAGAGCATAGTAAATTTATATAAATGAATCGTATACTCAAGTGAAATCGACTTTTTGTTTACGATGACAATAAAGAATAAGGAGCACGTCATGAGTTTAGTTGTACCTGCTGAAAAAACAGATGCCGTACAAGCCGAAACCGACCGAGTCGAACGCATTCTGGTTGTCGATGATGATGTGCGTCTACGCACCCTCTTACAACGCTTCCTAGAAGATAAAGGTTTTGTGGTCAAAACCGCACATGATGCGACTCAGATGGATCGTCTGTTGCAGCGGGAACTCTTTTCCCTGATTGTGCTCGACTTTATGTTGCCTGTTGAAGATGGCTTGAGTATTTGCCGCCGTCTACGCCAATCTAGCATCGATACCCCGATCATTATGCTGACCGCTCGTGGTAGCGATTCAGACCGTATTGCAGGACTTGAAGCCGGTGCAGATGACTATTTACCAAAACCATTTAACCCGAATGAGCTATTAGCTCGTATTCGTGCGGTCCTACGTCGCCAAGTGCGTGAAGTTCCGGGCGCACCAAGCCAACAAATGGAAGTGGTGTCTTTTGGTCCTTGGTCACTCGACCTGTCTACTCGTACATTAACCCGTGAAGGTCAAGTCGTCACATTAACAACGGGTGAATTTGCCGTACTCAAAGCATTAGTTCAACACCCACGTGAACCACTGACACGCGACAAGTTAATGAATCTTGCTCGTGGTCGTGAATGGGGCGCGATGGAACGTTCAATTGACGTTCAGGTTTCTCGCCTGCGTCGTTTGGTTGAAGAAAACCCAGCACGTGCGCGCTATATTCAAACCGTTTGGGGCGTAGGTTATGTCTTTGTTCCAGATGGTGCTGAATAAGCCATAAAATAAGACCTGAGAATCGAGTCACCGTACCTCATGTCCGGAAATACCATTCGCTGCTGTCTGAGCCACTTGAAATTGAATGAATAAAAGTAATGTGCGCGAGTTCAGCGAATGGCAAAAATTTTGGTTACTTTTTTAAAAAGTAACATAACAAACTCCTCCCGAAGAACGTTCCAGCAGTAAGATTCCATCGCAAAGAATAAAAACTGCCTTTCAAAAAATTTGCTTAAAGGATTCTGCGTGAAACTCGAACCCATCGACCCACAGGAATTTACCGACTACGTTACCTACTCCGAAAAAAAACGGACACCTTGGGAACGCTTCCTCGATAAAATCAAACCCCGCTCTGCAGCCATGCGGACCACCGTATTGGTCTTATTTGTGGTGTTTTTTAGCCTGTTTATGTCCTTATGGTTCTTTTGGCGCACACTCTATTTACCCGAAATTCAACAACATGCTCGTTACCTCGCGGTCGAACTTGAAATCATTAACAATCCTGATTTACGGATTTTTCATAACAATGCCGAAGTGGATGTCGACGACTGGATGCGCAACCGTGTCGGGATCGAATATGTGACCGATCCGAAAGAATTCCCCAACGTCAAAGACAAAGTCATTGCAGAGTTCTTTACCAATCAAATTGAAAAGAAACTGGCCAAAGAAATGCGCATTGATAATGCGACCGTGTATTTCCAATTTAAACCTGACCCACGCATCTGGATTCAAACTCCAGAAATGAATGGAAACTGGGTTCGCGAGCCTTTAAAAACCTATGCCAACTATAGCGCAGAGCTGATTTTAGGCTGGTTATTGGGTATTCCGCTGATTGCTGGCATCATTATCTTAACCTTGGTTCGTCAGCTCAACCGTCCACTAAAACGTTTACAAGATGCGGCAAACAACTATAGTAAACAAGGCACTGCTCCTTATTTAGAAACCAACCATGGGCCACAAGAAATCCGTGAAGTAAACCAAGCCTTTAACCACATGGTCTACACGCTGGAACAAACTGAACGTGATCGTCGCATCATGTTGGCCGGTATTTCCCACGATTTGCGTACTCCGCTGACCCGTATTCGACTCAGCGCAGAAATGATGCCTGATGATGACTTCCTAAAAGAAGGTCTGATTTACGATGTTGAAGATATGGATGCAATTCTGAATCAGTTCATTTCGTATATGCGAGATGGCTCTGATGAAGTTCCGCAAGATACTGATTTAAATGCGCTATTGCAGGAATTAGTGATTCAATTTAAACCTTTAGATATTCGCTTTGAACCTCAAGACTTACCGATTATTCAAGCACGTAGCCTGTCCTTAAAACGACTAATAGGCAACTTAATCAATAACTCAAAACGCTATGGTGCCGAGCCGATTGAACTGTCTACCGAATATGAAGGTGACCATATTCAAATTCGCGTTGCCGATAATGGCGAAGGGATTCCTGAAGATCAAATTGAAGACCTGATGCAACCTTTTGTACGTGGTAATGATGCACGTACCATTCAAGGCAGTGGACTCGGTTTAGCCATTGTAAAACGTATTGTGGATATTCACGAAGGTCAACTTTCAATTCACAATCGAGCAGAAGGTGGACTCGAAGCGATCATTTCTTTACCACTGCAAAAACTCGAAAATGATGAAATATTAAACAACAGCCCATTGGAAAAAATTAAGCAAAGTTTAACTGAACGCTTTTAACAAGCGTTCAAAAAAGCAACGAACAGTTTTGTTTAATCCTTAACCATTGTTATTTTTAACTTTATTATTCAGTAGCTTAAAAATCATAATAAAATCTTATACCCACATTTTTTCAAAAAATTAGACCTTAGCCTAACAGGGATGCAAAATGGCTTTTTTGATCGGTACAATCCGTATCAGTTTTGAGAATTTCACGAGAGTATATGATGTCTTTAGATCGCATCCGTTTAGCTGCCCTTCACGACAAAGTTATCAGCGCAGAAAAAGCTGCTGAATTCATTCAGGATGGTATGACGGTAGGTATGAGTGGTTTCACACGCGCAGGTGAAGCGAAAGCTGTACCTTTAGCGTTGGTTCAACAGGCTCATGCTAATCCTCTTAAAATCACCCTAATTACTGGCGCGAGCTTGGGTAACGATTTGGACAAAAAATTGACTGAAGCAGGTGTTCTTGCTCGTCGTTTACCGTTCCAAGTAGACAATACATTACGTAAAGCGATCAACAAAGGCGAAGTAATGTTCATCGATCAGCATTTGTCTGAAACAGTTGAACAAATGCGTAACCTTCAGCTTAAAAAGCCTGATGTAGCAATTATTGAAGCTGTTGCGATCACTGAAGATGGTGGCATCATCCCTACAACTTCTGTAGGTAACTCTGCAAGCTTCGCAATTTTTGCTGAAAAAGTAATTGTTGAAATCAACACCAACTTAAGCCCAGCATTTGAAGGCTTACACGATATTTATATCCCAACATATCGTCCAACACGTCAAGCTATTCCATTGACTCATGTTGATGAACGTATTGGTACACATGCAATCAACATCGATCCTTCAAAAATCGTAGGTATCGTATTTAACAACGAATTGCATGACTCTCCATCTACAGTGACTGCCCCTGATGATGAAACTCAAGGTATTGCAAACCACCTTATCGCTTTCTTTGAAAAAGAAGTAGAAGAAGGTCGTTTACCGAAAAACCTAGGTCCATTACAAGCAGGTATTGGTTCAATTGCAAACGCAGTATTGACTGGTCTTAAAGATTCAAACTTTGAAGACTTGATCATGTACTCTGAAGTACTTCAAGACTGTACATTTGAATTGATCGACGCAGGCAAAATGAAATTTGCTTCAGGTTCTTCTATTACGCTTTCTGCGAAATATGGCGAAAAAGTATTTAATAACCTTGAACAATACAAAGACAAACTTGTATTACGTCCACAAGAAATTTCTAACCACCCAGAACTTGTACGTCGTTTAGGTATTATCGGTATCAACACAGCACTTGAGTTTGATATCTACGGTAACGTGAACTCGACTCACGTTTGCGGTACAAAAATGATGAACGGTATTGGTGGTTCAGGTGACTTCGCACGTAATGCGCACTTGGCGATCTTCGTGACTAAATCAATTGCAAAAGGTGGCGACATTTCTTCTGTTGTTCCATTTGCTTCTCACGTTGACCATGCTGAACACGACGTTGACATCTTGGTTACTGAACAAGGTCTTGCTGACTTACGTGGTCTTGCCCCACGTGAACGTGCTCGTGCTGTAATCGACAACTGTGCTCACCCAAGCTACCGTGCAGCATTGAACGATTACTTCGACCGTGCATGTGCAAAAGGTGGTCAAACACCTCACCTTCTACGTGAAGCATTGTCTTGGCACATCAACTTCGAAGAGAACGGCCATATGTTAGCTGCTCAACCTGAAGTGAAAACTGCTTAATTGCAGAGAAATAAAAAAACGCTCTTCGGAGCGTTTTTTTATGGCTTTTATTTTTCAATATGACTTATCAAGTCTGCAAAACTCGACTAATCTAAATTGGTCAAAATACATGCTAAAACAAAAATTATGTTTATTATCCGCCCCTATCTCGAATCTGATTTAGATGATGTGATTGCACTTTGGGAACTGTGTGATCTGACCCGTCCATGGAATAATCCTGAAATTGATATATTTCGAAAACTAGCGCAACGCGACCAATTATTCTTGTTGGCAGTCAAAGATGATCAACTGATTGCAACTGTGATGGGTGGCTATGATGGACACCGAGGCTGGGTCAATTATCTTGCCGTACATCCACATTTTCAGCGTAATGGCGTCGCTACTGCCCTCATTCAGCAATTAGAAAAACGCTTAATTGCTCTAGGCTGTCCAAAACTTCAATTACTGATTCGCCAAGACAACATTGATGTACAAAATTTTTATGAACAATTGGGCTATGAAGAGGTTGAAGTAATATGTTTGGGTAAACGTTTAATCACGGATTAATCGTTCGACAAATCTTCATTCAATCCTTGTAACAAAATCAAAAAAAAACCGACATTGCGCCATCGAGACAAAAATGGATTGCATTGCTTGGCTTTAAATTTTAGGATTTGCCCCCATCATTTTCCCAGAACATAGAAAAGAGATTTCCCATGCGTGTAGATATCTGGTCAGACGTGGTTTGCCCATTTTGTTATATTGCGAAAAAACGCCTTGAAGCTGCTGCCGAAGAATCGGGTGTAGAGCTTGAAGTGTTTTGGCATAGCTATCAACTTGACGCAGATGCGCCCGCTCGCCTAGAAATTTCTAATACTGAACGTCTAGCTCAAAAATATGGCCGCAGTATTGAAGAAGTTGAAGAAATGCAGCGCAATATCGCCGAAATGGCAAAAGCTGAAGGTATTGAATTTAACTGGCAAAAAGCCAATTCAGGCAATACTTTCAACGCGCACCGCTTGATTCATCTTGCACAAAGCAAAGGTCTCGGCAGTGAAGCCAAAGAAGCTTTCTTCTATAGCTATATGACGCAAGGCTTGGCCATTGGTGAACGTGAAACCTTAGAAGACGTTGCATCTCGTATTGGTCTAAACCCTGTTGAAGTCGATGACTTATTAGACTCAGATGAATTTGCTGATTTCGTCAAATACGACGAAGAAGTAGCACGCGATCAACTTAAAGTTACCGGTGTACCGTTCTTTGTATTTGAGCAACGCATTGCTTTAGCAGGCGCTCAACCGAAAGATGTATTTAAAAAAGTGATGGACAAAGCTGCGGAACTTCCTGAGCTTGCTCCTACACCTGTGTGTAATGATGAAAGCTGTGAAACGCCTGAAAAATAATTCAGCGTGTTCAAACAAAAATCCCCGAACTTCGGGGATTTTTTATGATTAGTTTTTAACATCAAAAAATGAAACTTATTCCACTAAGAAGCTGATTTTTAAGTTCACTCGATATTCCGCAATTTTATTGTCTTTCACCACAACTTTTTGTTCATTAATCCATGCACCCTGAACATTCTTTACGGTTTCAGTGACTTTATTAATTCCCGTTTGGATGGCATCTTCAAAACTTTTTGTGCTACTTGCATTTACTTCAACGACTTTAGCAACAGACATTGTATTTATCCTCATTGTTATGATTTTGAATCTTCATCATATGATTAAGTCACTTATTTTGGTTATTTTTTAAACATCAAAACAGCAAAATATTACATGTCTTACACAGGAGTGAATTCCACTTCGAGGGATTACAAACTGACCATCATTTATTACATGCTTTCTGTTTAAGCCAAGGCCACTACCGATTAGGCTAAAAGCTTCATTCTTCAAACGATCATGCTCGGGAGTAATGTCATGACTATTGAACCTCAAGCAACTTCTGCTGAAACCGAACTATCTACCAATACACCCCCTCAAACAACCACCAACGAGTCCCAAACAGGGAAGAATAGCTTTCTCTCACGTTTTTCTCCGACCGTCAAAGGTGCTGCGATCGGAGCTGTTGCAGGCAGTATATTGCCTGTTTTTGGTACGATTAGTGGTGCCATTATTGGTGGTATCGCAGGCAAAGTCTATGAAAAGAAATGTGCCAAACATTCATAGATTTTTCATCTATATCTGAGTGATACGCCGCTGTCACTCAGCCACTAAAAACTCTAGAGCAATAACTCTAATAGACTGTTTTATATAAATATTAAATCCTACCATTTATCTTGTGTTGCCGAATCGATCATTTTTAATTGATTATTTTTTGATATTATTTTCACATAAATTCAAGTGATTAATTTTCTCCCTGACTCAATTTTTGAGTTACTAATGATTGATAGGAATACACAAATGAACGCAATCAAATATGCTATGGCTGTTGCTGTGATGGCGCTTTCTGCAACTGTTTCTGCACAAATCGTTTACGTACCAGATTTTCCAGTAAAAAAAGCTGTAACTGCTGAAACTGCCAATGCAGAGAGCCAAGCTCCAGCTGCTGATACAACTGAAGTTATAACAAGCACAGAAAAAAAAGCTTAATTTTTAGCTGATTTTTCCATAAAAAAACCGATGGCTCCCACCATCGGTTTTTTATTTTATGTGCCTTTACTTTGGGCTTTATTCTTTACTTAACATTAAAAATGAACATCTAAAAGCGCTCGATCGCTGATGATGACTTCAAAAAAATTGATCAAACCATACCGCTATATCTTTTGAAAAACCTATCTTTAAGCTAATGATTTGGTATTATTTTTAAACAAAATGCGCATTAATTGTCATATTTAACGCTTAATTTGTAGAAGCTGACATTTATTTCCATGTTTTTTTTAATGAAATCTCTATAATCAAATGAACTAATCGACTTCTTTATTTTTAAATTTACATTGTCCTATGCAAGAACTTCAGGCACTGATACAAGGAAAAATTTCACCGCAGGTTATAGATATTGAACGCCTGATTGAATTGGCCAATACATATCGAAACCCGAACTCGGCTGAATATAAATTAGTAGAACTTGCAACCAATATTGTATTGGCTAAATATTTAGAAAAAGCACAAAAAGTCCTTTAGGAAGCGGACAAATGAATTTACAAGAGAAAGTACAATTAATAAAAGAAATCCATGTACTGACCCATCAACTTGAACACCGTGCTTTGAGTTTTTATGAAACTGCGCTTTCTAAACGTCGGATTCATGAAATTTTTGCCTTATGTGACGAACCGATTTTTCAAAAGCAAATATTAAGTTATCGCGCATTAACTGAACCACAGATGGCTGCCACTGAATTTGCCAAACAAACGCCATATTCATGGTTATTTCGTGGCTATTTTAACCATGACGCTGCACTCGAAAGTGCTTTATATCAATATCCAGAGATGGGTTGGGCCTTGCTGCATGACCATGAGTTAGGTTGGCAAGTTTGGATGATTCCAGCCAAACAACGCACGGCGTTACTCAGTGAATGGGGCAATTTCAGCGAATGCTATGATTGGTTAATTGAACAACAACAGCTATATAAATGTTTAATCAGTGATACCGATCTACGTCTACATGCCTTACGCCTGAAGGAGGAAACCATCACAGCGCCAAGCTGTGTTGCAGCAAGTGTGGACGAACTACTGCCAATTGAAGCGATAAATAAAGACGGATCTGTCGATCTAGATCATTGCGATAAGCAAATCAATGAAGCGGATACGTTGCTTGATAACTCAAATACAAATAAACCAGAGCTTTCTGCACCTGATACCGTTCCTCTTGTTCTAATTAAGCAGCCAACACATGCCCCATCGGAGGAAAATCTCAACTCGACAATGGCAGGCGTTGAACTTCCTGAACAGGTTCCAATCGCTCAATATACCGCTCGCGTTCAAACGCTGCAAAACATCGATGCGCAATTGGCCTTGTATGAATTGCAGTTTATAGATCAGCCTGAACTCACAACGCAACTTGATGTTCTATTGCATACGACAGATGGTACCGATTGGAAAAACCAGCCACTGTATTTAGCAGAGCAAATCAATACCGAGGGTCGCTTCATCAAGTATCTCTTGTTGTTTGGTGCGCAAACGCAAATGGAAGCCATTCGACTCTCTCAGCTGTTTTGCCAACAACATCAACATGAACTTGCCGCAATTAAAGTCATGACATGGGACAATCTAGAGCAACTCTGTGCTGCACCTGATCAGCTCTATCAACAGTCTCAGCAGGCTGAAATGATTTGGTCACAAACCGACTATTACCCCTTTATCCCGGCACAATTAATTCATACGCAAAAATTCATTCATTTTGATGAACCTGAACCGACGCTACATACCCCGTTGTTATTATTACAAGAACGTCAAAAAATACGATTAATCCACGGTCAAAAACGCATGGCACTCTTGCGTACCGAACAAACCTTTCCCTATTTGATCCTCCATCGACAGCAAGGTTTAAATTGGCAAAGCATCCAAAATGTGATCCAAAAATTGCCTCAACCCATTGATGTGATTTCGCTTTATCAAGCACTTAAGCAAATGACCGAAGATTAATTGCATTTATTTTGTAGTTTGGCTTGCATTTATTCGACAAAAATAACAAAACTACAGATGCAGGATACTCAGATGATAATTAAATAGAGCCAAAATATATGCATAAAAAACAACAGTACTTTATTCGGACTTTGCTTTTTTCCGCATCAATGAGCTTGATGTATCAAGTTGCTTGGGCCAATGAAACTGAGGGGCAACATTCGCCGGATGTGCCTGCAACCGAGCAAAGTTCACCGTATATCATGCCAAAAACCTATGATTTTTTAGATCAAATTCCACGTTGGATTGATGCAACACCGACCTTCTTACCTGAACAATCAGATCACCCCATTGTTCCGACAACAGAACAAACGGAAAATAATAGCTGGACCGATCGACAACAGAAGAAAGTCCGAAATTGGGCAGATCGAACGGCCGTTCGTATGGATAATTGGTTTGGGAAAAGTGAGCCAGATAAACCAGCCAATGCAACCCTACGGGTGATTTTAGATAACAGTTGGAATAAGCACGATGAATACGAAATTAAGCCACGTATTCGCGGTAAAATTAAGCTTCCCACTTTAGAAAAAAAATTGAGTGTGGTCTTTGGTGATGACTCACTTGATAATGAATTAGAAAATAATGCTGCAATTACCAATGAAAACCCTGCGGGGCGTAGTGATAAAAATTATGACAATAAGCAAACCCGTGAAGATAACAGTTCACTGGCTTTACGTTGGTCAGAAATTTCAGATCGACTGCCTTTCGAAACTGACGTTGATCTAGGTTTACGTTCTGGTGATGACCTATATGTCCGCTTAAAAGCAGCTAAAAAATGGCAACTCGACAATGATTACAGTTTTTTAGCCGAACAAATTTATCGTTATGGTATCGATAGTGAAAATTATCTGAGAACCAATTTAGAATTAACCCATGCCCGTCCAGGCCAACCCTTTATCTCAAACCAATTCAACCTGACCTATGCAGATGCACAGGATGATGATCTGAAATGGGATAACTTCAGTTACCGCCAACACCAATTTTTTAAAGGTAACCGATTCAACTACGGCCTATATACAGGTGGTTTTTACAATAACGATCAACTGCGTTTAAACAGTTGGGGACCCTATGTATCATGGCGACAGCCCTTCCTACGGGAATGGTTTTATATCCAAGGTGATCTCAACTACCTCAACAACCATCGTGACGATAAAAGCCACTTTGTGGGCGCTTTAGTGCGCCTTGAAGCCTTGTTCTAGAACCCGCTATTTCACAGCGAATAAAAAGCCCATTTCAACAGGATGGGCTTTTTTTAAATAACTCAGCTTCAATTTTGCTTAATCACACGCACACGATCATTACGTAGAATACTCGGCTGTTTTTCAGCGACTTTTTTCACTTTAGGAAAACTATACTGAACACGATCATTTCGCATCACACGGCGACTATCTACAAAAGAATTGATATCATATTGTGCGATTTGTTTTGAAACCTGCACACGGTCATTACGCACCATTTTTTGCTTGGAGCTGTCTGCCTGAGCAGATTGCATGAGGCCCATAGAGAGCAGCGAGCCCATTACAGCGATCACTAAAATTTTCATCTTAAGATTCCCAATACTTAACGATCGCTATTATAGATTAATTATTTATTTTTAATTTATTTTAAAGATTAAAACATGGACGTTTTTATTCATGTGCTCTATCGAAAAACCAAATAAAAAAACCTCCCGAAGGAGGTTTTTTCATATCTACCGTTACTTCAGCAATAAGCTGTTAATCCGTTTGATGTATTGGGCAGGATCTTCGGGTAAACCGCCTTCAGCAATCAACGCCTGATCAAAAATAACATTTGCTAAGTCATCAAACTGCACCGAACTTTCTAATTTTTGTACCAACGGATGGGATGGATTGATTTCCAAGACTGGTTTTGACTCGGGAACCGCTTGTCCTGCTTGTTTTAGCATACGGACCAGTTGCGGTGATAACTCACCCTCAGCCACCACCAAACACGCAGGAGAGTCCACTAAACGTGTTGTTACACGCACTTCAGAGGTCTTATCTTTTAACGCATCCGACAGTTTTTCAACAACAGGTTTAAACTGCTCAGCAGCTTCCTCAAGTGCTTTTTTCTCTTCAGCATCTTGTAGATCACCCAAATCAACTGCACCTTTCGATACATTCTGTAATGGTGTTCCATCAAACTCAAAAACAAATTCCATCGCCCACTCATCCACTCGTTCAGTCATGAGCAGCACTTCGATACCTTTTTTCTTGAACAATTCAAGTTGTGGTGAGTTTTTCGCAGCATTTAAACTATCAGCAGTCACATAGTAAATTGCCTTTTGGCCTTCTTTCATATTGGCTTTATAGTCTGCAAATGATGTTTTCACTTCATCATTATTTGACGAAGCAAAGCGTAATAATTTTAGAATACGCTCACGATTCGCCATGTCTTCGCCTAAGCCTTCTTTTAAGACTGAACCAAACTCAGCGTAGAATTTTGCAAACTTCTCTTGATCAGCAACATCTTCAGATTTCGCCAAACCATCTAGCACCGTTAAAATACGGCGGGCGTTACCTTCACGAATCGTTTTAACGTCGCGACTTTCTTGTAATAATTCACGGCTTACATTAAGTGGTAAGTCTGCGCTATCCACCACACCTTGAACAAAACGTAAATAATTTGGAATCAAATTATCCGCATCATCCATGATAAATACACGTTTCACATACAGCTTAATTCCTGCTTTAGCTTCACGTGTGAAAATATTGCTTGGTGCGCGAGATGGAATATAAAGTAACTGTGTATATTCCGTACTTCCCTCTACACGGTTATGTGTCCATGCAAGCGGGGCTTCAAAATCATGGCTCAGGTTTTTATAAAACTCAGTATATTGTTCTTCACTGATCTCATTTTTATTACGCGTCCATAATGCACTTGCTGAGTTAATCGCTTCCCATTCATCCGTCAGTACATATTGACCAGGTTTTGCTTCTTCGCCTTCGGCAGCTTCCTCTTGTTGCCAAACTTCTTTCTGCATCTCAATTGGCAAACTAATATGATCAGAGTATTTATTAATAATCTGCTTAACTTTGTAACGATCTAAATAATCTAAAGCATCCTCGCGTAAATGCAAAATGATGTCGGTTCCACGTGAAGCCTTATTAATTGGCTCTACATCAAACTCACCTGTACCATTACTAACCCAACGTACCCCTTCAGCGGCATTTACCCCAGCACGACGTGATTCCACTGTAATTTTTTCAGCAACAATAAAACCTGAATAGAAGCCCACACCAAATTGACCAATCAATTGTGCATCTGACTTTTGATCACCCGTAAGCTTCGACATAAAATCTTTAGTGCCAGACTTAGCAATCGTACCCAAATGATCAATCGCTTCTTGTTGTGTCATACCAATACCATTATCCGAAATGGTAATTGTCTTCTGCTCTTTATTTAAATGAATACGCACATGTAAATCTGGATCATTTTCATAATATTCAGGATGGTTAATGCCTTCAAAACGTAATTTATCGCAGGCATCAGATGCGTTTGATACTAACTCACGAAGGAAAATTTCAGGATTTGAATATAAAGAATGTGTTACTAAATGCAGTAACTGAGCCACTTCCGCTTGGAAGCTGTGTTTTTGAGATTGTTGTTCGCTCATCAGTCTCTCCGTTCATACTGAGTAAAATTATCAATTGCCTATATGAATGGAGGGACTTCACTATTTTTCAATAGTGTGAATGGAAAATTTTTATTCTGTCGCACTAAATTTTAAGGTTTAAAAAGGTCCTTGTTTATAAACGCGGTCCATGTAGAGATCCAGTTTTTGCTGCCGCATTTTATATACATCACTTAAACAACTGACATTGTCACGGCACTGATCGCGTAGTTGTAGCCATTTTATTTGTTGATCTTGAATTGCACCACGTGTCCCCATGGGAACTAAATGACGAATAATCGTATAGGTCGTGGCCATTTTGACATCGGCATCATTAATACTCCGGTTATCACAAACCGCATGTTCGGTAATGGTTTTCGCCTTTTTACAATCAAAACTTGCGGCATAACTTGTCGAAATAAAATAAGCACTGCCCAAGACCAGCATACCCTGAATAATTTTTTTCATCGTCTTTTCTCTTCTTCCAACTTGCTGATTTATTTCGACTCTAACAGTTCCACCTAAATTTTCTATTGCCTATTTGTTCAATTCGATCAACTGATGAATGGAATATGCTGCATAAAAAAAACCCTGCCTAATGGCAGGGTTTTAAGATCAGTTAAAGCTTAGAATTTGTAGCTATAACCAATTGTATACACCATAGGATCGATATCTAAATCGAATTTACCGCCACCTAATTCATCAATTAAAGTCACTTCAGGGCTTAATTGAGCATAGCGAGCATCGAAGTATACACCCCAGTTTTTCGCATCAGCTGGTTGGTAATTAAAGCCGACTTGACCTGCAAAACCAAAATCTTCTTTTACATTTTTAGCCGCGCCAGATTCATCCCAAGCAACAAATGCTGTACCACCTACACCAATATATGGTGTAAAGCGTGTTGAATTTTTAAAGTTATATTTTGCAGTAATTGTCGGTGGAAGATGCTTAATTTTAGCAGCTTTATCACCATCCAAAAGTACATCATGACCAATTGGAGTAGCTAAAAGTAATTCAGCTGAAATGTTGTCATTAAAGAAATATTCAACCGATGGTGTAAATGCTAACTCATCATCCGCTTTTACTGTACCTAATGCGGTTTCAGTGTCACCTGTTGGAGAAATTACAGAACCACCAACTTTAACCTGCCATTGACCAGCCATCGCTGAAGCAGACATACCCAATAATGCAATAAGAGCAGCTTGTTTTAACATTTTTAAGCAACCTTCTAGAATGAATAATTAATATTAAACATTAGTATTAAAATTATGCAATAACATTATTTAATAATTTATTACACTATTATATAAGTTATTATTAATTAACTATATTTATTTTAATCAAAGTATAAAGGTTGGTTTTATATTTTCACCGCTATAATTAATTTATTATTCACAATATACCAACCTTTTTAATCAGAATTAATAAAATGAATTATTTTAATCCAACCAAAATCCTCAGAATTAAATAACAAAAAAAGGCGATTATATAATCGCCTTTTTATTTATCTTTGAAAATTTTTTAGAGTACCATTGCGGCAATCCAACCAAAGATCATTAATGGAATATTGTAGTGAATGAAGGTCGGGACCACACTGTCTTTCATGTGGTCATGCTGACCATCCATATTAAGGCCTGATGTTGGGCCTAAAGTTGAGTCTGATGCCGGAGAACCTGCATCTCCTAAAGCTGCTGCTGTACCAATAATGGCAATCGTTGCCGCTGGGCTAAAACCAAATTGAATACAAAGTGGTACATAAATAATGGCCAAAATTGGGATTGTTGAGAATGAAGAACCAATACCTAAGGTAATTAATAGCCCTATCAATAGCATCCAAAATGCAGCTAAACCTTGGCTGTTTCCAATCCATTCAACCGAAGCTTGTACCAGTACTGGTACTTGATTCGTAGCCTCAATCACAGATGCAAAACCCTGCGCAGAAATCATAATGAAACCCACCAGTGCCATCATGCGCATACCACTGATAATGACATCATCGGCTTCTTTCCACTTAAAAATACCTGCACAGCTTAAGATCGCAACACCAACGAGACCCGCCAAAATCATCGACTCAGATATGACTTGAACAGAAAGCGTAGCAACTACTGCTACCGCAGCCATGATCAAAGTAAATTTAGCGACTTGTGGTTTACCATTTTCATCTGCTTTTACATCAGATGAGATGGTGTGCTGTGATTCCTTAACCTGAACGTCAGCATACTCTCGTGGTTTACGGTAGCTATAAAAAACAGCAATTAATAAGCCAACAAACATCCCAAATACTGGAATTGCCATAGCAGTTGGAATTTGATCATAGCTGATGTTGAAACCGTATGGCTTACCAAAGGTATTGATGTTTTGACCTAAAATATCATTAAGGAAAATAGCACCAAAACCAAAAGGTACCAGCATATAAGTCGCCACAAGACCAAAAGTCAGAACACAAGCAATCAAACGACGGTCAAGTTTTAAATGATTAAATACACTGAGTAATGGTGGAATTAATACTGGAATAAACGCAATGTGCACTGGAATCACGTTTTGTGAACATACGGCGGCTAAAGCGATAGTAGCGAAAATTACGTATTTCACGCGATTCTGGGCTTTCACATTACTGTTACCTTTGAGTTTAGTAATGAGTTGATAAGCCAGTAAATCTGGCAAACCTGAACGCGCAAGTGCCAAAGCAAATGCCCCCAACACGCCATAAGCAAGTGCGATTTGAGCACCGTTGCCTAAGCCACTATTAAACGCTTCGATGGTGCCATGAATACCAAGGCCAGCTAACAAGCCACCTGTTACTGCACCAATGATCAGTGCAAATACAACAGGCACGCGTGCCAGCGACAGTCCAAACATGACTGTAATTGCGGCAAGAATAGCAAACATAAGAAAAAAGGGAGTCTGACAAAAAACCGTATTTTATCAGAATTTGCTCGCTATTTAGCCCCCTATCGATGAAGTGACACTGTTGAAAGATTTACTTAAAGCTGCTGTGATTGCGCAAATTGAGCGATATAACCTGCAATTTTTTCGGGTTGGCTCAGCACAGCCCAATGATTGGCATTGACTTCAACCACCGATAAATCCTCAACCCATTTAGGTAATTCTTTAATGTAGTCTGGACTGACAAAATTATCATGTTTCAACACAATCGCTTGTACAGGACAGACCGCATGACGTTGTCTAGGCTGAGTTAAGCGGGGAATAAAATTAGCACGGTAAAGCGCAATACCGTGTTTACCATCATGCTGAATATTATGATTCAAAGGCAATTCTTGAGTACGTTCTAAATCATTCACAATTTTTCCCCAACGTTCAGCATTCAAAAAATGCCACGCGGTCGGTGCCAAAAATGGTAATTGGAATACCCCGATGTACCATGACTTACTTAATAATTTGAGTAATTTTTTCTGCTGATGCTTAAAGCTATTTCTGAGCAAAAATGCCGCATGATCCAAACATGGCCCAGAAATAGTTGAATAAGACAAAATACGTGAGCGAAATTTTGGCTCAGTTACCGATTCCCAAGATTGGATAGAGCCCCAATCATGCGCGGCCAAATGAAAACTACGCTCGCCTAATACCGCTTGCGTCACACTATCTAAATCAAGTGAAAGTTGTTCTAAACGGTAATCTCGTACTTTACGGGGCACAGAGGACTGCCCTGCACCTCGCACGTCATAGGTGACGATATAAAATTCATTAATAAGATGTTCAATAACCGGTTCCCATACTTCCTGATTATCAGGATAACCATGAACCAAAACCAATGCCGGCTTAGTTTCATCACCCCATGTCTTCACATAGAGCCGTTGTTGATCTGTGGTATTCACCCATTGCGTATTTAGTGGTTGCATTCTTCTTGTCCTTTTATCGATTCCATCGAATTGACGTTTTATTTGTGAACATGGGCAATGTGATCAATGCCACAGTTTGGAAACTCATTTAGTATGCAAAGTTCAGCATAAAAAAAAATTGACCCAGTATGAGCATAATCCAGAAAATAATGACAATGCCTATTGTCTCTAAATTCTTACTCAATCATTATGCCCCTTATAAAGGTGCTGGCATTTCGATTGATAAAATTGATCTCGCCAATTATCACATTCGCGTCAAAATGCCATTAACTCGAAAAAATCAAAATATTGTCGGTGTACATTTTGGCGGTAGTCTATATTCAATGGTTGACCCATTTTATATGTTGATTTTGATGCATCACCTTGGCTCACGTTATATCGTGTGGGACAAAGCGGCAAATATCCAATTTTTATCTCCCGGGCGTGGAACTGTATACGCTGACATCCAGCTCGACCCAAATGAAATCAATCATATTAAAAACTTAGCAGATAACCACGCACCTGTACTACGGAACTATAGCTTAAATATTTTTGATGAAGCAGGCTTACGTATCGCTGAAGTTCAAAAAACCCTATACATTCGTCGCAAGCAACCCCGTCCACGCAAATAAAAAAGGCGCTTATCTTTAAGCGCCTTTTCATTCAAATTTATCGGATTGGATTAGCGATTTTGCTCAATTGCAGCACCTGCGCCACCACCGATAGCACCACCAATCGCAGCACCAGTATTACCACCAAAGATACTTTTACCGACTGCAGAACCAATCGCACCACCTACACCACTATATGTGGCATTTCGGTTTGAACCGTTTTGAGTTTTACTACCGACAGCTGCACCAGCACCACCACCAACGGCAGCACCTACACCACCACCGACGTTGTTACCCACACCACCACCAATAGCACCACCTAAAGCTGCAGCACCAATACGCTGTTCATTGGGCGACATACTTTCACAACCAGCAAGCATTACGGTCGACATCATCGCGACTGCGCATACGCTCATTACTTTTTTCATTGTGATGTTCCTTGTCTTCTTCGATACCTATGATTCTAAAACCATTGTATGAAACAATTAAACATAGCTTGTTACGGCTTGGAGCATAAATGCTGCATTTTGTAAAAAACGACGCCTAATCGCTCACGAATCACTCAGGATTTTCATCCAAAATCATCAAATCTTTTGTGGTTTCACCATTTTCAGTCAGCACAGCATGAGAGAGTTTGGCTTTGCTTTCTGGATCTGTTGCCTGATCTAGTTTTAGCGTGCGTTTAATCGGGTCTTGCCCTTTCTTAAACTCTACACCTTCTGCATCAATATTGGTGTTTTGACGAATAATCTGACCGTCCTGCTTCACCGTCGTCTTGGTTTCAATTTTAGAGGTCGGGACGATGACGCCACCACGTTGTAGTACTGGAATCGATAATTTCTTTTCTGAAAAATCACTTTGATGATCTGAAAGTTCAATTTCACGTGCCACGATATCCTGACCTTTATTGGTCATTTCTAACACTGTTGCAGTCACTTGGCGTACAGGTTCTTGACCTGCAACACGGCGAATCACTTCTGTTTTTAGTACTGGAACTACAGCTTTATCTTCTACCACAATCGAATTGGGCATAGGTGCAGCAATCGCTGTCAATGAGCTGAATAATGCAGAAACTGCGAATAATTGCTGTGCGAATTTCATCAAAAGACCCCGTTATGTTTAAGTTTAAAAATCAAGAGATTTGTTATGTTCTATTTTTACTATAGGAAATAATTCAATATTAGGAAAGCTTTAATTTTCAATTCATCCGCATAAAAAAAGCCACCCGAAGGTGGCTTTTTTGGAATGATTTAAGGGCTAATTAAAGACCGTTAAATTCATCGCTAAATGCTTGGCTTAACGCTTGATCTACATCAGAGAAGTCATTGTGAAGCTCAAGCTCTGCAGCTTCAGACTCTTGACGACGACGTTCTAAGTGGTATGCCAAACCTGTACCCGCTGGGATCAGACGGCCTACAACTACGTTTTCTTTCAGACCACGTAATTCATCTTCTTTACCTGTTACAGCAGCTTCAGTTAACACACGAGTTGTTTCCTGGAACGATGCAGCAGAAATGAACGAGTCAGTAGAAAGCGACGCTTTGGTAATACCCATCAATTGACGTTCAAACTTCGCTGGGAACTTGTTCTGAGCTGCCACAGCTTGGTTTTCTTGAACAACACGGATGTATTCCACTTGCTCACCTTTGATGAAGCTTGTATCACCACCGTCAGTGATTTCAACTTTACGAAGCATTTGACGTACGATCACTTCAATGTGCTTGTCGTTGATTTTTACACCTTGCAGACGGTATACGTCCTGAACTTCGTTCACGATGTAGTTTGTCAGTGCAACTTCGCCTTTCAAACGTAAGATGTCGTGTGGGTTTTGCGGACCATCAGAAATGGTTTCACCACGGTTCACATGCTCGCCTTCGAACACGTTAATCGTACGCCATTTCGGAATTAGCTCTTCGTAAATCTCAGAGCCATCATCCGGAGTAATCACAAGACGGTTCTTACCTTTGGTCTCTTTACCGAAGCTTACGATACCTGAAATTTCAGCAAGGATCGCATGTTCTTTCGGTTTACGTGCTTCGAACAAGTCAGCTACACGCGGTAGACCACCGGTAATATCACGTGTACGTGAAGATTCTTGTGGTACACGACCAATAACGTCACCGACACCAATTGTTTCGCCGTCGCGCACAGTCAGAATCGTGTTTTGTGGTAGGAAGTAGAACTGTTCGCCGCCATCTGTTGTATCCAATACAACAGCTGGACGCATATCTTTACCAGATGCTGGACGTGAAGTTACTGGAAGTACCTCAATAGTCGTCATACCTGTTGCATCATCAGTTTTCGATGTCACAGTTACGCCATCAGCGATTTGGCTGAAACGCACTTTACCTGCAACTTCGGTAACCAATGGATGTGTATGCGGATCCCAAGTCGCTACGATACCGCCAGCTTCCACAGCTTCACCATCTTTAATGATGATTGAAGCACCGTATGGAATTTTGTAACGTTCGCGTTCACGACCGATGTCATCTGCGATACCGATTTCACCTGAACGTGAAGTTGATACCAAGTGACCTTTAGCGTGTTGTACTGTTTTCACATTGTGGAAACGTACTGTACCTTTGTTACGAACTTGTACGCTGTTAGCAGCAGAAGTTCGGCTCGCAGCACCACCTACGTGGAACGTACGCATTGTTAACTGTGTACCTGGCTCACCAATTGATTGAGCAGCCATTACACCCACAGATTCACCTGGATTCACCAAGTGACCGCGAGCAAGGTCACGACCGTAACATTTCGCACATACACCGAAAGTAGATTCACAGTTTACAACTGAACGTACTTTCACTTCATCGACACCTTGCTCTTCTAAGTAGTTTGCAAGTTTTTCGTCGATTAAAGTATTACGTGGAAGAATCACATCATCCGAACCTGGTTTCTTCGCATCTTCAGCAAGTACACGACCCAATACTCGAGTACCTAAGTTCTCGATGACATCGCCACCTTGAATGAACGGAGTCATTACAAGACCGTCGAAAGTACCACAATCTGGCTCAGTAATTACCAAGTCTTGTGCAACGTCAACCAAACGACGAGTCAAGTAACCTGAGTTCGCAGTTTTCAATGCAGTATCGGCCAAACCTTTACGTGCACCGTGTGTTGAAATGAAGTACTGAAGTACGGTCAAACCTTCACGGAAGTTCGCTTTAATTGGTGTTTCAATGATCGAACCATCTGGTTTCGCCATCAAACCACGCATACCCGCTAACTGACGAATCTGAGCTGCCGAACCACGGGCACCTGAGTCAGACATCATGTAGATCGAGTTGAATGATTTTTGTTTCTCGTCTTCACCCTGTTTGTTTTTAACAGTTGTGAAAGACAAGTTGTCCATCATCGCTTTCGCTACTTGGTCGTTTGTACGCGCCCAAATATCGACAACTTTGTTATAACGTTCGCCGGCAGTTACGAAACCTTGCTCGAATTGTTGTTCAATTTCACGAACTTCAACTTCAGCTTTTTCGATAATTGCTTGTTTTTGTGGCGGAATCAACATGTCTTCCATACCAACAGACACACCTGAGTGAGTCGCTTGACGGAAGCCCAAGTACATCAATTGGTCAGCGAAGATAACAGTATCTTTAAGACCTAATTTACGGTAGCAAGAGTTGATCAATTTAGAGATGTTCTTTTTAGTCATCTCAACGTTGATTTGTTGGAAATCCATACCTTCAGGTACAACTTCCCAAAGTAAACAACGACCTGGAGTTGTGTCTACAACAATGGTTTGTTGTTCACGGTTACCATTTTCATCAATGACAGTTTGGTGTACACGTGCTTTTACGCGAGCGTGTAAATCAACTTGACCTGTTGCAAGTGCACGGTTTACTTCGTCAGTATCCGCAAACACCATGCCTTCACCTTTGGCATTGATCGCATCACGAGTGATGTAGTACAAGCCTAAGACAACGTCCTGAGAAGGTACGATGATTGGCTCACCGTTCGCAGGAGAAAGAATGTTGTTTGTTGACATCATTAACGCACGAGCTTCTAACTGAGCTTCAAGTGTTAATGGTACGTGTACCGCCATTTGGTCACCGTCGAAGTCGGCGTTGAACGCAGCACATACGAGTGGGTGAAGACGGATCGCTTTACCTTCAATCAGGGTTGGTTCAAATGCTTGAAGACCCAAACGGTGAAGTGTAGGCGCACGGTTCAACATCACTGGATGTTGACGAATTACGTGAGCAAGTACGTCCCAAACTTCTGGAGTTTCACGCTCAACCATTTTCTTCGCAGCTTTAATGGTTGTCGCTTGGCCAGATGCTTGTAGTTTCGCAAAAATGAATGGTTTGAATAATTCAAGCGCCATTTTTTTCGGAAGACCACATTGGTGAAGACGTAAAGTCGGACCTACGGTAATTACCGAACGACCAGAGTAATCGACACGTTTACCCAATAAGTTTTGACGGAAACGACCTTGTTTACCTTTGATCATGTCTGCCAAAGATTTAAGAGGACGTTTATTCGAACCAGTAATTGCACGACCACGACGACCGTTATCAAGCAATGCATCAACAGACTCTTGTAACATACGTTTTTCGTTACGTACGATAATGTCTGGTGCTGCAAGGTCTAGAAGACGTTTCAAACGGTTGTTACGGTTGATTACACGACGGTAAAGATCGTTCAAGTCAGAAGTCGCAAAACGACCACCTTCTAGAGGAACCAACGGACGAAGATCAGGTGGAAGTACTGGAAGTACATTCATCACCATCCATTCTGGTTTGTTGTTCGACTCTTTGAACGCTTCCATCAATTTCAGACGTTTAGAGGCTTTCTTAAGCTTCGTTTCTGAAGTCGTATTTGGAATTTCTTCACGAAGACGTGAAATTTCAGCTTCAAGATCGATGTCTTTCAACAAATCTTGAACTGCTTCCGCACCCATTTTCGCAGTGAATTCATCACCGTGTTCTTCCAAAGCAGTGAAGTATTCTTCATCGTTTAGAAGTTGGTATTTCTCAAGTGGAGTCATACCTGGGTCAGTTACAACGTATGATTCGAAATACAATACACGTTCGATATCACGTAAAGTCATGTCTAAAAGCAGACCGATACGGCTAGGAAGTGATTTTAAGAACCAAATATGTGCAACTGGAGAAGCAAGGTCAATATGACCCATACGCTCACGACGTACTTTTGCAGTTGTTACTTCAACGCCACATTTTTCACAAATGACGCCTTTGTATTTCATACGCTTGTATTTACCACACAAGCATTCGTAATCTTTTACTGGACCAAAGATTTTGGCACAGAATAAACCATCACGTTCAGGTTTGAACGTACGGTAGTTAATGGTTTCAGGCTTTTTAACTTCACCATGAGACCACGACTTAATCATTTCTGGTGACGCAAGACCAATACGGATGCGATCAAACTCTACAGGAGCATGACCGTCTGAATCCGTCTTTTTGCGCATGATATCGAGCAAGTCTTTCAATTTTTTTCTCCGTGTGTTGTGGAGATTTTCACTTCACAACTGGGTCACAAATATTGTTTTTTTAACTGAGAAATCCCCCTTGCCCCTCTTGATTAAAGAGGTGAGAAGCACTGCTTCACAAGGGAGATTCAATGGAGCTAATTAGTCACCATTTTTCAGTTCAATGTTGATACCTAAAGAACGGATCTCTTTGGTCAATACGTTGAACGATTCAGGCATACCTGGGTCCATGTAATGGTTACCATCTACAATGTTCTTATAGATACGGGTACGACCTTCAACGTCATCCGACTTCACAGTAAGCATTTCTTGAAGTGTGTATGCTGCACCATAAGCTTCGAGTGCCCATACTTCCATCTCACCGAAACGCTGACCACCGAATTGTGCTTTACCACCAAGCGGCTGTTGAGTTACTAGAGAGTAAGAACCAGTAGAACGCGCATGCATCTTGTCGTCAACCAAGTGGTTCAGTTTCAACATGTACATGTAACCCACAGTTACTGGACGGTCAAAACGTTCACCTGTACGACCATCATACAATACTGTTTGACCAGTACGTGAAATGCCACCAAGTTCTAACAATTCTTTGATTTGTGATTCTTCAGCACCATCAAATACCGGTGTTGCTAAAGGAACACCTTTACGCAAGTTACCTGAAAGCACCAAGATTTCTTCATCAGTCAAGCTATCAAGATCTTCTTGTTCGCCACCAACTTTATTGTAAATCTTGTCTAAGAAATCACGAAGCTCAAGTACAGTACGTTGCTCTTTCATCATCTTGTCGATTTGATCGCCAAGACCTTTAGCCGCCATACCTAAGTGAGTTTCAAGAATCTGACCCACGTTCATACGTGATGGTACACCCAGTGGGTTAAGTACAACATCAACTGGAACACCGTTTGCATCGTGTGGCATGTCTTCTACAGGTAGGATGTTTGATACAACACCTTTGTTACCGTGACGACCCGCCATTTTATCACCCGGTTGGATGCGACGTTTTACAGCCAAGTAAACTTTAACAACTTTCAATACGCCAGTTGTCAGTTCATCGCCTGTAGACAATTTACGTTTTTTCTCTGCAAATTTCTCGTCAATTTCAAGGCTCTTCTCTTTCAAGAACACTTGAATTTGAGTTAAACGCTCAGCAATCGCTTCGTCAACTGGTTGGATTTCAATAAGATCAACCAACTCAAGACCAGACAATAACTCTTCAGTTAATTTGTCACCGCGTTTAGTTGTACCGCCACCATTCGATTCTTGACCTTTCAACAAACGAACAATACGTTCACGAGCTGCTTCTTCAAAGATTTTGAATTCTTCTTTCAAATCTTTACGGTAAGCATCTAATTGAGCTTTTTCAATTGCTTGAGCACGTTCGTCTTTTTCAAGACCATCACGTGTAAACACTTGAACGTCAATAACAGTACCTTTAACACCAGAAGATACACGTAAAGATGAATCTTTAACGTCAGCCGCTTTTTCGCCGAAGATTGCACGAAGAAGTTTTTCTTCCGGAGTAAGTTGGGTTTCACCCTTAGGTGTTACTTTACCTACAAGGATATCGCCCGCTGTTACTTCTGCACCGATGTAAACAATACCTGACTCATCAAGTTTAGAAAGTGCTGCTTCACCCACGTTAGGGATATCGGCAGTAATTTCTTCCGCACCCAATTTAGTATCACGTGCTACACATGACAATTCTTGAATGTGGATTGATGTTAAACGATCTTCTTGAAGCACACGCTCAGATAATAAGATCGAGTCTTCATAGTTGTAACCGTTCCAAGTCATGAATGCTACGCGCATGTTTTGACCCAATGCCAATTCACCGCCATCTGTAGATGGACCATCAGCTAATACGTCACCACGACCCACTTGATCACCAAGGCTTACAAGCACTTTTTGGTTAATACAAGTGTTTTGGTTAGAACGTGTATATTTGATCAGGTTGTAGATATCTACACCTGCTTCACCCGCGATCATTTCGTCTTCGTTTACACGAATAACAACACGAGACGCGTCGACGAATTCAATACGGCCACCACGTTTCGCAAGAACACATACACCTGAGTCGTGCGCTACGTTTGCTTCCATACCTGTACCAACAAGCGGCTTGTCAGCGATTAACGTAGGTACTGCCTGACGTTGCATGTTTGAACCCATCAATGCACGGTTGGCATCATCGTGTTCAAGGAATGGAATAAGTGATGCAGCAACAGATACAACCTGCTGTGCAGATACGTCCATATGCGTCACTTTTTCAGGAGGCATACGTACGAAATCACCTTGGTGACGTACAGAAACAAATTCTTCTGTTAAATTACCGTCTTTATCTACACCTGAATCGGCCTGTGCAATCACAGTACCTACTTCTTCAATCGCAGAAAGGTATTCAACGTCATCCGTTACACGGCCATCAACAACTTTACGGTAAGGCGTTTCTAAGAAACCAAAATCATTCGCTTTCGCATAAACAGAAAGTGAGTTGATCAAACCAATGTTTGGACCCTCAGGAGTCTCAATTGGACATACACGACCATAATGAGTTTGATGTACGTCACGTACTTCGAAGCCAGCACGCTCACGAGTCAAACCACCTGGGCCCAATGCTGATACACGACGTTTGTGTGTAATTTCAGACAACGGGTTGTTTTGGTCCATGAACTGAGACAACTGGCTTGAACCAAAGAATTCTTTGATTGCAGCAGCAACTGGTTTCGCATTGATTAAATCTTGCGGAGACAAGTTATCAGTTTCAGCTTGAGATAAACGTTCTTTAACAGCACGTTCAACACGAACTAGACCAACACGGAATTGGTTTTCTGTCATTTCACCAACAGAACGAACACGACGGTTACCCAAGTGATCGATATCATCGACTTCACCTTTACCGTTACGGATTTCAACTAATGTTTTCAATACATCAGTGATGTCTTCGTTCGAAAGAATACCTTCAACTTCACGAGACTTCTGATCCGTACCCACTTCGTAAGGACGACCCAAACGACGGTTGAACTTCATACGACCTACTGGTGATAAGTCATAACGTTCAGAAGAGAAGAACAAATTGTTGAATAAGTTTTCAGCAGCTTCTTTTGTTGGTGGCTCACCCGGACGCATCACTTTGTAGATTTCTACAAGTGCTTCTTCACGACCAGTTGTAGTATCTGCACGTAAAGAGTCCGCAATGAATGGGCCACGGTCGATATCATTGGTATAAAGTACGTTGAATTGCTTAACGCCGCCTTCAGCCAATTTCACCATAATTTCATGGCTTAGTACTGTATTTGCAGCAATTACTTCGCCATCACGTAACGTTACATCTTCAGCAACAATACGTTCATATAGGTATTCATCAGGAACAGAAAGTTTTTCAAGACCTGCTGCTTCCATTTGACGAACATGGCGCGCGTTAATGCGTTTACCTTGTTCAACAATTGTTTTACCGTCTGTACCCACGATATCAAACTGTGCCATTTCGCCACGTAGACGTTCTGGAACCAAGTCAATTTGATAGCTACCCATATCAAGATATACAGGTACTTTTTCGTAGAACATGTCTAGGATTTGTTCGTTGTTATAACCCAAGGCACGAAGCACAACAGTCGCAAGTAATTTACGACGACGGTCAATACGAACATATACAAGATCTTTTGCATCGAATTCAAAGTCTAACCATGAACCACGGTAAGGAATGATACGAGCAGAGTAAAGAACTTTACCGCTAGAGTGAGTTTTGCCTTTATCGTGGTCAAAGAATACACCTGGTGAACGGTGTAATTGAGATACGATTACACGCTCAGTACCATTGATCACAAAGGTACCGTTGTCTGTCATAAGTGGCATTTCACCCATGTAGACTTCTTGCTCACGCACATCTTTGATTGTTTTAGTTTCGCGATCTTTAATGATCAGACGAATTTTTACACGCATTGGCGCCGCATAAGTTGAGCCACGAAGAATACATTCGCGCACATCAAATTCAGGCTTACCAAGACTATACTCAACAAATTCTAAAGCAGCATTGCCAGAATAACTTTCAATAGGAAAAACTGAACGAAATGCG
Source organism: Acinetobacter sp. YH12086 (assembly GCF_013419345.1). Classification (NCBI taxonomy): domain Bacteria; kingdom Pseudomonadati; phylum Pseudomonadota; class Gammaproteobacteria; order Moraxellales; family Moraxellaceae; genus Acinetobacter; species Acinetobacter sp. YH12086. The sequence goes on from NZ_VPAF01000004.1 coordinate 71,034, forward strand.
GCTTGGAGACCGATATCTTCGCGGTTTTTTGGAGTTTTGCCGTCTTGAAGGAAAGTTCGGTACGAGTCGACTTGAATCGCGAGCAAGTACGGAACATCCATTACCTTGGGCAATTTACCAAAATTCTTACGGATCCGTTTCTTTTCGGTATATGAGTATGCCATCTGGAGTCCTCGGAAAGTAAACTAAGTCCGCCTGCAGAACGAACTTAGAAGGAATTACGCAGGCCGATATGGCCACCACTTTCACAAATGCTGCAATTTTTAGTGGTATTAAAACGCTTAACAATATTTTTTACTGAAAAATATTGGTAAGCGTTTGGTTTTATAAATTATTTTTAATTTGTATGATTTTTATATCATGCAAACAAAAATCGAGCCGATTATTGTAACGCAAAAAGGCTGATGACCCAAGGGCCACCAGCCATTTTTTGGAGCCGATTATAAAAAAATCGACTCCCCTTAAGATTACTTAAGTGTAACTGTAGCACCAGCTTCTTCAAGTTTTTTCTTAAGTTCTTCGCCTTCTTCTTTAGAAACGCCTTCTTTAAGAACTGAAGGAGCGCTTTCAACAAGATCTTTAGCTTCTTTAAGACCAAGGCCAGTAGCTTCACGAACTGCTTTAATTACAGCAACTTTGTTAGCACCGAAAGAAGTCAACTCAACGTTGAATTCTGATTGTTCTTCAGCAGCAGAACCAGCAGCGCCAGGAGCAGCAGCAACTGCTACAGCAGCAGCAGATACGTTGAATTTTTCTTCGAAAGCAGAAATAAGTTCAACAAGTTCAAGAACAGTTTTTTCAGCAACTGCGTTTAAGATTTCTTCGTTTGTTAAAGCCATGAGAGTAACTCCAAATGGGTATTGAATGGTGTGTAAATTGATTTAAGCTTAAGCAGCTTCTGACTCGTTTTTCTCTTTGAGCGCAGTAATAAGGCGACCCAATTTCGAAATAGGAGCTTGAAGAACGTTTGCAAGCATAGTAAGCGCTTTCTCTTGGTTTGGAAGGTTCGCGATAACGCTAACTTCAGCACCTTGATAAACCTTACCGTCAAATGCAGCAGCTTTAAGTTCAAATGCTTTATTAGTTTTAGCAAATTCTTCGAACAAACGAGCAGCTGCGCCCATGTCGTCTTCAGAAGTTGAGAAAGCTAAGATTGTTGGGCCAACAAGGTTGTCGCTCAAGATATTGAATTGAGTATCTTGAAGAGCACGTTTAGCCAAAGTGTTACGAACTACACGAGTAGCAACACCTAGTTTACGAGCTTCAACACGTAGAGCAGTTAATTGCTCAACAGTTAAACCTTGATAGTCAGCAACAACAGCAGCATACGCAGTAGAAGCAACTTCAGTTACTTCAGCTACGATCTGTTTTTTGCCTTCGATAAGAAGAGCCATTGTAAAACCTCCTAACGGTGATTTATGCACCTATACAGATGCACTCCCAATTCGTTAGCTCATCACTGAACCAACACGCGGAGGAGGAACAAATCACACCACCGCGTCTACTCAGGCTGGGCTATTAAGAAGAAAGCATAAAACTCCCCTCGCCTGAGGTCTTTGACGCTGATAAATCTAAATTTATCAATTCAAAGTTTGCCTGAATCACGCAATATACGACGAAGCGTTTCTTGCGTAATATTTAAAGCAGTGCTTCAAATATTACTCAGGGCTTTAAAATTCTGTAATAAGTCGAAACTTATTTAGAAACGTTTGCCACATCAACAACAAGACCAGGACCCATAGTAGAGCTTAGAGTGATCTTTTGGATGTAAACACCTTTAGAAGTAGCAGGTTTTGCTTTCTTAAGGTCAGCTACAAGAGCTTCAACGTTTGAACGAACAGCTTCAGCAGTAAAACCTACTTGACCGATCGCAGCGTGGATAATACCCGCTTTGTCTACACGGTAACGTGCTTGACCAGCTTTCGCATTTTTAACAGCAGAAGCTACGTCAGGAGTTACAGTACCCACTTTAGGGTTTGGCATTAAGCCACGTGGACCAAGAATCGTACCTAACTTACCAACAACGCGCATTGCATCCGGAGCTGCAATTACTACGTCAAAGTCAAGGTTACCCGCTTGGATGCTTTCAGCAAGATCATCAAAACCAACAACGTCCGCACCTTCAGCTTTAGCAGCTTCAGCAGCAGCGCCTTGAGCAAACACAGCTACACGTACAGTTTTACCAGTACCTGCAGGAAGTGTAGTCGCGCCACGAACAACTTGGTCAGATTTACGAGGATCAACACCTAGGTTTACAGCAACATCCAAAGATTCTTTGAATTTTACTGCTGGAAGGCCGTTAAGAACTGCAACTGCTTCTTCCAAAGTGTAAACTTTGTTAGCTTCAACAGCAGCAACAATGGCTTTTTGACGTTTAGTTAATTTAGCCATGTCTTATAGCTCCACTTCCAAGCCCATAGAACGCGCAGAACCAGCAATGGTACGTACACGTGCGTCTAAATCAGCACCAGTAAGATCTGGTTCTTTAGTAGTCGCAATTTCTTCTAATTGAGCGCGAGTCAACTTACCAACTTTAGTTTTGTTAGGTACAGCTGAACCCTTTTGGATGCCCGCAGCTTTCTTAAGAAGAATCGCAGCAGGAGGAGTTTTCATGATGAATGTGAACGACTTGTCGTTGTACACAGTGATCACTACTGGAATTGGAAGACCAGCTTCAACTTTTTGTGTCGCAGCATTGAATTCTTTACAGAATGCCATGATGTTAACACCACGTTGACCTAGTGCAGGACCAATCGGTGGAGATGGATTTGCTTTACCAGCTGGAACTTGCAGCTTGATATAGCCGTCAATCTTCTTAGCCATTTCAATTACCTCTGGGTACTAACGCCGCTAGGCTCCCCATACATATAAGTAACGATACCGTTACAACAACAATGCCCGACTCATAACAAATCGGGCGTTTATCAACCAAGTTAAATTAAACCGATTTTTCGACTTGGCGAAATTCCAGTTCAACCTGAGTTGGTCGATTAAATACATTAATCGTCAACGTCAAACGTGACTTATCGTATAGAACTTCTTCCACCACGCCTTTAAAATCGGTGAATGGACCGTCAATTACGAGTAATTCTTCACCTGGTTCAAACATCGTCTTAGGACGAGGTGCTTCGCCAGTATTGCGTACACGTGCAAGAATCGCATCAGCTTCTTTTTGCGTAATTGGTGCAGGCTTTTCTGCAGTACCACCGATGAAACCTAATACTTTTGGACATTCTTTAACAATGTGCCAAGTTTCATCATTCATTTCCATCTCGACTAACACATAGCCGGGAAAGAATTTACGCTCAGATTTACGTTTCTTACCATCCTTCATTTCCACTACCTCTTCAGTAGGGACAAGGACTTCACCAAAGCTATCGGCTACAGCGCTACGCTGGATTCGATCATTAAGTGAGCGTAACACTTGTTTTTCATAACCAGAATAGGCATGAATAATGTACCAACGTTTCATAGCTCTCTTACCCGATAATAAACTTCATTAACCAGCTCAAAGCATAGTCAAAGCACCATAATAAAATAGATGCCACTAAGACTACCGCAAGTACCTGCCAAGATGTGGTCATGGTCTCTTGCTTGGTTGGCCAAGTCACTCGACGTAACTCAATTCGAGCATCTTTCAACAATCGAACAAAGCCTTTGCCTTGATGGGTGGCGTATAATAAACCTAAAGCCACGATGATACAAGCCAAAATTACCCCAACACGGACCCAAACATCATTCGCTGGTGCCCAATATGCTGGCAAATGTTGATTCACCATCATAGAACTACCGAGTAAAATCAACGCGATAACCCACAGAACATAGTCTAAAGGGGAACCAGAATTAACAACTTCAGCAGGATTATTTCTTTGAGGAATTGGCGCGTCGCTTAATGCGTCACGCGATTTATCATTCGACATTTTTGTACTCGTCGTAGGATTCGCGACTTATTATATGACCAGTTGAGCCAGCATCAAGCTTCTTTTTAAAAAAATTTGGCAGGCCAGGAGGGACTCGAACCCCCAACATTCGGTTTTGGAGACCGACGCTCTACCAATTGAACTACTGACCTGCAGAGCAAATCGAGAGTCGAAACTCTCGATCTGTACAAAGATAACTGTATTATATTATGCAGTTACTTTAGAAACAACACCCGCACCAACTGTACGGCCACCTTCACGGATCGCGAAGCGTAAGCCAGCGTCCATTGCGATTGGGTGGATTAATTCTACTGACATTTCTACGTTGTCACCAGGCATAACCATTTCAACGCCTTCTTTAAGCGCGATCGCACCAGTTACGTCAGTTGTACGGAAGTAGAACTGTGGACGGTAACCGTTAAGGAATGGAGTATGACGACCACCTTCGTCTTTAGAAAGTACGTATACTTCTGCGTCGAATTTAGTATGCGGTTTGATTGTACCTGGTTTAGCAAGTACTTGACCACGTTGAACGTCTTCACGTTTAGTACCACGTAGAAGAACACCACAGTTCTCGCCCGCACGACCTTCGTCAAGAAGTTTACGGAACATTTCTACGCCAGTTACAGTTGTTTTAACTGTATCTTTAATACCAACGATTTCAACTTCTTCGCCTACTTTCACAACACCAGTTTCAACACGGCCAGTTACTACTGTACCACGACCTGAAATTGAGAATACGTCTTCGATTGGCATAAGGAATGCTTGGTCGATAGCACGTTCTGGTTCTGGGATGTAAGAGTCAAGAGCTTCAACAAGAGCAACTACAGCATCTTCGCCGTATTGACCAGCTTCACCATTAAGCGCTGCAAGAGCAGAACCACGGATTACTGGAGTGTCGTCGCCTGGGAAGTCATAAGTAGAAAGAAGTTCACGAACTTCCATTTCTACTAATTCAATTAATTCTTCGTCGTCTACGATATCGCATTTGTTTAGGAATACAACGATATAAGGTACACCTACCTGACGAGAAAGGAGGATGTGTTCACGAGTTTGTGGCATTGGACCATCAGTCGCCGAACAAACAAGGATCGCACCATCCATTTGCGCAGCACCAGTAATCATGTTTTTAACATAATCGGCGTGACCTGGGCAGTCTACGTGAGCGTAGTGACGGATTGGAGAATCGTATTCTACGTGTGAAGTATTAATTGTAATACCACGTGCTTTTTCTTCTGGTGCAGAGTCGATTGCAGCGTAATCTTTCGCTTCACCACCGAATTTTTTTGCACACACAGTTGCAATCGCAGCTGTTAAAGTCGTTTTACCATGGTCAACGTGACCGATTGTGCCCACGTTAACGTGCGGCTTATTACGTTCAAACTTAGCCTTAGCCATGCTTTTCTTCCTCGTTTACGTCGAACACAATTCTGAGTAAAACCCAGCTCCGACATATCGCCTAAAAAAAATAAACACCCAATACTTGAAAAGCAGACTAAAAAGCCTGCTTCTGGAATCTTGCGCAACATTTAAAGTTGCTAAACTGTAAAATCTGGAGCTCTTATCGAGATTTGAACTCGAGACCTCTCCCTTACCAAGGGAGTGCTCTACCACTGAGCTATAAGAGCAAATATAAGCACTTCAATAGATATGGAGCGGGAGACGAGGGTCGAACTCGCGACATGTAGCTTGGAAGGCTACCGCTCTACCAACTGAGCTACTCCCGCACGATGTTGGTACAAACCACTTATTGAAGTCTTAAAATTGGTGGTGAGGGAAGGATTCGAACCTTCGAAACTTTCGTAGCGGAGTTACAGTCCGCCCCCTTTGACCGCTCGGGAACCTCACCATTTTACACTTACTTCAGTGTCGTTCTCTCTACTCACTCTCAAACTTTCTAAGATGGTGCCGGCACACGGATTCGAACTGTGGACCTACTGATTACAAGTCAGTTGCTCTACCAACTGAGCTATGCCGGCGTTTCTTAGTGTTTCGTACGTTTCGTATCGGAACGGTGTGCAGTTTAGCAAATCTTGAAATCCTTGCAAGTGTTTTTTCTAAAAAAAACGTGAAAAACTCATAAAATCAATCCATTTGATGATAATTCAACCGCTTTGATCACTGCGCGAGCTTTTATTTGGGTTTCATTCCACTCTGATTCAGGATTTGAGTCATACACCACCCCTGCTCCAGCCTGAACATAGACCTTATTTTCTCGAATTACACAGGTACGAATCGCAATCGACATGTCCATTTCGCCATGCCAGCCTAAATAACCAACAGCACCACCAAAAATTCCACGTTTTACTGGTTCAACTTCGTCAATAATTTCCATAGCACGGATTTTTGGTGCGCCTGAAAGCGTACCCGCAGGGAATGTTGCCTTAAAAACATCCAAAGCATCGACATCATCACGTACTTCACCTTGCACATTTGACACAATGTGCATGACATGCGAATAACGTTCGATCACCATTTGATCAGTCACGTGAACTTTACCGATTTTAGAAACACGTCCAACATCATTTCGCCCCAAATCGATCAACATCAAATGCTCTGCAATTTCTTTTTCATCAGATAGCAAATCTTTTTCTAGCGCTAAATCTTCTTCTTTTGTTTTACCCCGTGGTCGCGTTCCCGCCAAAGGACGAACTGTTGCCACACCATTTTCTAAACGGGACAAAATTTCAGGTGATGAACCGACGATATGAAAAGGAATGTCATTTTCTAGTGTCAGCCCTTGCACCAAGAACAAATATGGCGATGGATTGAGGTGACGTAGTGCACGATAGACCTGCAAAGGCTCACCATCAAAATCGGATACCATACGATGGCCCGGCACAACCTGCATCACATCACCGGCTTTAATGTACTCTTTTACTTTCGCAATAGAGTCAATAAAGTTGTCATGTCCAGTGATGGATTCAAACTGTGGTGCAGTATGCTTATTTGCTTTGAGTGCAATTGGGGTTGCCAAAAGTTCTTCTAGCTCATCCAATTGTTGCTGCGCCTTGGTATAGGCCTCAGCATCATTTACATCGGCATGCACAATTAAGAATAAGGTATCTTTAAGGTTATCAAAGACGATGACGGTTTTTGATAGCATCATCCAAATATCCGGAATCCCGACCGGGTCAGCTTCTGGAACATTATTGAGCTTTGGTTCGATATAACGTACAGCGTCATAACCAAAGTATCCAACCAATCCACCTGTAAAGCTCGGTAACGCTGGCAAATCTTGCTGTGTAGGCACTTTATATTGTGCTTGGAAGTCACGAATGTATTGAAATGGGTCTGCACATTGTTGTTTTTCAATCGAGCCATCAACATGTTGAACGGTCAACTGCCCTTCATTACAGGAAAATACGGTGGACTCGCCCAAGCCAATAATGGAGTAACGCGCCCAGTTTTCGCCACCCTCTACAGATTCAAATAAATAGGCTTGTTTATGTTGTTTTAATCGCGCAAAGACAGAAAGTGGAGTTTCTGTATCTGCCAAGCGCTGACGATATACTGGAATCAAGTTATATCCAGCAGTTTTCAGTTGTTCAAATTGAGTTTGTGTAGTCATTTGGGTTTCTCTATATTTCGCGTGGTCAATTTCAGTTAATTTCTTCTCATGCTGATTGAGTGACGCCATCGAAATACTACACACTTGCTCATTTTCACTTCCTTAACCCTACTTATTTCAACCCAATAATTCTTTTAAGTTATCAACCACGTGCTGCGGCTGACAATCTCGAATATTTTCACCATGATTATAGCCATAGCTGACCACAATACAATCAATACCCGCACGACGTGCTGCCTCTACATCATTGACAGAATCACCCACCATCAAAATTTGCTGTTTCGGCAAGGCATAATGCTCCGCACAATACTCTAGCTGCTTGGGATGTGGTTTACGCTCTTCAAAATGATCTCCGCCAATCACATCATCAAAGTATTCATGCATACCTAGTGCCTGCACAATACTGCGTGCCGGTTGCTCTGGTTTATTGGTCACACAAATCAGAATTTTCTCTTCTGCTTTTGCCCAATCCAAGAACTCTAGAATGCCATCAAAGGGCTGCGTCAAAACACAAGGATCTGCATTGTAAATCTTTAGAAAAGTTTCCAGTAAAAGATGGTGCTGTGCGGCATCCACCTTCCCGGTCAAGTATTCAAGTACGCTATGACAAAACAATGAAGTCCCTTTCCCAATCCAGTTTCGCACCTGCACTTCTGTGACCAACGGTAATTGCAACGCATTTAGACTCATATTCATCGCACGATGTAAGTCAGATGCTGAATCGACTAGCGTTCCATCCAGATCAAATAAAATCATTTGGCGTTCTGCTAAACGAACTTCAAACATAATGTCCCTCTATTTTTTTGTAAATTTTTCCCATAAAAAAGGCATGCCCATGCATGCCTTTTGAGGAATGTCTCGGTTTATTTAAACAAGACCCATGCAATAATTGCAAGAATGATTAAAACAATGACTGAGATTAAGCCCACAGAGGCATTTTTTTGCGCTTCACGCTCTTGCTCTACACATGTCGCTGGAATTTCTACATCACATGCTTCATTTTTCGGAACAGCAGTTACGTCAATTCCCTCAGGAATTGGTGCAGGTTTAGGCACACCCACATTGGTTGGCATACCATCACGAGTCAATTGAACTGAGCCATCTCGCTCTTTCAACTCTGGCATACCTTGATCATTCATTTGTTGTGCTGCGGTTTTAACGACAGGCTCTTGCGTCACAGTCTCAGACGCATTTACTACAGGCTTTGGTGCCGCAGTTTCAGAAACTGCAACAGCTTCAGACGGCTGCTGAACAGGTGTAATTTCTTCTGTTTGCAATGCTTCAAAGCTTTGTTCGATATCCGCTGGGATCTGAACAGCTTTAGCTGGAGCCAATAAACTAAACTTCACACTGGCAAACTGTACAATATCACCTTCTTTTAAAAGTGATTCACCAGTCAAACGGACATCATTAATAAACGTCCCATTGGATGAATTAAGATCTTGCAACCAGAGTGCCTGATCTTTCAGTACAAAGGCAGCATGTTTACGCGATACATCAGATTCTTGCAAAACAATATCTGCTTGTTGATGGCGACCCACCAACATATCACGCTCAATACTAATTTCTTGTCCTGTTAAATCACCAGAAATTGCTTGAATTTTCCAAGTCATGAAGTTAATTCTCTATTGCTCGTTTTTTTCATCATAGCATGCAGTGGTTTCAAAGCTAAACCACTCTGCTGTCTAACCTAAGGCATGCCCGCCACTTTGCCATTCGGTACGGTAATGGTTTGGCGCTTCACCGCAGGCTCAATGGCTACTGGCGTGGAGACCACTGCCGCTGGCTGTGTCATTTGTGGTGCTGTCGGTACCGTCTTATACACAGGGGCTGGCGCTGTACCTTTTGAAACAGGTATGCGCTGTTGATACACATCGTCCACATTTTCAGGTAATTTCGCAAAATTACCGTCATTATCCAATGCCAGTTGCAGACTATAGAGCTGACTGTAGCGCTGCTGAGACATTTTCTTCACATCGGCAGAATTTCCAACAATAGTCGGATGAATAAAGATCAGTAAATTGCGTTTACTGTTGGATTTTCCTTCCGAGCTAAAGAGTTTGCCGAGTACAGGAATAGCCCCCAACCCCGGAACGGATTGACGCCCATGCAATGTATTATCAGAGATCAAACCACCCAACACAATTGTTTGACCATGCTCTGCCAAGATCGAGGTTTTGATCGCGCGTTTAGTCGTAACCAAATCCGACGCTTGGCCTTTATTGTCTTTTACATCAGAAACTTCTTGCTCGACCTCTAAACGCACCGAACCGCCGTCGCCAATATGCGGCACAACTTTCAACGTCACACCGACATCTTTACGCTCAATCGATGTATATGGATTGGCTGTACCACCATTGGTGGTGACCGAGCCTGTCACAAATGGAACGTTCTCACCCACCACAATATAGGCTTCTTCGTTATCCATCGTCACAATCGACGGTGTAGATAATAAATTGGATTTGGTTTTTTCTTTTAGGGCCTGAATCATCGCACCATAGAGTTTGCGTGAACCATCACTGCCTTCACGATAATCACCAAGGACCAAAGAAGTACCCGCACTCACCGCGCTACCTGCACCCGCAGCGCCACCAGTTAAATAACCTGCGGCAATATTCTTTAAACTAGAACCAAAGTTATCAAAGTTAATTAAGCCGATACCACTACTGATATCACCCAACGCCCATTGCACACCGAGTTGATCGGTATCCGTGCCTTCGACTTCAATAATCGCCGCTTCGATCAGCACTTGCTGACGACGAATATCAAGCTGAGAAATCGCAGATTCAATTTCACGCATGAGCTGCGGATCTGCTTTCACAATCAGTGCATTTTGTGTGGTATCGGCAATAATACTCACGCCATTGGCATTAAAACTTGAAATACCATTTTGCGTATTATTGGAAGAGTTATTGCTGTTGAGGTTAATGCCTGAACTGGTGTTGTTTTGTGAACTGAATGACTGTGAATTTGAGCTGTTATTATCATTCATTAAGCTGTTCATCGTGCTGCTGTTTGAGCTATTCGATGAATTCGTACTCGAAACAGCTTGCCCCGTGACCAAGCCTTGTAAGATTTCCGACAAGTTTTTTGCACTGGCATACTTCAAACGAAAGACTTTCAACCCACCCAATCGATCTGCTGCAGGCACATCTAAGGTTTCAATAATCTTACGAATGCGCTTACGTGTCGCTGTATCACCTTTAATGATAATGCGATTGGTTCGATTGTCCGCGATAATACGAATTCGTGACCCTTTCGGGTCTTTTGATGCGCCGGTCGAACTCATCGACTCTAACAGTCCAATCATTTCTTCGGCCTGACTCGATTGCAGCGTCACAGCTTCGATATCATTTTGACCCGTTCCATCTAAATTACGAATAATCGTTTCGAGCTGATAAATATTACTTGCACGATCTGAGACGATCAGCGCATTGGTCCCCGCCACTGCTGACAAATGTGCAAATTGCGGCATCAATGGGCGCAACGCTGGAATTAAGTCGTTGGCATTAGTGTTATCAAGCCAAATCACTCGAGTGACAATTTGGTCTCCAGACGCACGGTGGCGCGCATCATAAGGAATGCCCGAGCTTTTTACATTACTGTCTGGAACTAGTTTAATGGTGTTGCCCGATGGAATTGCCACTACACCATTCACATTCAACACACCGAGAAACAGGTCATAGACTTCATTTTTATTTAAAGGCTTATTGGAAATAACCGTTACATTTCCTCGTACCCGTGGATCAACTGCAAAATTTTTCCCCGTGATATCTGCGACTTCATTGATGAATGCCGTAAGATCTGCATCACGTAAATTGATTTTCCATGTTTGTGCATAACTTGCTGTGCTGACCATAGCAACCAAGGGCACCATGGCATAGGCAGCTAAAGTTGAACGGTTATTATTAAATAAAGCCATATACGCCTGTGTTTCCTAACCCTATAAAGTGATGAGACATCACTAAAAATCCTGTTGTATGGTCATCACTTGATCACCACGTTTGACTTCAAGTTTCACCTGCCCTTCACGGCGGGCTTGTTCTAATAATTGCGCCTCAGATTGTCCTGCACCGACCGCCTGCCCATTTAAAGACATGATGCGGTCACCCGGCTGCAAACCCAATTTATTTCTTAAGGCTGCAGGTGTTCGATTTGAAACTTCAAACCCACCATTAACTGATGGATTTACCCCCATTTCCTGCATATATTGTTCACGATTTTCAGTCATGCGTTGTACGGCCTGACCAATCGCGGACTGCGTTGTGCTTTGCCCTAAATTTGCAGGATCAGTTGTATTTTGCATGCTGTTATTCTGCAAAGATCCGCCTGATGTTGCATTGGCTGTAGGGACAATCGGTTGATCTAATCCGTTTTCAATACTTTGGAACGCCAATTCACGCCGTGCACCATTACCCTGCGTTAAAATCACCTTATCCCAATAAACTTCAGCCAGTTGATATGATGAACCTTGAATGGTTTCTCCAACCAAATAGCGATCTGAACTCTCATTGACCTTAATCACTGCCGACGAGTAGCGACTTGGCTGTCCAACCACCACACCTTGTAACACCATATTTAACTGCGCGTCAGCTGCTGAACTGCGGTTTTCCTGAAACAAGGCAAAAGAGCTAATATTAGGAACTTGCGTTTGCTGTGAACCCAATTCAACTCGGTCTAACTGCATGGCTTGTGGCGGTGCAATCAATAACCAAAATAAAGCGGCTAACTTCCAGCACAGGTACAAAATTATTAAAACTAAGACCACAGGTGCAAGTCGATCTGTTTGCTTCCAATTGATCTCGCGGATTTTTTCGAAATAGTCAGCCATCAGTTCACCCCACTCAATAGGGGTTGACGCGAACTAATCACATACGTATCTAATCCGGCCTTACCTTCATAGGAAGCAACATTCATCAAAAAGCGCTGGGTTAATTGCACATCCAACATGAGGTCTGGCTCAAGTGACAAATTCATCATTTTTTGTTTACGTTGATCTCGAACATCAATCGATAATTTGCCATTATCATCTTTTAATTGGGCCAACATGGCAGGCACATTCATTGACTCTTGACGCTGTGCAAAGCTAAAGGATAAATCCCCGCCTGCCCACTGCATCTCACCTGATGACTGACTAAATCCCTGTTGTGGCTTATATTTAAACTGCACATCTTTTAATTGAATGGCATTCGTTGGCCATTGCCAATCGGCAAAACTTTTTAAGGTTTCAGGAGCAATTTGACCCTCTAAGTTTTTTATGCTGATACTTTTGCCAAAACCATACCCCATCACACCTTGCAGTTTGGTATTGCCACTATGAATTTCAACATTTGCACCCAAGCGCAATAAAATCAAGTCCCACGGGCGCGTGTTCCAGCTTAACGAGCCTTTCAAATTTCCTCGTGTCCAATCTGCTTGCCCGTGCCAAATATTGCCACTGACGTTATGTAGCATTTGGTTATTTTTATAAAACTTTGTAATGAGCCACGCTGCTGGTACTTGCAGCATAACGAAAATTAAAAAACTGATCGCAGCAAAAATGAGCCACCGAATATTATTAGTTTTATTGATCATCCCACCACAACCGATCCATCAATTTTTTTCCATCATTTAAACATTTTTCTTTATAGACACATTATGCATACTTTTTCTGCATAGCCAATTCAAAGAGATAAAAAAACCAGGCATTTGCCTGGTTTAATTATCCTGAACTCAGGATATGACGATTTCATGAATTGTTCTTAAATTAAGAAGTCTTCTAGTTTCGCGCCTTTTTCTAACTCAGCCACTAACCAACGTGGTTGTTTACCACGACCAGTCCAAGTGTCATCTGCATTAGTTTTGCTACGGTAACGTGGCTCAACAGCTTTACGAGTTGATTTTTTACGTTTGCTTGAACCAAATTCAAGGATTTGTTCAACGCTTAAATCTAAATTTTCTGCAATTTCAACAATACGGTTGTACGCATCTTCAATCGCTTGATCTTTTTTAGATGCAATCAGCGCTTCAGCTTCTACTTGAAGCTTCTTTAACTCTTCAACTGATAAATTACTAATATCAGGCATAATCTTTAACTCCGAAATTTCATTTTAATAATGCTTATGAAAACTCGCTCATAATATTATAATAAAATTTTTATTCAATAAATAACTTTCATTTTACTACAATATTTTAACACGACTCCTTAAAATATATAAAGTTAAATTGTATTTAAATATTATTTCCCACTGAATTTTCTAAGGCTTTTATTTTAGTTTTAATATTTTCTGGAATAGAGGTTTTTTGTAGGGTAGTTTTATCCACGCACACAATAACCGCATCGCCTGTTGCAACGATTTTTTGTTGCTGTTCACTCCATAATATATAACTCATACGAAATGCACTATTTCTTAATTCTTCAACGCGCGTTGCCACTTTTAAAATATCAGGATAAACCACTGGGCTTAAATATTTACACTGGCTTGAAGCAACAACCGTAACCACAGACTGATTAAATATATCCAACTGATCTAAATAACCAATCCGCGCACTTTCCATATAACGATAATAATGCACGTTATTTACATGACCAAAAGCATCCATATCCCCCCAAGCGACGTGTTGAGTATGAATCAATGAATATTGAGCTAAATCTTCTTGCATATAATATCCTTATATTCGAATTTCCATAAAATTAGCATTATTTTCAAATATTAAATTTAATTGTTTGGTCAAATATTCCTGCTGATTTAAAGCTGACTTGATGCGTAAATAACTCATTAACACATCATCTGGATATAATTCTAATAATGCATCTGCCTCAGCTTGGCGTGCTGTCGCTTGGTAAATATTCCATTTTGCAAAACTAAAAACAGGCAGCGCAGGATACTTTTCTTCCCAACGTTGAATCTGCTGTTCTACAGCCACATAGTCAGGGTTTTGCTTCAGCATTTTTTGCTGGAACCACAAAAAGAACACTTCTTTGTTAAATTGCTGTTCCAGCAAATGAATGGCCAATTGCTCATGCTCCTGACTCATCTCTGGCATACGAGACAAGACTTTCAACCATAGCACTTTGACCGCATATTTACGCTCTGTGATTTGATCTTGTAAATCCAAATAACGCTGCTTTAAATACTGTAAGTCATCGACATCAGCTTGATCAAACGCAGATAATAATTGTTCCAACCAAGCTTGTTTTGTCAACTCATCTAAATGTCCATAACGTGTCGAACGCAAATACAACCAAGGAAACTGCAACGCAAACATGCCCCATAGCGTGGTTAAACGCTGCTCATAGGCAGTGCTGACTTTTTGCAACCATGGCGATAATTCATGTTGATTCAAAAATTCAAGATGCGTTAAAGCCTTTTCACCCTCTTGTTGGGATAAATAAATTTCAATCCGTTGCAATTCTGCAAGTTCAAAAGCCATTGGATTGGTCTGAGTTAATGCATTTAGTGCTGTTTCATATTGCTGCTGAATCCAATATAAACGCGCATCGATCACCCCTTTTAATAATCCAGACTCAGTAAAAGCTTGCTGAATAAAGTTTTTTTGATCTTGTGCAGCATTTAAAAGCCAAATGACAGCCAATTGCTCATAGGGATGTAGTTTATTAAAACTAAAGACCGTTTCAGATTTACGTTGTTCTCGACTTAAATAGCGTTTAACCGCATACCAAAGCATTTGCACGACTAAACTCAGTAATGCTAGCAATAATGCTAAAAACCAAATATTGGATTGAACTTGCCATTCACGCCAATATAAATACACATAACCTGCACCATGTCCAAAACTCAGCAAACTAATAATGGCGACAACCAATAAACTAATAAATAAATAGGCCAATAAAATATGTTTCATAGTCGATTATCCTATGAGTGCCCGAGTATTTAACAGCGGTACAGAAATAACCGGAATGTCCTTTAATTGTTCTAAACGTTGGCGTATCAATTTTAATGAGGCATCTGGCAATTGCTTCATAATTTTAATAATTTCAGTGATTTCTTGTTGAAATTGAGGATATTGTCCTTGATTTAAAACCTGCTGAGCTAAAATTAAACGTAACTGCATTTCTTTTAATACCAAGCTACGCTGCATTAATACGGGACTCGGTTGTTCGACTGATTCGACTTGAATCCATTTTTGCCAAAAAGAAAGACCTTTTTGCTGCTCTTTTGAACTATAGGGCTTTAATATTTCTTTTTCTAACAATTGATCGATCGATTGCAGAGTATTTTTCACTTTATCAGACTGCAACTGACGCTCTGTCACATATTGCTTTAAGGTTTCACGGTCTTTTTGAATTACCTGATGCAAACTCATGCGCAGTGCAGGTGCCAAGCTCAACTGGTCTAATTGTTGATCTAATTGGTTTAATTTTTCCAAAGCAACAGCAAATTGTTGTTGCTGCATGGCAAATTCAATCAAATCAAGTTGCTGGCCAACAACCATCATTGGCTCAATACTATGGGTCGCCTCAGCAGCAATCGAAGCATTCGATGTCGTTGCAGCCGACATCTCGGTCGTTGTGCCGCTCAACTGACGTTTCAAAGCCACGACCTGATCATTCAAACCTGCATTGCGCTGTTGCAATAAAGTTTGCTGTTGCATCAGTTCGGTTTGTTGAGCATTGACTTGAAATAGGTCAAAACTGAGTTTAGCCAACCAAAGTACGGCGACAATGACCACAACGACAAACAACTTCTTCATGTATTTCCCTGCACGACTTGCACATGCTGCAATATGTGTGTCGCGTTTAAATCTTCGAGTTGAATAATTTTAAAATCTTTGTTCAGTGTTATACGACTTTGCTCAAGTAGCTCGAACAACCTTACACCTAAAACTAAAAAATGTGCATGGCGCAGTACTGATAAATGCGACTGAATCAGGTCAAGCCAATTGAGCCAACTGGCCTCACTGGTGATCAACATACAATATGGAGATGACAACTGATGTTCAGAAATGAGTGTTTTTACTTTTTGAGTGGTCTCTTCCGGTAGATGCCGTTCGTATAGCACAAAATTGAGAACCTGAATGCCACGTGCTAGCAACTGCTGCATCATAAATTGACGACCACCTTCACCGCGCCAAAACGCAACACAAGCCCTGGCCTCTAATTGTTCTACATGGCTTAAGGTGAGCATTCCCTCCGAGGTTTCCACCTGCGGTACGACACTGTGAATGCCATAATCAGCCAGCTTTGCTGCAGTTGCATCACCGACTGCAACCCATTGAATATGTTCGAGCTGCTCTAATGAAATACCTGCCTTACGCAAACCTTGCATTCCAAAGGTAACCGCAGAAGGGCTCACCACAACCAATACATCCGCAGCACTCAACTGGGCGTAGCACGCTGCCAATGCTTCTGACCATGCTCGTGGCTTGAGCTCAAGTAATGGAAGCTCAGCCACAGCAACACCCGCAGAGCGCAGCGTCAAGCTAAGCTGCGTTGCACGATCTGCTGGACGTGTATTGATAAAAAGCATGTATTAATACAGTGCCTTTAAAATTTCACCTGCACCTTGGGCTAACAAGTCTTGTGCCAATTTGACACCGAGCTGTTCAGCTTGTTCAGGAAGACCTACTTGCTGTGCTTTCAACAAGGTTTGACCGTCAACACTACCGACACGACCTTCTAAATGAATCTGACCATTTTCTAAGGTTGCATAACCTGCAATCGGTACTTGGCAGCCACCTTCTAGATATGCATTAAATGCACGTTCTGCGCGTACACAAGCATTGGTCTCTGTATGCATTAAGGGCAAAATTAAATCCAATACAGTTTGATCTTGGCTACGACATTCTAGGCCCAATGCACCTTGTCCAACTGCAGGTAAACTCACAACAGGCTCAAGAGTATGACGAATACGCTCTCCTAAACCCAGACGCTTCAACCCTGCACTGGCCAAAATAATCGCATCATAGTTACCCGCATCGAGTTTAGATAAACGCGTACCCACATTGCCACGCAGATCAATAATCTCAAGGTCTGGACGTTGTTTTAAAATTTGGCATTTGCGGCGCAAGCTCGACGTTCCCACCTTCGCACCCTGTGGCAACTCATCAAAACTGTTATAGGTATTTGAAACGAAAGCATCTAATGGGTCTTCACGCTCACAAATCACGGCCAAGCTTAAACCTTCAGGCAAAGCCATTGGCACATCTTTCATCGAATGAACTGCCAAGTCTGCACGACCATCCAACAACGCCGCTTCTAATTCTTTTACAAATAATCCTTTCCCCCCAATTTTGGCTAAAGGGGTATCTAGAATCTTGTCACCTTGAGTCACAAAGGTCACCAACTCAACTTTCAAATTTGCATGAAGTGCTTCTAAGCGTGCACGAATATGTTCCGCCTGCCAAAGTGCAAGCGGGCTTTGTCGAGTTGCGATCTTAAGGATATTCATAAATTTTTAAATACAGTCTATAGGGCTATTATTCTAAACTTAACTTGCTCAGTTGAAAATGCAAGCTTAATTCGCAATGTGCTTTGCCCCTTGCCCTATAATTTTTGTATTCGCTCACGTAAATTCGGTAAATGTCGACGGCTGACCGCCAAACGTTCTTCTAAATCTCGACAACGCACCTGATATTGCCCTGAGCTTACGACTTCTAAACCATCTAAAAAGCTCACAGACACCAAGGCATTACGATGGATGCGTATAAAGCGATCACCAAATTCATGCTCTAAATCTTTCAGCGTTTCATCAATGAGTACGCTGCCATTTTTGTGCCGAACAGTGACATATTTCTGATCTGCAAGAAAATAGTAAATATTTTCCACAGGTACCAACTCTACACCACGATAGGTCTTTGCCGCGATTTGATGGCGGCTGATTTTAATTTCGTCCATATTTTCTTTTTGTTTTATCGTGCTCAATTGAGCTTGGGTTAATTTAGTTAAATGATCTAAAACCTGCTGCAATTCCTGTTGCATAACTGGTTTTAGTAAATATCCCTCTGCATTCGATTTAAATGCATCAAGTGCATGATGATCATATGCAGTACAAAAAATAATAGCAGGCATGGGGTCTAATTCACGCAACAATTTCGCGCAAGTCAACCCATCCATTTCAGGCATTTGTATATCTAGTAAGATGACATCAGGCTCGAGGCTTTGAGCCAAGTCAATCGCTTGTTGACCATGTGAAGCTTTCGCAACCACTTGATGTCCAAGTTGAGTGACTAAACGTGACAATCGCTCTACTGCTAGAGGCTCATCATCACAGATTAGGATGTCCATTTCTCCTCCTTATCTCGTTAACATCATTTATTTTTATTGGTCAACTGAGATTTCTATTTATATTGATATTGCACCACAGTCGTATACATTCCCTCGCCTGCGTAGGTTTGAAAAGTGACATGCTGACCATAATATGCCTCAAGTCTCTGTTTCACGTTTTCGATGGCAATACCATTCCCCTGACGTAATTTAATTGTATCCTGTGTATAGGGATTTGTAATAACGATATTAATTTGATTTTGTAATATTTCAATCAATATATTTATCGTACTCTTTGTCAAAATCTTTTCAACTCCATGAAAAATACTATTTTCTAATAAAGGTTGTAAAGTTAATAGTGGAATTTGTACTTGAGCGTATTGTTCAATACCTTCTAGTTTCCACTCCACCTTAAGCCGATCACCTAAACGCATTTGTTCAATGGCCAAATAACGCTGACACAGATCGATCTCATCTTTGAGACTTACCAACTTCAATTCTTGAAAACTTGCACGGAACAATCGAGATAAATTCAGTAGCATTTGCTCCGCTTTATCTGGGTCAATCGCAATCAAGCTAATCACATTGTTTAAGCTATTAAATAAAAAATGTGGATGAATCCGAGCTTGCATAGCCTGAATGCGTGAGTTTAATTCACTATGATGTTGTCGACCCCACTGTTCTCTTAAATATAAATATCGAAAACAAAATGCCCCAAGTAATACCCCATAGCTCAGATTTAAAACAACACCAGCAGTTAAAACGTCTGCACTCAAACCAGCTAAACTGAAATTTTCACCAAAATAGATCAAAACATTTAAAGTTATGGTGGTGAATAACACCAAAGCTTGCAATAAAACAAACCCGCTAAACATGAGCATTTTCATGCTTAAACCACGCGTCTTGCTCTGCAATAGCTCTGAAAATGCAGCAAATGCCAATAAAATCCAGTTAATAAACAACACATGCTGCATGACACTGGAAACACTTAAGGCTTGCCACGAATGAGCTTGTGCCAAAGCCAAGACCAACGCCACAATATTACCCGCAAGAAAAAGCTCCCACAAATAATGCCAGCGGCCCATTTTTCTTGAAAATACAGAAATTGTCATAGGCCCAAACCTTGTCTAAAAGTTTGATCAACTTGCCCTTCGGCAACTGGGTTCGAATTTGCTATACTCTTGCTCAGTTCTATGCTTTTTATCTTATTGAGCCGACATGACCACATCTTCTAATTCCTCAAATCCGTCACAAGCCCAAACTTCAGGCATGTGGGGCGGTCGTTTTTCCGAAGCTACTGACGCTTTTGTTGCTGAATTTACAGCATCTGTACAGTTTGACCAACGCTTTTATAAACAAGATATTGCAGGTTCAATTGCACATGCAACCATGCTTGCAAAAGTCGGCGTTCTGACTGAACAAGAGCGTGACGATATTATTAATGGCTTAAACACCATTAAAGCAGAAATTGAAGCGGGTAACTTCGAATGGCGCATTGACCTAGAAGATGTGCACATGAATATTGAGTCACGCTTGACTCAACGTATCGGTATTACAGGTAAAAAACTACACACCGGTCGTAGTCGTAATGACCAAGTTGCAACCGATATCCGTCTGTATGTTCGCGACGAAATCGATGCGATTTTAGAATTATTGAAAAAATTACAAAAAGGCATCCTAGGCTTAGCGGCGAAAAATACCAATACCATCATGCCGGGCTTCACGCATTTACAAACTGCACAGCCAGTGACTTTTGGTCACCATTTAATGGCATGGTTTGAAATGCTGGTACGTGACTCAGAACGTTTAATTGACTGCCGTAAACGTGTAAATCGCCTACCTTTAGGCTCTGCTGCACTTGCAGGAACAACTTACCCGATCGACCGCGCATTCACTGCAGAATTACTAGGTTTCGAAGCTGTCGCTGAAAACTCTTTGGACGCTGTATCTGACCGTGATTTTGGTATTGAATTCAATGCTGCAGCATCACTCATCATGATGCATTTATCACGTATGTCAGAAGAAATGATTCTTTGGACATCGGCTCAGTTCAAATTTGTGAACATTCCTGACCGTTTCTGCACTGGCTCTTCAATCATGCCGCAAAAGAAAAACCCAGACGTTCCTGAGTTGATTCGTGGTAAAACTGGCCGTGTATATGGTGACTTGATGAGCCTATTGACCCTAATGAAAGGTCAACCTTTGGCATACAACAAAGACAACCAAGAAGATAAAGAACCACTATTCGATGCAATTGATACTGTTCGTGGCTCACTCATGGCATTTGCCGACATGATCCCTGCACTAGTGCCAAACATTGACATCATGCGTGAAGCAGCGCTGCGTGGCTTCTCAACTGCAACTGACCTTGCCGACTACCTCGTTAAAAATGGCGTGGCATTCCGTGATGCACATGAGATTGTGGGTAAAGCAGTTGCTCTCGGTGTTCAAGAAGGCAAAGATCTTTCAGAATTAACCCTTGAGCAACTTCAACAGTTCTCTGACTTGATTCAGGCCGATGTCTTCGAAAAAGCATTAACACTTGAAGCATCTGTCAATGCACGTAACCACATTGGTGGTACTGCACCTGCTCAAGTTGAAGCAGCAATTGAACGCGCACACGCACGTTTAGAAAAACTTTACGCATAACTTTTTCAAGTTAAATGGAGTATTGATATGTCTCGACAAGTTTTTTGCCGTAAATATCAGGCTGAAATGGAAGGTTTAGACTTTGCACCATTCCCGGGTGCGAAGGGACAAGAATTGTTTGATACGGTATCTAAACAAGCTTGGCAAGAATGGCTAAAACACCAAACAACATTAATCAACGAAAAGCGTTTGAATGTGTTTGAACCAGATGCAAAAAAGTTTCTTGAAGAACAGCGTGAAAAATTCTTCAGCAATGATGAATCTTTAGAAAAAGCCGAAGGCCTAAAGCCTGAGGCGTGATAAAGCGGAGCACTGCTCCGCCACGCCGCAAGACAAGCAGCTATGCTGTGCGTAGGCTTTAATTGAAAAGAATCTCCAATCTTGGGGATTCTTTTTTATTGCTCTAAAAATTACGCAAGACAAGCGAAGCGCGTAGCTTCAAATGTCATGAAGGAGTCCAAAGGGGCTCCTTTTTTTGTGCTTAGGAGTACTGCCACGCCGCAAGACAAGCAGCTATGCTGCGCGTAGGCTTTAATTGAAAAGAATCTCCAAATTTGGGGATTTTTTTTACTACTCTATAGATTACGCAAGACAAGCGAAGTGCGTAATTTCAAAATAAAGTCTGAAAGGACTCCTTTTTTTGCTTCGGAGCACTGCTATTTTCGCAAAACAAAGATGACGTCTGTGTAAGTTTTCATTCAGAAATGATCTTCATCATTGCTGAAATATCTTTTATCTATTGATCAATTTTATTTAAACTTAAATAAATGAATTTATTATTTAAATAATGTTAATTGTATTTTTTCCATAACATATATCGATTTTTATTGTTTAAATCCAAACAAAACCTACCAAAGTTATTGGCCAATTTGTATCAAAAATTATTAATGTAAATTTGTGATACATTTCTCAATAAAACACAACATTACACTACAATAAACTCCATGTATCTCTAAATCTGCTTTCCTATAATAGCAATCAAGAAGATGGAAACATCTTCCATAATAGCGATAAGTAACCCCGATTTTCCTTCCCAGATTTCCCCCAAAATCTGGGAATTTTTTTATCCAAAATTTGCGCTAACATCTCACATTTAACTTCAAGCTCTAATCAAATGAAGCGCTATTCAAACTAGTCAACCCCCTCAATTTTTTCTAAAAACTCGGCAATAAAAAAGCCCCGATCACGGAGCTTTTAATAACTTACTTTAAATCAAGGTTGCTTTAAATACGGCCATGCGGCTTTCAAATATATAAACATCGACCATAACGTTAAAACTACGGCTGTATAGAGCAATCCATACGCCAACATTTCTAGGGGTTGCCAATTTAGCAAGAACACTGAAATCGCAATCATCTGAAATGCTGTTTTATATTTACCAACGGTTGAAACCGCAACACTGGTACGTGCGCCTAATTCAGCCATCCACTCACGTAGCGCAGACACCGTGATTTCACGTGAAATAATTACAATCGCTGCAAAGGCCATCGAAATGGTCGGTTGCCATTGCACCAAGACGATCAACGCAGTTGCGACCATCAGTTTATCTGCAACAGGATCGAGAAAACGCCCAAATGCTGAAGTCTGATTTAAACTTCTCGCAAGGTAGCCATCAAACCAGTCCGTGACAGCTGCGATCACAAAAATAGCGGTCAGCAATATATGACGTGACATGCTTGCAGCATGCTCACCCACGCCCATTGCAGGTGGCCAATACGCCACCAACAAAAACACAGGAATTAAAGCAATTCGTGCCAATGTTAAAATATTAGGAATATTCAGGATTCGACCTGTTGTCATAGACACCCCAGTTTTCCCCTCATGCACGATGAAAATGCAGAATAATTTGAGGATTTATCCATCGTTAGTTGCACTCACTTTATACGAAATGCCCCGCAGTGTCACTAGGCAAACACCGTAACAGTCTGTCGCGCAATCGCAATCAACTGGTCATTTTCATCCCATAAATGAGCATATTCCGTAGCGTAACCATCCGCTGCATAATCGGTAAATACTTTATATTTAAACCAATTATGTAAGTTTGATTGCAAGGGATGCACATAGGTCAACGTCCACGTTAAAGAACTCGCAGGTGCCATGGTTTTGTACATAGGCAGCACGCCGGGCGGCCACATATCCATCGAGACCAGTAAATCAGCTACGGTCATCTTACGGTTATCGTGGCGTTCTGGATTAAAACGCATCCAACCACTAAAGTCAGGCTTTTGACTTGCTGTACACGGATACTGCCCATCTACCCAGGCCAAATCCATTTGCTGAAAGCACTGGGGTGCAAGTGGATGATGTTCGGCTATCTTTAAGCTGCTCACTTCAGGAAAATCGGGTGCTTGACGCTCCTGATTGACGACAATGCTTGATTCACGTGGAACACCAAAGCTCGCCAATAAAATGCTTTGTACGGCATCATCTTGCCAAATTCGAACTTCGATGGTGGTGACGGATTTGCCCTGTCTTAAAATTTCCGCACTTAAACGCACGGGCGCCAATTGTACTGGCCCAACAAAGGTCACATTACAACTGAGTAAACGTCGCTGCGGATCTGCAATGATGGCAACGGCTTTGTGCATCATCATGCCAGCCACTAAGCCGCCATAGATCGTACGCCCTTGCAACCATCCTTCTGGAATCTCAACCCATTCATTGTGTTCAATATGTTGATACAACTGTGCGAGTGACATCATCATCCCTGATCATTTTTTTGATTTTTATATCATTGTATAAAAATCGAATGATGTGAATGATTAGTGACTCATGCGTCAATGAGCATTTTGGCAAATTCAGAATTGACCCGTCATCGATTGGGGCTAGTTCACTCTATTCATGCAGAATTTTATAAATGGTACGTGCCATCACATCGCCTAAGCCCGGCACTAGTTTTAAATCATTTTCAGAAGCTTTGAGTACCCCCTGAATGCCACCAAAATGGGTCAACAGATCCCGACGACGTTTTGGCCCTAAGCCCGGAATCACCTCAAGTACCGATGAGCCGCGCTTTTTATCTCGTTTCGCTCGGTGTTTGGTAATGGCAAATCGGTGGGCTTCATCACGAACCTGTTGAATCAAATGCAGGGCTTTATGGTCTTCGGGCAATTGAATTTTTTCACCATCGGTAAAGTGCAAAGTTTCCAAACCTGGTTTACGCCCCTCACCTTTGGACACCCCGACCATAAAGGCATCGAGCTCGAGTTCTTGCATGACTTCCATCGCCATGTGTAATTGACCTTTTCCCCCGTCAATTAATAGCAAATCGGGCAACATATGCTTTTTATAGCGGCGGGTCAGTGCTTGACGCATTGCAGCATAATCATCGCCTTCGGTGATGTCATTGATGGAAAATTGGCGATAGTCGCGCTTTCTTGCACCTCCAGCATCAAACACCACACAAGACGCGATGGTTGCCTCACCCATGGTATGAGAAATATCAAAACACTCAATACTGTCAATCGGCCGCCCAACGACTTGCTCTAACTGATGAAAGCGCTCATTCAATTCAAAATGATCGGCCAATTTACCTTTAATGGCGTGCTGCACATTCATTTGTGCAAGCTCTTGCCACTCTGCACGGGTTTCACGCACTTTATGTTTGATTTGAATTTTTTTATCAAAGTGTTGATGTAGTGCATCTTCCATGTCTTTGCGATCTGGAATATCGACATTGATGATGAGTTCAGTTGGAATCTCATCTGCAACTTGAAAGTAGAAATTGGCAATGAAGTCCGAGAGCATTTGACCTAGATCATCACCCTGCATATCAGGGAAATAACTCTTTCCGCCGAGCATTTTGCCATTGCGCACATGCATGATTTGCACACAGGTCACACCGGCTTGATAAGCAATGGCAATGATATCTGCCTCGCCTTTGACTTTATAAATCGCTTGCTGAGTTTGCACATCACGTAGCAGTGCCATACGATCACGATAAAACACTGCCTTTTCAAACTCCAAAGCTTCTGCCGCAGCTTCCATTTTCCCAATCAGCTCTTGATTGAGCTCTTTGGTGTCGCCATGTAAGAACCGAATCGAGTTATTGACATCTTCTTTGTAATCTTCGGGTGAGATCAACCCCACACAAGGCGCGGAACAGCGCTTAATTTGGTATTGCAAGCATGGTCGTTTACGCTGCGAAAAATAGCTATTTTCACACTGACGCACATTAAACAATTTTTGCAGCACCACCAAAGTATCACGCGCGTTATAAGCACTCGGATAAGGCCCAAAAAACTTACCAGCTTGATGCTTACCTTTCCCACGTCCTGCGGCAATTCGTGGATAGGGTTTATCGGCAGAGATAAAAATATAAACATAAGACTTATCATCACGCAGCATGATGTTATACGGTGGACGATGCAGCTTAATCAGGTTTTGTTCGAGCAATAGGGCTTCCGTTTCAGAACGCACCACCAAGGTTTCAATATCATAAATACGGGCGACCAAGGCTTGCGTCTTGGGATGCTCAATGGTTTTCACAAAATAACTCGACACACGATTTTTTAAATTCTTTGCTTTACCCACGTACAGCAACTCACCATCTTTACCCAGCATGCGGTAAACACCGGGTAGAGTCGTCATATTGGCAAGAATTTTTTCAATATGTTCGCGTGCGTTTTCGTTCACTTTTGCCTTGTTCCGTCTTCGATATTGCTCTTTGACATGATGTGATGCTTTTACCTACATTTTCAAGCAATCCCGCAAATTTATTGTTGCTCATAGCAATGATCTGATTGCTAAAAGCTATTAATGCAAAATTCTAAATTTGCTATGCTCGAAACATCACGCTTTAGGAACATGATGCATGACGAACGCCAATCCCGCCATCCATGTCGTACACCCGACAACTTCGACGCAGAGCACTGCTGAAAAAAACCGTTTGATGGGTAAGCCGCGTTTTCATTTTGAACCGCATGACGTTATGCAACGCCTAAAGCAACGGATCATTGGACAAGAAGCAGCATTAGACGAAATTGAAAAAATGCTGCATGTGGTCAAGGCTGATTTTTCCAGTCCTGAACGACCGCTCTCCGTAACCTTAATGCTTGGACCGACAGGTGTTGGTAAAACCGAAACTGTGCGTTTAATCAGTGAAGTGATTTATGGCCGACCTAATGCCTTTTGCCGTATTGATATGAACACGCTCGCACAGGAACATTATGCGGCTGCCATTACTGGTGCGCCTCCGGGCTATGTCGGCTCGAAAGAAGGCCATAGTTTATTTGATGAAGTTGCCATTGCAGGTAGTCATACCCGACCGGGCATCGTGCTTTTTGATGAACTGGAAAAAGCGTCAACCGAAGTTCTTCGCGGCTTAATGAATGTGCTGGATAGCGGAAAATTAACCCTAACCTCAGGTACAAAAACCATCGACTTTCGTAATTGTATGATCTTTATGACCAGCAATGTCGGTGCACAAGCGGCACAGCAATATCTAGATAAGTTAAATTTTTTACCCGAAAAAATACAGAAGGTTTGTCTCAAAAGCGTGCCGGTCAGCAGCATTATTGAAAAAGTCATGCAACGTAAATTCGACCCTGAATTTATTAACCGTATTGATCGTGTATTGCAATATCAACCCGTTCAAAATTATGCCTTGCCCCGTTTGGTGGAGATTGAACTGGAAAAACTTAATCAACGCCTACAACATCAAAAACGCAGTATCAAACTCACAGATGCAGCCAAAGCACATTTTTATCAGAACCATGATATTCGTTATGGCGCACGACATTTAGCACGAAAAATACGGGTTGAACTTGAACCTATTGTGGCGGTGTATTTTTTACAATATTCTGAGAAAAATAGTCTCCAATTAGATTTTCAAAATCAAAAATTTATGGTCATCGAATAATTTTTTATAAAACCCTACCTCAGGATTTATTGCCAATATTCCACGCCATGCTGGTCTATAAATCCTGAATTAATATCACATCCTTTCTCTTTAAAAACATAAAGTAAACCTGATTCGTCAAAATTCCCAAAATGCATAGCATATTTAAAATCAATTACGCGCTGTCCTTCTTGATCCATAAAAGCATAAGGCTTTTCTAAGCTGTATTTAACTAACGTACATAGTGCTCCGTGATAATCCATAAATACATCTGTACAGCCTAAAGAGGCTTTCATTACTCCATTTTCATCTATATATGTTGCTTGCTGATCTATAGATACTGCGCAGCGTTGTTGCCGAAATCCGTAATCACTCAACTCATCGAATTGATGTTCAATCTGCAATTTAACTCCTGAATCATCCACTTTATAAAAGCCCCATTTCTTTTTATATTGAGTCGCAATTAATGCCCGTCTACCTGTGGGAATAAGATTGAGATTTTCATTACTCAAAAAGTTCAGCTGATGAACTTTAGTTTCTTTGGTCTTTAAAACAACTTGACCACTTTTATTAATAAATTCTAGGTATTTAGTCCGTTGAATCAAACTATAGCCAAATGCACAAAGCTCCGCATGTTTGAGCTGATCAGCAATGATTTCTCCCATTGAATTAATCACAGAAAAATATTGTTGTTTACCCTTCCCAAAGCTCACTACAGCAATGCCATCACAAAAATGACTAGCATTGCTAAACTGCGCAGAAATCACTTCCTGCCCGGTTTCATCCGAAACAAAACCATAAAGATTACCTTGATTTGGAACATAGCGTTTAAAACATCGCAAGCCGGACTGTTCTTCACCAAGATATTGATATTGTGCATGAATAGTCCAATGTCCATTGACATCTACCACACCCCAGATTGAACCTAAATTTTTTCGAGCAATACTCACAATTGCACGATGATTACTGAATGGGTGAATTTTTGAAAACTGCATAGAAATCAACTGTTGATTTGAGTAATCTACAAACCCCCAGCTTCCATCATCAGACTGCACACCAATGAGTTCTTGACTGTCATAATCTACTGCTAAATATTGTGGTTCTATTTCAACAATTTGACCATTTTCATAATAGATCCACCCATAGCGTTTATGCTCATTTAAAGTAAAACACAACCAACCTTGATTGAATTTGAAAGGTTTGAGTATTTGGAAATATTTACATTCAATAAGAAAATTCAGCTCAACATCAACAATGCCAAATTTCTGATTTTTATGATAAGGAATTATTGGAGTCATTTTTATTCCCTTGTATTTCAAATATTTTCATATCAAATTAATTTAATCTATTTATATATACCTAAGGCCTTCAAAAAATACTGTTGATCTTTGGGTGAAACCATGACGAATTTGCGTTGTCCATCCTGTATATATTCGATTTTTAACCGTTTAATGGAAAGTGCCGGTGCCGCAGACAAATCCTGACTTGCACTGATGCGTTGGATATCCTGCAAAGGAATCTGCCAACGTAGAAACATGCTACGGATGTTTAATTCTGTAGCGGAAATTTGATAACGTGTATTGAATATTGGCCACCACAGCAGTAATACCGTTAAAATATACACCGCGGTATGAAGAGGATATTGTTGCATCGTGCCTTTGGCATGCATGGTGAGTAATAATTGAATGAGTAAACCGCTCATACAAACAATAAACGCCACCACCCACCAATCTTTTTTTGAACGAAAAACTTGCATCTTATCCCCCATCAACTGCTTTTATTCTATACAAGATTTTGAAGGATGCATCTGCTATTTCAGCTTTTATTTTTGCAGGAAATAAGCGTATTTATCACATTATTTTCAAGAATATAGAGATCCATTTAGCTCAAGTTTCGCTATTCCTCTATTGTTATTTTTGGCTTTCTTTACGCTCGAATCACGCTTCTTTCGACATAGGTTGTTCCTGCAAACGTTTATAATTCTTTTTCTCTTGATACATTTTAGCATCGGCTTGTTGTACCAAGCTCATGGCATCTACATAGCCTTGTTGATGGTCTGTTTGGCACAGCCCAATACTTAAACTTAAGCCTGCTTCCATTTCAGCCACCGCTTCTAATAAACGAGGGATAAAACTCGCTTCCACATGCTTTTCACTGCAACCAGACAAGACCAAACAAAATTCGTCTCCGCCATAACGGAAGCAATGATCATCTAAACGTGCAACCGACTTTATGGCCGCAGCAACCGTTTGTAGTACCTGATCTCCACGTGGATGACCTTGTTCATCATTGATCTTTTTAAAATCATTGATATCAATAAACACTACTGTTACAGGTTCATGATTACGCTGTGCGGTATATAAAATACTGGTCAATAAGGTCGATAAATGCCGGACATTTAAGAGTCCTGTTAATGGATCACGCTGTGAAAGTTCTTCCATTTCTTGTGCACGAAACTCTAGCGCATGCGCATACTGTTCCATTTTTTCACGGGAGATCTTCACCTCATTAATCAAACTCCATACATAGGTTTCCACCACCAATGTGGTGTCGAACATAAAGAGCTTTTCCAAGGTGTTAATAATCCGCTGATATTGTTCCGTATCATTAAAGGTTCGCTGAATTAAGCGAAACAACATGGTCTTTAGGGTATGCACCGCAGAGAGATACAACTTCGGCTCTACACCTATGCGCTTATGAACCAAACCAATCCGTAAACGGTTATTCACATAAGCGCTGTCATAGCACCCGGAAAATAAGTCCAATAAATACTGGTGCTGCGCGCGTTGCAAACGCTTCAAGGTATCAAGATCACCAATCAATGTTGCAATTTCTGGAATTGAGGTCTGATTTTCATAAAATTCATCGACCATACTGTCGAGGATCGGCGCCACAATTCCACCAATCGAAGCCAGTTCCGCCAGCTCTAAATCAGTCAAGCCAAGCAACTGTTTACGTCGTTCTATATCTTGCATCGAAATATGCATTTGATGCATCAATGTTTGGTTGGTTGCTTTCATGAATTGGATACCCTTCCCGCCAAATCAATCCCTTCAAGCGTTTACACTGAGTTTCTATGCAGTAGGTCTTCATGCCTGCATGCAAAGCTTCCACCGTTTTCACCCTTGGGTTTTGGCTATCATTGATGATGACGCTTTTCTTTCAGCTCAACGGTTTTGCATGGGCTTAAGTTCGGACGTCAACATCATATTCCTCGTCTATTGGCTCATTTTTTCTGGCTTATTCTGATTCTGGCTTATTCTGGCTAACACTATTTCTGCTTTTGCTGATTTGCTCTGCATGATTATTTTTATTCTGCTTGCACGATAACTGATATTTCGCTGACTGTCAGCATAAAAAAACGCCCCTAAGGGCGCATTTTTTCAATATTTATTCTACTTTTAAAATAAATATGGACGTATAAAAATCAGGAAGAACAACCCCAACATTAGGAACCACTTTAAAAAGTAATACAGTGAACGATTGGTTTTTTTCAAGGCTTTGGCTTTTATGCGAATTTGATAGACATAGCCAAATACTTTATTTAAACCACCTGTTTTATCACCGCTTTCATTCGGTGAACTTGCAGCAGTCATGACATTTTTACCAAACCAATGGTTAAAAGCTTCCATCCACTTCGACTTTAATGGCCGTTCAACGTCTGCAAAGAAAATGATCCGGTTCTGATCCGTTTTATTTTCAGCATAGTGAATATAGGTTTCATCAAACACCACACTCTCGCCGTCACGCCATGAGTACCGCTGACCATCGACATCAATAAAACAGCGGTCGTCATTGGGCGTCAATAAGCCCAAGTGATAACGCAATGAACCGGCATAGGGATCTCGATGACGGACTAAACGACTGTCGGGCGCCAACTCAGTAAACATCGCGGCTTTAATAGTAGGTAAATTTTTTAACAAGGCCGTAGTTTTTGGGCAAAGTTCAGCAGCCGAAGGATGAGCTGAGTCATACCATTTTAAATAAAAGCGTTTCCAACCGGTTTTAAAGAATGAGTTAAATCCAAGGTCATCATAAGTACTCGATGCTTTGATACCCCCTTTTTCATACAAGGCCTTGGCTTCATCACGAATCATTTCCCAGTTTTCATCTAAGACTTTTAAATCTTTAAAATGCTGCGTGTCGATATAAGGTTGACTCGGCACTTTTGAAAACATGTACATGAGAAAATTGATCGGTGCGAGCAATGTCGAATGATCAAAAAACTGACGATAAAATGAATGACGGACTTTACCGCGTTGCTGAATATAAAACGCAGAAATGACAAAGACCGCCAGGATAATCCACTTAATCATATGAGGACCTGGTGCTAATAAGCATTGTGCTTAATGAAAAATTAACTTTTGAGAACGCGGCGAGTATAGCATAGTGCTCAGTGATGCCTAAATAAGCAGCATAGAACACTGTGTCTCAGCAAAGATGGATGACAATGTTAAAAGTGAATTGACCATTCTGCCGAAAAATACACTTGCTTTTTTCTTGAATTTTTCATTCGCATCTCAATCTATAGCTTACATTTATAAAAAAATGTGAACTGAAACATAAGCTTCAACATATTTAATTAGAGCGATAGCGTTTAAAGGCAGACCCGAAGGCTATTTCCAAAAGAAATTTTGATGACCCTAGCGTCACGGCTTGATACAACTTGTTATGTTCTTTTTAGATATAGTTATCGTAAGATTAGCGAGGCATAAAGTGTACGCAGGAACCGCGTACTCGCTTCACAACATCAACTTAGAAGTCCTCCAAAATAAAGGAGATCAGGCATGATCCACGCTGGCAATGCCATTACCGTCCAAATGCTTTCGGACGGAATTGCAGAATTCCGCTTTGACTTACAAGGTGAGTCGGTCAACAAGTTTAACCGCGCAACAATTGAAGATTTTAAAGCTGCAATTGACGCTGTTAAAGCAAACGGTGACATCAAAGGTTTAATCGTTACTTCAGGTAAATCTACATTTATCGTGGGTGCAGATATCACTGAATTCGGTGACAACTTCGCTCAAGGCGAACAAGCGATTGTGGATTGGGCATTGCCTGTTCACGACATCTTCAATGCGTTTGAAGATCTAAACGTTCCTAAAGTTGCTGCAATCAATGGTATGGCATTGGGCGGCGGTTTTGAAATGTGCTTAGTGTGTGACTATCGTGTGATGTCAGAAGCTGCACAAGTTGGCCTTCCAGAAATCAAACTGGGTATCTACCCTGGTTTTGGTGGTACGGTTCGTTTAAGCCGCGTGATTGGTATCGACAATGCGGTTGAATGGATGGCAATGGCTGCACCGAAAAAGCCGGCTGCTGCGCTCAAAGACGGTGCTGTTGATGCAGTTGTTGCTGCAGACAAACTACAAGACGCTGCAATTGACCTTGTGAAACAAGCGATTGCTGGCCGTGTAGACTGGAAAGCAAAACGTCAAGAAAAATTAGATCCTGTTAAATTGAACATGCTTGAACAAATGATGGCATTCAATACAGCGAAAGGTGCAGTGCTTGCTAAAGCAAACCCTGCACAATACCCAGCGCCAAAACTTCTTCTAGACTCATTACAAGCAGGTGCAAGCCTTCCACGTGATGAAGCATTGAAAATCGAAGCGCAAGGTTTTGCTAAAGCGGCTGTGACTCCACAAGCAGGTGCGTTAATTGGTTTATTCCTTAACGACCAAATTGTGAAGAAAACTTCGAAGAAATATGAAAAAGGTGCTCACCCTGTCAACCAAGCCGCTGTATTAGGCGCGGGTATCATGGGTGGTGGTATTGCTTACCAAGCGGCAAGCAAAGGCACACCAATCATCATGAAAGACATTGGTAACCCACAATTGGCGTTAGGTATGTCTGAAGCGAACAAATTGTTGACTAAACAAGTTGATCGCAAAAAAATGACTGCGGCGAAAATGGGTGAAACTCTTGCGCGCATCCGTCCGACTTTAAGCTATGACGAGTTTAAAGAAGTGGACATCGTGATTGAGGCAGTAACAGAGAACCCTAAAGTTAAGGGTATCGTACTTGCTGAAACTGAGAAAAATGTTCGTGACAACACGATCATTGCGTCTAACACGTCAACAATTTCAATCACACGTTTGGCTGAAAACCTACAACGTCCTGAAAACTTCGTAGGTATGCACTTCTTTAACCCAGTTCACATGATGCCATTGGTAGAAGTGATCCGTGGTGAAAAGACGTCTGCTGAAGCGATTGCAACGACTGTAGTTCTTGCTCAGAAAATGGGTAAAACACCAATCGTGGTTAACGACTGCCCAGGCTTCTTGGTGAACCGCGTATTGTTCCCTTACTTTGGTGCATTTGACCTTCTATTGAAAGACGGTGCTGACTTCCAACAAGTCGACAAAGTCATGGAAAAATTCGGCTGGCCAATGGGTCCTGCTTACCTCATCGACGTTGTGGGTATCGACACAGGCGTACACGGTGCGGAAGTAATGGCAGAAGGTTTCCCTGACCGCATGAAGCCTGACTTCAAAGGTTCAATTCAAACAATGTACGAAGCAAAACGTTTGGGTCAAAAGAATGACGTTGGTTTCTACAAATACGAACTTGACCGTAAAGGTAAGAAAGCCAAAGTGGTTGATCCAGTGGCTTACGAACTTGTGGCTTCTGTTGCAACTGCGGAAAAACGTGAATTTGATGCGCAAGAAATCATTGACCGTATGATGCTGACGTTCTGTAACGAAACTGTTCGTTGCCTAGAAGACAATATCGTAGCGACTGCTGCTGAAGCAGATATGGCGATGATCATGGGTGTAGGTTTCCCTCCATTCCGTGGTGGTCCATGCCGTTACATCGACCAAACAGGTGTCGCTGAATACGTAGCGCTTTGCGACAAATATGCGTATTTAGGTAAGGCTTATGAAGCGCCACAAATGTTGCGTGACATGGCTGCAAACAACAAAAAATTCTACGGTTAAGGAGCAACGTGAATGGCTACTTTAAATCCACGTGACGTTGTCATCGTTGATGGCGTACGTTCAGCAATGGGTAAAACCAAAAATGGTATGTTCCGTAACGTACGTGCTGACAGCTTATCTGCTGAATTAGTACGCGCGCTTGTTGCTCGTAACCAGTTTGATACCAATGAAGTTGAAGACGTAATCTGGGGCTGTGTAAACCAAACCCTAGAGCAAGGTATGAACATTGGTCGTAACATTGCGTTATTGGCTGATCTTCCAAAGACTGTTGCAGGTCAAACAGTGAACCGTCTTTGTGGTTCTTCTATGCAAGCAATCCACACAGCGGCTGCGCAAATTGCAACCAACCAAGGTGATATCTTCATCATTGGTGGTGTAGAGCACATGGGTCACGTTGGCATGATGCACGGCATCGACATCAACCCAGAAGCGTCTAAGCATTATGCAAAAGCATCTAACATGATGGGCTTAACAGCTGAAATGTTAGGTCGTATGAACGGTATTTCGCGTGAAGAACAAGATGCGTTTGGTGTTGAATCACACCGCCGTGCTTGGGCTGCAACACAAGAAGGTCGTTTCAAAAATGAAATCGTGGGCGTTGAAGGTCACGATGCGAATGGCTTCAAAATTCTGTGCGATATCGATGAAGTGATTCGTCCTGATGCAAACCTTGAAGCATTCCAAGCTTTACGTCCAGTATTCGATCCGAAAGGCGGTACAGTAACTGCTGCAACATCTTCAGCTTTGTCTGATGGTGCTTCTGCAATGTTGCTGATGTCTGCTGAACGTGCTCAAGCTTTAGGTCTTAAGCCACGTGCTGTGATTCGTTCTATGGCGGTTGCAGGCTGTGATGCTGCGATCATGGGTTATGGTCCTGTACCAGCAACTCAAAAAGCGCTTAAACGTGCTGGCTTGTCAATTGCTGACATCCAAACGTTTGAATTGAATGAAGCGTTCGCTGCGCAAGGTTTGTCTGTTCTTAAAGGCTTAGGCATTTATGACCAACAAGACCGTGTAAACTTGAACGGTGGTGCGATTGCACTGGGTCACCCATTGGGTTGTTCTGGTGCGCGTATCACAACAACATTGTTGAACGTAATGGAACAGCAAGATACGCAAATCGGTCTTGCGACTATGTGTATCGGTTTGGGTCAAGGTATCGCGACCATTATCGAACGTGTTTAATTTTTAATTAAATACTGAGATAAAAGAAACCCCGCTTATTGCGGGGTTTTTTATTTGTTAACTAAACTCGCATGAATAATACTAGAAGCCCCTTCTCCCTCTGGGGTGAGCAGCATGCACCACAAGAGGATGAGGGGAAATTTTTCATATAAATCCTATCCCTGAGCGGTATTCTGCGCAAGTCTCCTTAAAAGGAGAGGGAAATTTCATAGTGCAATAAATTTTGTTCAAAAATCTTCAACAAAAAACCGTGCTAAACAAACCGTAAAAACGCCTCAGCATATTTTTAAAGTTAATACGTTAATTCTCGATTTTCAGCGATTTTTGAATTATGGTAAGGCCTGAACTAAAACTTAAATATGCATAACAATGATAAATAAACGACTTCACTACCTCTTAAAGATGAGCTGCCTAAGCACTTTTATTTTTCTTACAGCTTGCGCTACAAATAATGAAATCGGTGAACTCTCCCGTGATCTGTTTCAAAAATACGAAACAAAATATGCATGGAGAACAATCCTTGAAGATGATGTGATCGCATTTGGCAAACCCGCTAAAGCAATACCCAATGAACCAATCGATAGCATCGTAGTCGCAGGCAATAAATACAGCTATGTGATCAATAAAGGCGGTGCTGATTTTATTCAACTGATTAGCCAACTCAATCCACAATATATTCGTCTCCATCGAGAACTTGACTTTAATTCTCCGAGCCCGAACAGCACTAAATTTAGCGGAAGCTTTAAATTTTATTATGCGCCTCCCAATGGAACACTAAGTCCTACGGAAAGGGCATTATTCAACCAATATGGCGTAGCACCATGTGATTGTTCAAAGGCAGAACAGCAAGATCATCTCTTTAACTTAGAAATTGCAGGTACGGTTTACCCAAAAGTTGCGAATGCCGCAGATTTAAAGCCCTTAAGCCATCCATATAAGATCCGTATCCAGCATTACGAAGACCAAAGTGGCTATGTCAAAAAGTCAGGGCAGGAAAAATTGGCAGAATTACCACTATTGCCTTTAACACTCACAATCGACATCATTCAATTGCCTTTAAAAGCTTTAGGCTTTATTTATCAGCCTTAAATCAGAGTATGATCATATTCAATTGGTTGAATTTTCTAAGTACACATACACCATGACTAGCTCAAAAATGGTTCCCTTTTTCCAATTTAAGTAAAGTAAGTGTTGAGTTGATCACCAATCCTTCAACTCAACATCCTACAATTCTTGGCTTAAATTTTCTGCGCCAACAAAGTCGCAAAATGCTGTTGAATCCGCTGCCCTTCAGCATCCACCCGATGCAGCTCACCGACATTTTCATTGTATTTCACAATATTCCAGCCTTCATACAACGCACTTAACTCTCCTGCTTTAAAGCTAAATGGAAAGTCAGGCTGCGCAGGTAAATCAGGCGTATCCATCGCACAGACGATCAGGTTATAGCCATTTACACTTGTCGCTTGCTGCATCTGCTGAATCAGCGGCTTGACTGTATTGGCCTCTAAAAACATCATCACCACGGTACAGCAAATAAAGTCGTATGTACCTGTAATGCTTGGGTCAGCGTTTAGATCACGCTGCTGTACATGAATATTTTCAATGCCTTCCGCAGCGATTACCTCTTGCAGCTTGTACAAACTGTGTGGGTTCACATCCCATGCATCCACCTCAAAACGCTGCTCAGACAACTGACTTAAGTACAGCGAATTACGCCCCTGACCACAGCCGACATCCAAAGCTCGACCACCTTGCAAATATGGTGTTGCTGCCAAAAGTTCTGAGTGTGTTGGGCTGAGCTGATACTTTTTATAAAAATAATCCTGTGCTAAGCAATAAAAACTTAACTGACATTGCACATCATCACTCGCAGAGACAATCTTGTGCCACGCCTGTGGTTCGATAAACGGCGGTGGTAGGTCTGGACTAAATACATGCGTCGAGAGGACATTTCCAGACGCATCTAACATGGCAAAATTTACTTCACCTTGCAGCACGGTGAGTTTTGCCCATGTGCCTGCTTTGGTATTGTGCTGTTGTTTAAAACCTTGTGGAATCGACTGCTGCGTCCACACAGGGAGCTGTTTATAACAAATAATCTGCTGCATCTGTCGTTATCCCTCATGCGACGTTTTTTTTATGCCATACCAATGGCGGAAATGTATATTCACCATAACGGCTTTAACAGTGATTTTAAATCAGCTTTGAATTGAAAATTTCGAATGCTGTGGAATGTACGCTGTTTTTGTTTGTTTTTCTGCGTAACACCATGTTATCCGTTTGTAACATTGGTGGAATATTCACACAATCGAATCCCTCACTCTGTGCCGTGTAACCTAAGTACTGTTGATAAGGCATAAAATTTACAATGCCTTATTTTAACTAAGTTTTATAGAGTGATGACTATGAACGCGATCAAAACTACTTTAGCTGTTGCTTTAGTTGCTGCTACAACTTCTGCTATGGCAACTACTGCTGTAGAACAAAAACCTGCGACTGCTGTTGAAGCTGTAAAAGCTCAAGCTGCACAAGCAAAAACTGCAACTGTAGCTGCTGCTCAAGCAACTAAAGATGCTGCTAAAACTCAAGTGGCTGTTGCAGAAAAAGCGACTCAAACTAAAACTTTAACAGTGAAAGAAACCACTAAAGCAAAAACTGCTGACATGAAAAAAGCAGTTGTAGAAAAAGCAGCAGCAACTAAAGAAACTGCAGTTGCAGTAAAAGATGCAACTGTAGCAAAAACTGTAGCGGCTAAAGACGCTGTTGTTGCGAACACTGTTGCAGCAAAAGACGCGACTGTAGCAAAAACTGTAGCAACTAAAGATGCTGTCGTTGCAAAAACTGTTGAAGCAAAAGATGCAGCTGTAGAAAAAGCAACTGATGCAAAAGAAGCTGTTGAAACTAAAACTGAAGAAGTAAAAGCTGAAGCGAAAAAAGACTGTGCTAAAAAATGTGCAGAGAAAAAAGCTGAAGCAGCGAAAGCTGAGAAAAAAGGTTTCTTTTCTTGGTTCAAAAAAGCAGCTTAATCGTTGATTAAATGCTAAAAAAGATGCCTTCTCGGCATCTTTTTTTTATGCCGATTTAGACCGCAATGCTGCTTTCTGCCAACGGAATAATCTTTTGATAAACAAACTGATTTTTCCCTTGTGATTTCGCCTGATATAAGCAGGCATCGACATGTTGTAGAGTCGTGGAGTAATTGGATAAACTCAACTGTTGAAACTCGGCCAAGCCCATACTAAAGCTGACATCTAGCCTTAATTGATTTTTTCGAAACGGTACATGTTCACAGCGTTCCAAAATCGTTTCACACAACATTTTACCCTGTTCCAAATCGGCACCTTCAAGCAAAATTAAAAATTCTTCACCGCCCCAGCGACTGATAAAACTCGCGCGTGGACTACAATTTTTTAAGATTTTTGCCAAATGCACCAAAACACTGTCCCCCATTTGGTGTCCATATTGGTCATTAATTTTTTTAAAATTATCGACATCGAGCAAAATGACACAGCCTTTATCAACCGCACCCTCTATAAATATTTGTTCTTTAAAAGCATGGCGATTTTTCAGCCCCGTCAACTCATCGCAAAAACTTACACGTTGCAAAGCCAAATACAGGCGTTTATTTCGTGCATATAGCTCACAAATAAACAGAAAAATGATCAGATAAATACCCAATGCCAAACGATAAGAACTGATCCGCGAGAGCATATGTACCTGTGCATCTGACCAATATTCCCCAGCCAATGGCATGGCACCATACCAGCCACAGATCAGCGTCATTAAACCAATCAGCCAGCAAAAAGTTTTGAGGTCGTATTTGATCGCGTAATAACACATCAATAAAGGCAAGACCATGCAGGCATAGAAGATCTGATCATTTGAGATCACATATTGCACGGCCAATGCCACGATCAGATAGCCATAATCTATCCACGGTACATTCATCCAGCGCTGAACACCAAATAATAAACACACCACAGCCAAACTTGTTGCAAATTGCTCTAGAAAATAATCAACAAAGGCAAAGTATTGGTTGTCCATCTGAAAGCATGCCACGAATAATAGACTGCCTGCAAAAGCACCCACGATACTCGGAACAGTTAGCATCAGGGTTCGTTTAAAGCGGTGCTTTTTTAAATGGCTCAGTGCCAAATAGGCTTTAATAAATACCCAAATTTGAAATGCCGAAATCGCACACAGGAGAAATTTATCCTCTAATGTCTTGGCGGGATCGACCATCAGCGAAGCCACAAAAATCGCACTAAAAGCATAGAGTACGATCAGTAAATCGTGGCTTAAATGCTTCCGCATTAAAATCATGCCATAGGCAGTGAATGCATTTACCACCCAAACAGGGCTAATAAATAATTCATAGGTATAGCCTATCGACACCAATGAAACCGCACATATGGCAAGCCATAGCAGTATTAATTTTTTCATATGCTAAAAAAATCGTCTCTAAAAATGGCGATAAACCTTTCATTCAAAGCCAATCGGTCTAAGGTTAGAATGCTTGCAAGTTCAATACAGCTCAGCTTCTTATGCGATATGGGCTGCTGGCTAAAAATTTATGTTTAAATTTTCGGCGTATTTTAAGTGATTTAAGTCACACTATTGATTAATAGTTGTATTAAATTTGCAATTTAAACAATCAAAGACTGTTTTAAAGCCAATGTTTTTTGCGTTATTCATGCTAGTTCGGAACTCAGCTCCCAAATTGATGCTCGATAGCAACAAAAAAGCCATCCGCTAAAGGATGGCTTTCACTTGTATAACATGTCTTGAAGCTGTGCTGAATAATTTGAATGAAAGGACTTATTTTAGTATTTGTAATTGTTCCATCAACCAAGCCATGTATTTATCTTGATCCATAAAGTCAGGGGCCGTCCCTGTATCCAAACTATAAAATTGTTGATTAAATTCAATCACAATTTGTTCAGTCAGATGCCAATCTTCAATCATGCGAAAATACTGACTGAAGAAAAACCGGTTCTTGCCCCAATTGTTTAGACTTTCCAAACGTGGATATTGGCGGTTCGCGATAAAGTCGATATAGACCTGCTGAATATCATCAAAAATCTGAATAGCTCGCATGAGCATGGACCTTTATATGATGTAAAACCCTGCTATAAGCCACTTTATCGCGCAAATTTGAAAGAGTGATGACAGTCAGTTAAAGCTTTTGTTTCAACTCTGAACGGTTCTTTTGGCGGATCTCATCCATTTGTGCATTGAGCGCTAACATCTCTGTATAAAGCTGATTAAACTGCTTTAAAGGCGCGTCTTCATAGAACATAAATAATTTATTTTTCTTTTCCCATTTATTGGCTTTCAGCACAGCAAAAATTTCATCAGCCTTCGCCAAGCTTTGCTTTTCTAACTCAAATAAAGCATGCGACTCTTCACTATCACGACTGTCTCTTAAACTCTGGGCAATTTGCTGACGAAACACCTGTTTGACCGCCAACTGTTTGGCCTGTGCTAAACCATTTTCCTCTTGCTGTGAGGTTTTTTGTTCATAAGCATCGACCACAGCATGCACCTGTTGCAGCATTTGCTCAGTCTCTTGATATTGGTTTTTTTTATCTTGCAACAAACGATCTATGTCGAGAAATTTATCCCAATTCAGTGCTTTAAGATCACGAATATATTGATTCCGCGCTTCTGCACGCTGCAGCATTTGGCTCAAAATAAAATCCGACATGATTTTATAATCACCCGTTAGCCGTGCATCTGTCACATTGAGTTGTATCGGCTCTTCCCAGTGCTGAGCTTGCTGAAAAATTTGCTCGGTTTTTTCGCGCAAAACCGTTTCATAGGTCGAGAGTTGCACAGCTTCTTTTTGCTGTACTGAATATTGATAAAACATCCATCCAAAGACCAATACCGTTGCACTGGCCAAGACAACAAAGATACGCGGCATAATGAGCTCCGAATGCCCTTTTATTCAGTTTAACCAAAAGTTTGAAGATTGACGATAAAATAGCCATGCTTTTTAAGAAGGCTATTTGAAAACATCAATGTCAATACACTTAAATTGCGCATGTCATCAAAACGAAAATTCATGGATAAAACATGAATTTTCGCCTTCAATTTACTGTAGAGATGTATTCGATTATGGGGTCTTGATCGGATTGGTATTTAACTGACGGTCAATATTGCCAAGATTGATTTGATCACGACTGATTTGCACATTGGTCGCATTTCGGTCTATCCCAAAGGGTTGCAACATAATATATAAACCATTGCGTGGGTCAGAAGACTGTAAACCTGCGGCAATATCTAAAACATGCTGCTGCATCAAAGGCGATAAATTCGACATATCAGGCACTGCTGTCGCAGGCAAGACATCTACATTTGATACGATTGTTGCATCGACACCTTTGTTTTGCGTATCGCGCTCAAGTTGCATCACCCGTTGCTGTAAAGCTTTACGGCGATCCACCTGCTCTTGATACTCAACAATGCCCGTCTCTGCACGCATTTCACGCTCTGCCATAATGGTTAAAGCAGGCATCTGAATAGCTTGTTGTTCGGTATCCTCAGCTTTTGTAGTGGCTTTTTCCACAGCCAAAGTACTCATAGCCGTCATTGCTGCGCTAACAAAAACCAAAACGGAAACAGATTTAGGGAGATTCATCATGTTCATTCCGAGAGATTTAAAAATAGAAAATTGAAAAAATTTACACTGCCATTATTGTACAACAATTAATCAATTTACTAGATTTAAGCCCGACAAACGGCAGGAGAGTACGACCTATTTAAACCTCACGTTGCTCATTCTAGACTTAAGATATCATCCTTTATCTATCTATATTGCGGCTGCTTTTTCTTTTTTATACTGCTCCAATTCTTAACAGCACAGGAAATGACAAAGCAAACTCTTGCTGCGGATGACGGCTAAAGAAGTCATGCAAAGCTGCACACGGTTGATGTGTTGGATGTTGCTGTTGATAGTGTTTTAATCCAGACCATGTTTGCAAATAGTCTAAAATTTGCTGTGCACACCACCTATAATTTAAAAACAGTTGAGGTGTCGCTAACTCCTGAAATGGAAACGGAATACTGCGATATTCTTCGTCGATGTAACGACGTTCAGCGTCCCAATAGCCCTTTAACGTGACAAAATACAGATCCTGTAAAAGC
This sequence comes from Acinetobacter sp. YH12086, assembly GCF_013419345.1. Lineage (NCBI taxonomy): Bacteria > Pseudomonadati > Pseudomonadota > Gammaproteobacteria > Moraxellales > Moraxellaceae > Acinetobacter > Acinetobacter sp. YH12086. The sequence goes on from NZ_VPAF01000004.1 coordinate 113,497, forward strand.
TGGTTTAATTCCGCATGTTCAAATTGAATCAGACCATAGCCCACAATGGCGATGTGACCATGGGGTTTCAAAACGCGTCGTACTTCTGCATAAAAGGCAGCAAAATCGAACCAATGAATCGCTTGCGCGACTGTGATTAAATCCACTGAATGGTCAGCAAGCGGACAATGTTCTGCGCTAGCTTGCTCATAACGTACATTGTCTAAATTGGGTGCTTGTGCCAATTGTTCGGCACTCAGATCTGTCGCTAAAACCTGTTGAAAATAGGGCGCCAAACCTTTGGTAAATTGACCTGAACCTGCACCACAGTCCCATGCCAGTTCACGCACGGCAACATGCTGCAAGATGCTATCGACGACTTCAGCAGAATAACTTGGACGTGCTTGTTGATACAGCGCACTCCCTGTAGAGAAAAGGTCTTTCATTGCGGGGATTCATTGGTTATTTTTTTATCAGTTTATCGAATTTTTAGGGTCGGAAACTAGCACTTAAGTCATAGCTTCAGCGATAAAATTTGAGCTTCAAATATTTACTCAATCACGTGCTGTATATAAAAACTGGTCTGTGCAATCGGGCTTAATTGATCATTCATTTGATAATATTTCACATCATAGTGCCCTGGCTTCCAGCCAGCGACAGGACTAAAACTGACCCAATTCTGTTCACGCTGAGCACTAATCCGTTGAGGCATAAAAAACAGCACTTCTCCAGTAGATTGATCGCTCCAACGTACAAAAACCTGCTCACTATTCGGAGTTTTTCCTAAAGTATCAAAGTGAGCAAACAACTGCTGTTCTGCATAAATGTCACGCGGCAGTACATTTTCAACCCCGTATTCTTGTTGTGCCATAACCGTGGCTCGTCCACTCATAGGCTCATGAGGATTATTTTTTGCATCAACAAATTCGCGTACAAGATGCTTTGCAAATTCGCGTTTGTTTTTTATTGCCGATAAATCATAGCTAGGAAAGGCTTGTTTTAAATATTGGTCCAACTGTTGTGGTGTCGCCTGATCAATGACGGCATTCACCTGAGTCATTTGATTTTTGAGTTGCTGTTGTAATTCGATATTATTTTCAGACTGCTCAGGTATATTCTGCTGAAAATTTTGAATAAACCTATTCCCTGTCTGATCTCTATTACTTTCTATAACTGTAGGATCATCAGATACAGTATTAGACGGGGCTATTAAATAGCCCAATCCCAAACAGACGAGGCCAATCAACATTGGCACAATGAATTTCATCAGCATTAATTACAGGTAATCGTTTCAGTCACGTTATTCGCCAGCGTGATTTTCAGACTTCCATTTGTAAATAATGCCCCCTGATTCACTTCTTCTTTAGTTCGATTACTGCCTGACAATAATCTTAATCCTTCTGATGTACAGATTCCTGTCTGGATATCATTTGTTAGCTTTAATACACAGCCTGCTGTTGTCACTTTATGGGTTTTTGCTACAGGTTGAGTACATATTGCCGTGATCACATTGGTAGACGGTGTTTTAAGATCACACGCTGAACAATCTCGACTTGCACTACCGCATGCATTTGCTGCTTTTTCACTGTGGCAAATATAGGTTTGAGTACCAAAAGTAAATTCTTTTTCATATGATGAATTAAAACTCCCACTGCTTCCACCGCCACATGCTGTTAATACAGCGCTTGTAATTATGGTTAAAGCCATTAACATTTTTTTCATATGCATTGTCATACCTTTTATTTTTAAAAATTTTTTTTAACTATCAGTCAAATTATATTCGGTAGATTGTAGCAGTTAAATTGTGTAAATGATAAACAACCGAAAAAACAACAGGCAAAAAAAAACCTCAAACAATGGTTTGAGGTTTTTTCGAATATGGTGGCGAGACCCAGGATCGAACTGGGGACACACGGATTTTCAATCCGTTGCTCTACCTACTGAGCTATCACGCCGATGCGGTGTATTAAGCCGTATCTTAGTTAATTAGTCAATCATATTTATAAAAATATTTTTTGTATGCATATTTTTTAGGCAAAAAAAATCCCTGATGGGATCAGGGATTGATAAACTGAAAAATCAGTTTTGAATATGGTGGCGAGACCCAGGATCGAACTGGGGACACACGGATTTTCAATCCGTTGCTCTACCTACTGAGCTATCACGCCGATGGGGCGTATTAAACAATTTAAGCTGTATGCCGTCAAGCATAAGCATGGGCTTTTTTCTCAAATGTTTATTTTTAAATCAACATTTCACACTAATCGCTTACTTTTTGTCTTATTTACATTTAAGTCTGAGTCAATTTAATTATTCAGACGAAAAAAAGACAGCACGGAGACTGTCTTTTAAAAATTGAACTTTACTCAACTACGTCAATTTTACCAATGTGTGCTAAACAACGATGAATCGCGCCACAACCTGGCTCGAAAGTTTTCACCCCTTTTTCTTCCTCCATACGTGTCGCTTCACTCACTAGACGTTCTGCAACACCACGCCCACGATTTGCTGGGTGTACCACAATATATTCAAGGGTTTTGCTTTCACCTTGGCCTGTACACCAAATCGCGCCAATCAATTTTGTATTAAATTCTGCAGTATAAACTAAGGTATACTGAGCTAAGTTCTGCTCAAGTTGTTCAATCGCATCGGAACCGTCGCTAAACTCAGGGCTGGTGTCATACAGTCGCTCAAGCTGGCTGCGCACTTCATCATTTTCCAAAGAAGTATAGGCATGTACGGTAATAGGCATTGATAAACCCTCCTGAGCAATCTAATATGCGGTGACTTTTCGTCACAGCGAAAATATTTTTACATCAATCATTTTGACGTATTTGAGGAACGTGTCTATGACAGATCGTATCAGTGAAGTGGTAAGAAACACCAACGAAACCAAAATTCGAGTTCGTGTGAATCTTGATGGTACTGGTCAAGGCACTTTAAACACTGGTGTTCCATTTTTAGATCATATGATTGATCAAATCAAGCGACATGGTCTGTTTGATATTGATATTCATTGTGATGGCGATCTTGAAATTGACGATCATCATACCGTAGAAGACTGCGGGATTACACTTGGCCAAGCCTTTGCTCAAGCACTGGGCAATAAAAAAGGCTTACGTCGCTACGGTCACTTCTATGCGCCGCTCGATGAATCACTGAGTCGTGTCGTGGTTGATTTATCTGGCCGTCCGGGTCTTTGGATGGATATTCCATTCACTCGCGCGCGCATCGGGACTTTTGATGTGGATCTTTTCTCTGAATTTTTCCAAGGTTTTGTGAACCATGCGTTAATGACGCTGCACATCGACAACCTAAAAGGTAAAAACAGCCACCACCAAATTGAAAGCGTATTTAAAGCCTTTGCCCGTGCATTACGTATGGCGTGTGAAGTTGACCCTCGTGCCGAAAATACTGTTGCGTCTACCAAAGGAACATTGTAATGACCCGTATTGCCCTTCTTGACTATGGCATGGGAAATCTTCACTCAGCAGCAAAAGCCCTCGAACACGTGGGTGCAACTGTTGATGTCACCAATGATCCTAAGCTGATTGCACAAGCAGATAAAATTGTCTTTCCTGGTGTGGGAGCAATGCGTGACTGTATGCAAGGCATGCATGATGCAGGCATTGATGAAGTGGTCCGTAAAGCGGCATTTAATAAACCTGTGCTTGCGATCTGTGTCGGTATGCAAGCCCTAATGCAGCATTCCGAAGAAAATGGCGGTGCAGATGCATTGGGTATTTTTGAAGGTTCGGTTAAACGCTTCCCTGATGTAGAGGGATTAAAAGTGCCGCACATGGGCTGGAACCAAGTGCATCAGGCAGACTCAAGCCACCCGATGTGGAAAAACATTGAGCAAGATGCACGTTTCTATTTCGTACATAGCTTCTATGTAGAGCCGCAAGACTCAAGCATTGTCGCTGCTACCTGTGACTATGGTTTGGAATTCTGTACCGCAATTCACAAGGAAAACTTGTTTGCGACACAATTTCACCCAGAAAAAAGTCATACAGCCGGCTTACAATTGCTGAAAAACTTTGTGGAATGGGATATCTAAAATACCTTCCTCTCAAAAAAGCCCGCTCCTTGCGGGCTTTTTTGTACTGTTTATTTTTCATCCTTTTATTTTCTACATATTCATTTTAGAATCTGCCTACTTATAAAAATACCAAAGCCTAGGAATAATAATGAATACCTTCACATCTGACTCACCGACCCAAGCCAGTGGTCGCTTTAGCCGGCGCGCATATCTTGCATGGAATCTACTGCTCGGCATTATTTTTACACTAATTGCTGTTGTAGTCGGCCTGCTCATACCCGGCGCGCAAAATGCGTTGACTGAGGGTGCAATGTCGACGCCACTCATGATTATTTTCTTTATCATGTATGCCATCGTCATTTATTACAGCGTCATTTTCTTAATCCGTCGTTTACATGACCGAGACCATTCTGGATGGCTTGCACTGCTGATCTTAGTTCCTGTAGTGAATATATTATTTGCGCTCTATGTGTTATTTGCACCGGGTAATAGCGGTAGTAATAGCTTTGAACAACCACGCCCGACCAAAGGCTGGGAAACAGTGCTGGCTGTTTTGTATATCGTGGTGTTTATAGTCGGGATACTTGCTGCGATCATGATTCCGTCTTACCAAAACTATGTGATCCGCTCTCAGCAAACCACGATTCAACAACAATAATGATAAATCATTAAATGCCGCCTAGATCGCTCTAAACAGCAATACATTTACTCAAACAAGCTCACACATGTGGGCTTTTTTTGTACTTTACCTTTATAATCAACGCGCTTTTTATGTTCAGGATCAAATCCTGTACTTTTTCACATTTTTATGTCGTTTTTAGCTCAATTTTTTTGCGGCTAAAAATGAATGATAACTATACTTTTTACGATAATTTAAGATCATTTAATATGAATAATTCACCCAATATAAACTCTGGTTGGAACCGTGACGGTCGTTTTAATCGCATGTCTTTTATCGGTTGGAATGTCTTCTATGGCCTCATGCTGAGCATATTGATGCTACTGATCGTCAGCATGATGCCCAATACCCTCAATGCCCTAATAGCTCATGCTGAAAATCCAATGACGCAAGTGATTGGATTGATCCTAAATATTTTAATGCTGATCCCTTTGATGATTTTTTCAGTGCGTCGTTTGCATGACTTTAATCTCTCAGGCTGGTTTGCACTCTTAGAGTTGATTCCGTTGCTCAATATCGTCATGTGCATTGCGCTGATGCTCATCCCGGGGTCTGCAAATGCCAATCAATATGGCGAGCCACGTACATCCAAAACATGGGAAGTGGTCCTCGCCTTTCTCTTTATCGGTTTATTCTTACTGATCTTGGTAAATGTATTATTTACTGCGCGTTTTCTATTTTAAGTCGTCACTGACTTTAAGCCTATTGGTCACTGTCATAGCAACGCGCTATGACAGGCAGGTGAGTCAATGGCTCATGCTCAACGCCACATCTCGGTATTTGCATTTCCCTACTAAACGCTCTAGGCTGCAACAACAAGCCTTTGAATTGAATCACAATGACTGATGCTCTACTGACACCTATTTTGCCAACAAAAGAACAGATTAAAGATTTTCCATTGTTCCAAAATTTAGTGCCAGAGCAGATCCATGTCATTCACAATGCAGAACAATGCCAACACTGGGCCGATGAATTGCAGACGACTGCCTTATTCGGTTTCGACTCTGAATCTAAGCCGACTTTTCGTAAAGGTGAGGTCTCTACCGGTCCACATTTAATCCAACTCGCTACGGCGCAACAGGCGTGGTTGTTTCAAATGAACGAATGCACTTGGGATTTTTTAAAGCCGATCTTGAGTAATCGTGATCAAATTAAAGTGGGTTTTGGCTTAAAAAATGATGCGCATTTATTTCGTAAAAAAGGCATCGAACTGAATAGTGTATTGGAACTCTCCAAGTGCTTTGCTTCTTTTGGCTTAAGCCAACCTTTAGGTTTAAAAAATGCCATGGCACTGCTTTTTCGTGTGAATTTTCCAAAATCTAAATCGGTCAGCACCTCGAATTGGGCCAAAAAGCGCTTAAGTCCGGAGCAAATTCGTTATGCCGCTGCCGATGCCTATGCCCCTGTTTTGGTCTTTGAAGAATTATTACAACGTGGCTTATTACCCAAAACCATTCCCAATACTTCTCTCAAACTAAGAATTCGTCCGCACATGAATTTATAAATCCTTAATTATTTTAAGGATTTAATTTATATTCAGCGATGTAACCGCTCTGTAACTGGATATTGCCCCAACCTATGGCATGACTAAGTGCAAAGATCGGCTGAAGAGTGCCAATGAATTTGCAGTTTATTTGCACTAGAGATTTAAACAGTACGTTATTGCCTTAAAAATAGTCACAGCACAGTCTAAAAACAATAAAATCGCACCTTTTAAGTACATTTATATCTTTGATTTAAATCATTTTAATTACATTAATATACATTTATATTTTTATTCAGCTAAGGTTTTGATCTCTCTGGGTTTTCTAGCAGAATTACATGATTTATCTCCTTCTTTCTATACTTTCATAATTTGTTTTCATCAATCTCCTTTTGCTAAAACAAGTCTGCCAAAAACATAACACATCATAATTTAAAAGCTTGGAGAACCTGACATGTTGAACTTATTTACAGGAAAAATCAGCGGTGTACTCAGCCTGACTTTACAAGGGATCAGTCAAGCAGTTGGACTGGTTTTAAATACTGTTTTGGATACTGTAGACAGCGTTTTCGAGACCGTGAGTAGCTTAACAGCGCCCTTAACGAATGCACTGACTGAGCTTCCGCTCATTGGTGGAACCATCGAAAAAGTACTCGCGGTTGAAAATCAGTTGGTCGGCACCTTAGGTGATGGCTTACATGCGGTAGCCGATCAACTGGCGACCGGTGATCTTCTCGGAGGTGTACAGACCGCTCTCAATGGCGTAACTGGTGTGGTCGGCCAAACCGTGACTGAAGTTGCAAGTTTAGTTGATCATCTCAGTGGCGTGGCTGCACCAATCACAGATGTACTTTCTGACCTGCCATTGCTGGGCGGTCTATTGGATGCAGTAGGCGAAACTACGGGGAATTTAACAGGCTTGTTGGCTGAAACGGGCGACTATGTAGCCAGTATTGATCCTACCGAATTATTAACATCCGTCCTGAATGATCCTTTAGCAAGTATGGGTAGTGTCGTGCAAGATGTTTCAGGCACTTTAGATGCCTTACTGGATGACATTGTACCGATTACATCGATTGCCACTGAACTTCCTGTGGTGGGTGATCTTGTTCAAGTGGTCGGTGAAAGTACCACAGCCCTCAATCAAGGCTTATACGATGTCGGTAGCTTACTTCAATCCGTAAACAGCGATTTATTACAAACAACCGCTTATGTTTAATGACTAAAAACGCTAATACACAGCGCATTTTTATAGACCAACAATAAAATCCAATCCTTTATTTGCACTAGCCTGACACATGTCAGGCTTTTTTAATTCATCAATTCTGATATTAGCATTTAGTGTATAGCCGTTTATTTGATAAGATTAGGTACAAATTCATTCTTAATTTGATTGAGCAAGGAGCGAAAGCATGCTGATCATCCCTGCAATTGACCTGAAAGATGGCAAATGTGTCCGTTTAAAACAAGGTCGTATGGAAGACGATACCGTATTTTCTGACGATCCAGTGGCAACTGCACAGCATTGGGTAAATGAAGGCGCGCGTCGCTTACATTTAGTAGATTTAAACGGTGCTTTCGCTGGTACACCGATTCATAAGCCTGTGGTTGAAGCGATTGCTAAAGCACAGCCTGAATTGCCAATTCAAATTGGTGGTGGTATCCGCTCTCTTGAAACCATTGAACATTACCTTGATGCAGGCGTCTCGTTTGTCATCATTGGTACAAAAGCGGTAAAAGAGCCTGAATTTGTTGAAGAAGCGTGCAAAAAATTTGCAGGCCATATCATTGTCGGTATCGATGCCATGAACGGCATGGTAGCAACGGATGGTTGGGCAAATGTCACTGATGTGAAAGCTACTGATTTGGCAAAACGCTTTGCAGATGCCGGCGTATCGAGCATCGTCTACACCGACATCGCACGTGATGGCATGATGCAAGGTGTGAACGTTGAACAAACCGTTAACCTTGCAACCTATTCAGGCTTACCTGTTATTGCATCGGGTGGCGTGACCAACCTTGACGACGTGCGTAACTTAAAAGGCCAACCGGGCATTTTAGGTGCGATTACCGGTCGTGCAATTTATGAAGGCACATTGAACCTTCGTGAAGCTCAGTTACTGCTTGATCAACAAAGCTTGTAATATACCCGAGCAGAAAAGAGGTCTTCGGGCCTCTTTTTTTATTTCTCCTCTTTGAACATTCAAATACACATGCCAACCGTCCAATCTGCTTGGAAAGCCAAGTTTCCGCAGCTCGCACTCATCCTGATTACCATGATTTGGGGCGCCAGTTTTATCACCGTGCAATACGGTTTAAATTTTAGCAGTCCAGTGCTGTTTGTCGGTCTGCGTTTTGCCGCAGCTACACTGGCTGTGAGTCTGTTATCGCTCAAATATCTTAGACATTTTTCTCAATATGATGTCATTGCGGGCGCAAGTATTGGCGCGGTGATTGCGATCGGCTATGCGACGCAAACGGTCGGCTTGCAAAGTATCAGCAGCAGCGAATCGGCCTTTTTAACTGCGCTGTATGTGCCGCTGGTTCCGATTTTTATGTGGCTGTGTTTTCGGCATAAACCACATCTGATGACATGGCTAGGTGTAAGTTTGGCTTTTGTCGGTTTGGTCTTTTTAACTGGTAATGGTTTTGGGGCTATTCAGCTCAATTTTGGACAAATCATTACGTTGCTCGGGTCAATTACCATTGCCTTTGAAATTATCTTGATCAGTTATTTTGCACCCCGCGTCAATCTACGCAGAGTGACGGTTCTACAATTGGCATTTGCTTCACTGTTCTGTTTTTGCTTTGCTCCACTGGTAGGTGAAACCACATTGCCCAAATTTGAATGGCCATTAATCGCTGTACTGTGCGGATTGGGGCTGGCCAGCGCCGTGATTCAACTGGTGATGAACTGGGCGCAGCGTATGGTTGATCCTGCACAGGCGGCAATCATCTATGCAGGTGAACCGGTTTGGGCCGCAATCATTGGGCGGCTTGCGGGTGAACGCTTAACACCGCTCGCTCTCATTGGTGGACTGTGTGTAGTGCTTGGTGTGATTGTGAGTGAATGGCGGCCGAAATGGTTAAAGAAACGCTAATTTCTGCATCCTCTATTAGATCAAAAAAGCGACTCATACGGTCGCTTTTTTGATGCTAAGATTTTTATGCCAAAAAGTTCTGAACTCGTATTACTCATACATAGGTCGGTTGTCATTGACACGAATTAAACCTTTAATCGCGCGGTACACAATCCATAACCAAGACAGTCCGATTACCGTGACGCAGAAGGTACTCGCTCCCAGTGCTACACCTGCAAAAGCATTGGCATTATTGCCGGTAAAGAACAGAAAAATAAAAGGCACGAAAGCAATGATGTTCCAAATGAGATACCACCAAAACGTACGGATCTGCCAAGTGAAATGGCTTTCAAAAATCGTACCGCGGACGTCACTGCGTTTGACGTAATTGATAATCAGCGCGAGGACCGCAAGCAAGCCGGCAGAAAAAATCGCCACAATATAAAGAATATACAAAATAATCGTGAGCAGGCGGTTTGGATCTTTATCAATAGAATAATTCATTTCGCTCTCCGTCATGATGATTTTGCGGATCATTCCACCCTAAATATGCAGGATATTAAATGGTGAAATTAGCCATAAAATCAGTAGTATGTTAAAGGCTATGGTACAGAAATATATTTTTCGAAACGGTTGTTTTTGTGTTTTATGCCGCAAACGTTGCTGAGCCAGCCATGCCGCCGGCCACCCACCTAAAAAAGACAAAAGATGCAGTGTATTTTCTGGCACGCGTCGGTTCCCCATTTGCGCAGCTTCTTTATCCTGCGCATAGAACCAATAGGTCAAGACATTGATAATACTTACAAAAAGCAGCACCATGCCACTGAGTAAACCAGCCACAGACAAGCCCGCCAAGGCGAGGATATAAATGATGCACAAGATTTGCATCGGCTCTGCCTGACGCGGCATCTGCACCACATTTTTTTTATTGGGGCGTTGTGTAGCTTTGGTTTGTGAGGCTTTTAAATAATGCACTTGCTGCGCACGAAAGCGTCCGCGTTCGTCTAAGATCACAGCATAATCCAACGCGCAGCCCACGATTGGTCGTGGGCCGGGACGGGAAAAGTCTTTGATGTGCAAAAATACGCGATCTTTGGTGCTATCGTTCGGTTGAATGAAGCCGTAGCCTTTGTCATCAAACCATTCTACTAAGCGTCCTTGATCACGCATGCTTTTCCCCCTCGTTGTTTTTAAAATTTATGCTGTGACGAATTTTAATCGTTCAATCAGCATATTACGCATTTCAGCAGGGTTTTTCTGCAAAATATCATCCCCTGTACGGCCTTCTGCCGCATTTTTCTGTGCCACCTGTAAACGCATCATCCAGAAACGACCCGCCGCCATCGCCAAATATAACTCTAGGCATGATTTTTCATCTGCGGTTAATGGACGCACGCTTTCATAGGCATTTAAAAAGGCAATGGCTTTGTCTTCATTCAAATGTACATCCGGATATTCAGTACAAAAGTCATTTAAAGTAATAGCAATATCAAACAAGAGTTCGTCTTTATTTAACTCATAAAAGTCTAAAATGCCGTTGAGTTGATCGCCTTCAAATAGAGTATTGTCACGGAACAGATCAGAATGAATAAAACCGGTAGGACGGTCTGGATACATCGCCGTTAAGATGTCATATAAGCCCAACAGATTGTTAAGTAACGTGGTATCTGCTTCATTTAATGTTGGACGAATATCCCGTGAAACTTGTAACCAATAAGCATGATCACGATATTCTGCACGTTCCAAAGGGAAATCTTGTAAAGCCACATGCATTTTCGCTTGGGCTACAGCAATCGCTTCTGCTTGCGCTAAGCTCGCAGGCATGGGATGTTGACCTTGCATGCGTGGCGCAATCTGTGCAGGTTTATCCTTTAAGCTATGAATCGCTTTACCTGAATGATTCAGTGGTACAGGCACAGCTAGACCAGCCTGCCCCAAGTGTTCGAGTACAGGCACCAACTCCCCTGCACCTTGCTCGTCCATCTCTTCAAAAACGGTTAATACATACTGCGTGCCATTTTCGCAAACAATAAAATAGTTGGTATTTTGAATACCGCCTTGAATCGGAATCAGGTCAATCACCTCCAGTCCATAAGGTGCTGCAAAATCCTGAACTTCCTTTAAAGTCAAAGTGGTATAAACCGACATAGAAAACCTGCGAAAAAACTTACATATTTTTGATAGAATAACCGCTCCGACTACTAAGGTGTAGCATCTAAGTCGCGAAGTTTCATAATCGGCTGTTATTTTTGGAAAAAATTATGCTTGCTAAACGTATTATTCCTTGCCTCGACGTGGACAACGGTCGTGTAGTGAAAGGTGTTCAATTTCTTGATATTCGTGATGCAGGCGATCCAGTTGAAGTTGCACGCCGTTATAACGAACAAGGTGCGGACGAAATTACCTTCTTAGACATTACCGCAACCTCAAATGGTCGTGATACTACTTACCGTACGGTAGAGCGTATGGCTGAGTCTGTATTTGTGCCATTAACAGTCGGTGGTGGCGTGCGTAAAGTAGAAGATATCCGCCTGTTATTAAATGCGGGTGCGGACAAAGTTTCGATTAACTCTGCGGCTATTTATAATCCTGAATTTGTACAAGAAGCCTCTCAGCGTTTTGGCGCACAGTGTATTGTGGTTGCTATTGATGCGAAAAAAACCGGCGATAATAAATGGGAAATTTTCACCCACGGTGGTCGTAAAGAAACCGGTATCGATGCCATCGAATGGGCTGTAAAAATGGCGGACTTCGGTGCGGGTGAATTATTAGTAACCTCAATGGACGCAGATGGTACCAAAGCGGGTTATGACATTGAACTGATGCGTAATATCAATGACCGTGTGACCATTCCAACCATTGCTTCTGGTGGTGTCGGTAATCTCCAACATTTGGCCGATGGCATTTTAAAAGGTGGAGCAGATGCGGTGCTTGCTGCCTCTATTTTCCACTTTGGTCAACACACCATTCCTGAAGCGAAAAAATATCTAGCAGAACAAGGCATTGAAATGCGCCTTTAATTGATTCATTTTCAATGAAGATTGAAGAAGAGCGATGATTCGCTCTTTTTTTTGCCTTGTTGCTTTGATGCCACGTCATTGACGTTGTAGCAGAGCATCGTCCATACAATTCATTTACTATAGACATAAAAAAAGGAGCCTTGTCGGCTCCTATAAACCAAGAAAAACTACAGCACTTGGTCTGATACTTAAAACAAATGAAAAAATATACATAGCAACTTCATCAATCAACTCGTCGTGTACAAGCCTTTTGATGATTTAAATATAGGGCATTTGCAGTGCATTTGATTGACAGTAGATTCATAATTTATTGACAAATTGCGACAGCTCAATTGGATGGCAACACTTGTTGTCAAAACCCATAGCGCATACATATTAGACCGTTTCAAGAAGTGCAGCAGGCTTTTCACGCTCAGCCACCCACTTTGCAGGAAATACCCGATTGACCCAGTGTGACAATGGTTTCGCAATCGCTGTCGGTAGTAACACACCTAGTGGATTCTGTTCCTGTAATTTCGCCGAGGAGATCACTCGAGTCCCTAAAATATAGTCAAACCACGGCTTAGTCACACACCAATTGGCATCCTGATTTGAGTTCATATGGTGGTCATAGTGCCATGGAATCTTTTTCATCGCCCACTCTGGCTCAAGATGTGCGCGACGATGGATATAATAATAATTCCCTGCGCAATACAGCACAGACAAACTCATTCCTTTGGAAATGGGATAAAACAGCGGGACAAATACCGCTGAAACTGCCACCAGTGACAATATTTCATTTTTCGTGCGCCAGTTCTGTACACCTTCAACATAGCCATGATCATGAAAATCTGTTTTTCGAACTTCACGATGATGCTCCCAATGTGATTTCATGCTTTTCGGTACTGGACTAAAACGTGGCTTGCCTGGCCGATGTGTCCCATGCAAAACATATTTATGTGCGAACCATTCAAAGGCATTGGCGACGACCAACCCTGCAATAAAACCTTTTAACATGACCAATATCTCCTTTTCTTAGCTCCAATATAGGTAATGAAAAGGGCTAGATATTGACCGTTTTTTTTAATATTATTGACAAAACACGACAAAATTTAGAATTAAAAAAATATGCATCAACTCAAGGACTATACAGGATCGGTCTATGGAGGACTGGGCCATTTGCTCTATGCTTATCATCAAGCTCAAGGCATTGCTATTCCTGAAAAACTGAATAAAGTTCAAAACTTAGAGCGTTTTGATTATGCCATTTGGCGTGATTTATTGATGGATTTAGATCAAAAGATCCAAAAGCCGGCGCTGGGTTTAGAAATTGCAGAACATGTTCAACCCAAACATATTGGCATTATTGCGTATATTGCCCTGTCCTGTGAAAACTTGGGCGAAGCGCTGCTCCGCTACCATGATTTTCATCGCTTAATCTTCGATGGCAGTCCATTGCTGATTGATATTCAAAATGATTTTTTTTCGATCGGTTGGAATGATTTACCCATGAATATGGCCAATCAATTGACCGATGAAATTGCGATTGCGTTAATGCTGCAGTTTCTAAAATTATTCATGCGTTTTGAAGATATCAATTTACACGAAGTGCATTTTCATAATCCTGCACCGAAAAATGTCGCTCAGTATGAACAATATTTTCGCTGCAAAGTTCGTTTTTCCCAAGAAAAGTCGAAGGTTATCGTTCCCATTCAAGAACTGTCTCGCCCTTTTTCCCAAGGCGATCAGACCTTACAAAAACTGTTGATGCAACAGGCACAGTCTTTATTAGAAAAACTGCCGAATACCACGCAAATCGACCAACGCTTACAGCAAGCCATCTTAATGGGTTTGCAAAAAAATCAGTTCCAAATTGAACATGTCGCTACGCAACTCAATCTTTCCGTCCGACAATTACAACGCCATTTACAACAACAAGGCAGCACCTATCAGCAACGTATGCAGGAAGTCCGCTGCATGATGGCTGAAGAATTTTTAAGAGACCCGCATTTAAGTTTGCAAGAAATTGCGTTACTGCTGGGTTATTCAGAACAGAGTGCGTTTCAACGTGCGTTTAAACAATGGCGAAACTTAACCCCACAACAATGGCGCTTATCGCAAATTGAAGCAGCAAGTTAAAATGTGACACAATTATCATTTTAAATGTTGTGATTTTCAGCAAAATCCATTAAATCTATGCATATTCAATAAATGAATAAAACAACACTTCACAACTAGATTGCACTCATGCTGAGTGAAAGATTGAAAATCTATTCCAAATGACAAAAACAAATGGAGTTTTAAATGAATAAATATTTAGCAGAGCTGATCGGTACCTTTTGGCTGGTCTTTGGTGGTTGTGGTAGTGCGGTCTTGGCTGCAGCCTTTCCTGAACTTGGCATTGGCTTCGCTGGCGTGGCACTGGCCTTCGGTCTAACCGTATTAACGGCTGCTTATGCGCTGGGTCATATCTCAGGCGGACATTTTAACCCTGCCGTGAGTATCGGCTTGTGGGCAGGCGGTCGTTTTGAAGCCAAAGAACTAGCACCCTATATTATTTCTCAATTGCTGGGTGCAACCCTCGCCGCATTTATTCTATTCATCATTGTGCAAGGTCAGGCTGGATTTGCAGGCGTCGGCGGTTTTGCCACCAATGGCTATGGTGAATTATCTCCGGGCAAATACTCTATGCTCTCAGCGTTAGTTATTGAAATTGTGCTGACGGCTGGCTTCCTGATTGTGATCATGGGAGCAACAGATAAACGCGCCCCTGCTGGCTTTGCCCCAATTGCGATCGGTCTTGCGCTCACATTGATCCATCTCATCAGCATTCCCGTCACCAATACTTCGGTCAACCCAGCGCGTAGTATGGGTGTGGCATTCTTTGCTGAAACTGCTGCGCTGTCACAAGTTTGGCTATTTTGGGTAGCCCCAATCATTGGCGCGGTGATTGGTGCTGTCATCTATAAACTGATGGCAAAAGACGCATAAATAGAAGAAGACACCATAAAAAAGCTCACAACCTGTGAGCTTTTTTTTTCATTCATCCCGAATTGAGCATTGCGTCCTTCGACGGCCGATGAAACAGCATTAAAGAAATGGATTTTCCACTTCGTTTTCATCACCGCCCTGCACTATTTTTTCAGCTAAGTTGGTTTCTGCCTCAAGCGTGGTCACCACATCATTGAAAAATGCCTGTAAAGCTTTCGCTGCAGCTAAACCAGCTTGGTCTTTCGTCACCTGTAAGTTGCCATAAATATTAATTCGATCTTGGCCATTTTCTAGTGTTAAGTCATGAATTGCATGCGACGCAGTGTCATTTTCAAATGCTTTAAACATGTTGGATATCCTTCTTTTTTGTTGTAGTGATGCAGCAATAGAAATACGTGAAAAAGATTTCAACTGCAAGCAATGATCCTCTTCATCGCTCGCAGTTCAACGCTATTATCTGCTTGATTATTTCAAAATTTGTAGCAGATATTGCAAAATTTCTTCAATCAATTGTTTGACCAAGGCATCTTGATTGTTGTCATTTTCACTGCTTGCCATGGATGTCTCTCCCACAGAACCACCACTCGATTTAAACTCTTTTTGCAAGCTTAAAATCTTGTCTTCTGCGACATCTGCAGCACACTGGCTTTCAGCATCCCAATGCAAATAAGCGATATCTTGATTTGCTTTTACTTGGGTGGCTTTGAGTGGCAAACGGTAGGTATTACGCTTTTGGTCTTCAGTTAATTCTGGAAAGAAATTAATTCCAGTCAGTTCTTCTAGCGCACAAATACTCATGACTTTGACTGTCGGTTCCGTATCTCGCAAGGTATTGTCTGCATAGTACACGCCTGCAACACCTTTTTTCGGCAAATAGATCGCCTTATAAGTAGCGGTCGGCACGATGACCCCTTGCCCGATGGTTTTTAATTTTTTCGCACTATATACCGGCCCCGTTACCACATAGACATCTTGCTTTTGTTTGGTCACTATCGCCCGTGTGGCTTCTTCTAACTCACGCCACACTTGCTGATTATTTTTTGGAGCTTGCGGCACCATATTGGCCAAAGAAAAACTGTCTAACTGCGCAGCTTTATTGGGCATATCGGCATTTGGCGCCATGTGTCCACGGTCATAGCCTGAAGATTTATAGTCTGAAAGCAAAGCCCGATATTCAGACGGCACGCGAGTCTCTTCATGAAAGTTATCTTCACGCGGAATTTTTTGACTCAGGCGTGCGGGGGTTAATGCTTCTGCAACCCAAAGCGGTGTCTTGGATATCCCTGAATACATGACATTAAAGCCATTAAAACACAGTGGAAAACTGTTTTTATGTAGGCTTTCACGGACCAAATAAGGTGGCACTTCACGATAAAATTGGTCCAAACAGGCGCTATTTGAAGTGCTGCTCATAGAAACAAGTTGTTGAATTTTTTCTTGCCCGAAAGCAATAGCAAAGCTTCCTGTTGCCACCAGACCCAACAGCACTTTTATGCCATTTTGCCCAAATAACTGTGAAAGTGGATTTGCTGAATTGCGTTTCTTTTTGACCATGACTTACAACAATGACTTCTAAAAGGACTATTTTTCCGCAGCTTAGCAAGGGTGCAAATTTTAGTACACTTTTCTTTTTTAATTTGCTTAACAATCACACAAATATTGTTTAACAAAGCAGCAGTTGATGTAACTTTATGTCGCAGTTGTGCAGTTCTTTATAGGAGGTCATGAAGCAGTTGCGTATGTTTCATTGAATTCGCCTCAAGAATTATGACAAGGTAAAAATACGAAAAATTGCGATAAAAATATACGGAGTGATTATGCATTCTAAAATTTTAGGTTTAGGTTTAATTTCAGGTTTAATGAGCGCAGCAGCATTTGCAGAGCCGCCGATTCAACCCGGTGATACATTAGAAAGCTTATCTAAAGTCAAAATTGTGACCACCGTGAATGGTCAACCTGGTTCCATTCAGGACTTAGTTTCAAGTGGCCAAGTTCAATTGGTTGAAGCTCCTGCCGGACAAGTCAATGCCGCTGCAACAGAACAGCCCTTAAACCCTGAACAGGCTCAGGCAAACCAAATCGATCCGAATGCCCCTGCAGTCCCTGCAAATGCTGAACAAGCAGTGACGGAAGCGGAAAATGCACTCGCAAATGAACAACAAAGTGTAGCTGCTGCACCTACAGAGCAGTCCGTTCCAACTGAACAAACAGCAGTGGCCAATACACCTGAAGCCGTTATAACTGAAGCACCTGTGGAAACAGCACAGCAAGCACCTGAAGCCGTAGCAACGGATGCCAATGCTGCACCCGTCATTGCCTCTTCTGCAGAAGCGCCAGTGAATGCCGATAGCGCATCGGCTGCATTGCCTGAAGCTCCTCAAGCACAACAAGATGCTTTTATGGCAGCACCTGAGACTCAAAGTGTAAATCCTGCAGATGCATCAATTCAAGCCAACCCAGAAGCACCTGTTGCTGACGAAGCCATCCAAGCTGCGCCTGAAGCCTCTGCAGATGTAGACGCGACAATCAACTAATCAGCGTATTTTCAAGGATGAAATAACGCAACATCTTCATTCTGTTGTTTTGCTCGCATACTCCTCCCAGGAAAAAGCAACAGAATGATCTCTATGTCTTTGGACTAAAAAAGTTTAATTATTACAGATAAAAAAAGCCAGAATTGATCTGGCTTTTTCGTGTCTAACTTTTAAATCTATGCCTAAAAGTTCAATCTAAGTCTTAAATTTCAATCTGACTGCCCAACTCAACCACACGGTTGGTTGGAATTTGATAAAAATCGCTGACTGGACTGGTATTTCGCTGCATAGAGATAAACAGCTTTTCTCGCCAAGGTGCCATGCCTTCACCCAAGGTATGAATAATGCGGTCTCGGGAAATAAAGAAACTGATTTGCATTAAATTAAATTCAAAGCCCAATTCACGATACGCATGCTCCAAAGCGGCAGGAATATTCGGCTGATCTTTAAACCCATAAAACATGGTGATTCGATAGAATCGATCATCTAGTTTTTCCGTGATCACCCGCTCATTTTCGGGTACAAATGGCACATCTCGGGTGTTGACCGTAACCATAATATTGCGTTCATGCAGGACTTTATTGTGCTTGATATTATGCAACATGGCATGAGGCACGATCTCAGGCGTTCCTGTCAAGAATACGGCATCACCTGGCACAAACTTAGTTTCACTGCCCATGCTGACACTGCGAATAAACAGATCAATAGGCAAAGCATCTTTACCGAGTCGATTGAGCACCAATGCCCGACCATCTTTCCACGTCATTAAAATCGTAAACAATACCGCACCAATCAGGATTGGAACCCAACCGCCCGCTGCAATTTTTAATGATGTCGATGCAACAAAAATCAAATCAATCAATAAAAATGGCACGGCAAATATTGCCACTTTCCAAACCGGCCAACGCCATAAACCATAAGCCAAAACTGAGATCAAAATCGTACCGCAGAGCATGGTCATGGTCACAGCTACGCCATACGCACTGGCCAAATTCGCACTGTTTTCAAACAGCAAGATCAAGATCAGCACCGAGATAAACAATGCCCAGTTAATAAATGGCAAATAAATCTGACCACGTTCAACTTCAGAGGTATGTTTCACTGTCAAACGCGGCAAATAACGCAATTGAATCGCCTGATTGACCATAGAAAACACCCCTGTGATCACCGCTTGAGAGGCAATCACCGCGGCCGCTGTCGCCAAAGCAATCATTGGATACAGTGCCCATTCTGGGATCAGCATATAGAATGGATTGGCTAGAGCTTCTGGATTACGCAGTAGCAAAGCACCTTGGCCCGCATAGTTCAACAACAAGCACGGCATCACCACAATAAACCATGCCAAGCGGATTGGGAGTCGGCCAAAATGCCCCATATCGGCATAGATTGCCTCACCACCTGTCATCGTCAAGATGACCGCACCCATGGTCAAAAACGCAACATAGGGCTGCTGTACCACAAAATTGAAAGCCCAATGCGGACTGATCATGGTCAACACAAATGGCGTTTGCGAAATACTCCATAGTCCAAAACCACCAATGGATAAAAACCACATGAGCGTCAATGGACCAAAGAATTTACCCATCGTGCCTGTGCCATGGCGTTGCACTAAAAATAGCCCCGCCAAAATACCAATCGATAAAGGTTGCAGCCATTGGTTAAACATCGGCGTCGCAATACTTAAACCTTCAATCGCGGATAACACGGAGATTGCGGGGGTAATGATCCCATCACCAAAGAACAAAGATGCCCCAATAAAGCCAAGGGCAATCAGGTAGATTTTTTTGTTTTCGGCAATTCGTGTGGTCCGTAGATTTAAGGCCAACAGCGACATAATACCGCCCTCGCCATTGTTATCTGCGCGCATGATGATGCTGACGTATTTAAAACTAATCGTCAGCATGATGCACCAGAAAATCAGGGACAGAATACCCAGCACAGACGCTTCGCTAATCGCCAAGTGTGCTGTGAGGAAACATTGGCGCAGCGCATATAACGGGCTCGTTCCAATGTCTCCGAATACTACGCCCAAAGCTGCCAAGGTGATGGCAGGCAATGCGGCTTTTTGTGCAGTACTTTGCATATAATTGTCTTCAATTTAGACAGGATTTTTGCGAATCATAGCACCGCTCAAGATGTTTTTGTCTAATTCAATTGTTTCTCTTGGCAGAATATATTTTTTTCGCTATTATCCACCGCGCAAAAGGTGAAGTGTCCGAGTGGCTGAAGGAGCACGCCTGGAAAGTGTGTAAACGTTTATAGCGTTTCGAGGGTTCGAATCCCTCTTTCACCGCCAGAATAAACTGCAATGCCAAGCAGAATGAAGGTCTAAATTGATAAAATTTAGACCTTTTTTAATTTTATTGTTCTCAATATTAAATATTCCCCTAATTGATCTTTTAGCCTTTTAGCTCAATGACTTCACAGTATTTGAGTCCTGATTGATGGATTTAAATCACACGTTTTTTTCCTAATGCACGACTTATGGATTTTTTATTGGCAGCAAGAAAGACACGTTTATTTACAAATACAAATTTTATATTCTAAAGACAATTACTTAAGCCTATGCTAAAAATAAATCATCCTCTCAATATAGGTACCATTCAAAAAATTATTCATTTATTTAAACATCATAGAACTGAAACGCGATTGCGGTACTTTTAACTTGATCAATGAAAAACTTAAAAAACACCTTTCATATATCACTGCTATTCGGGAGAGAACATGAATAACAGCCAGAATTATGTTAAGCAGATCAAGAACGCCAAACGTGGTGGCTATACCCCAACCCTTGCCAAAGACATCAATAAACATAAAATTCAAAAAGCACAGCGTCTGATTGACGAATGGCGAAAGCTCGCCAATGAACTCCGCCCCCAAATGCAACTGGAGATGGCATATACACTTGAAGAATGCGCACAGGATCTAGACCAAATTTTAAGAATGAAATAGCACTCAACGTTCATCCATCCTATTTTTTCGCCCACATCTTGTGGGCGAAACATTGCCTAATTTTATTTCTCTGGTTTTAGAGCCAAACATCGGTTGAATGCTGAATAAATCAAACGTATAAATTACATTCGATTTGCTATTTTTTTAACTTGCACCACTTCAAAAAATCTGTAGAATGCATTCCACAACGCCGGCATAGCTCAGTTGGTAGAGCAACTGACTTGTAATCAGTAGGTCCACAGTTCGAATCCGTGTGCCGGCACCATTTCTTAGCCTCGCTTTTTAGTGAGGCTTTGATGTTTTTAGAGCCGCTCTTTTATGGCTTCCTCGCGCTAATCTGCACATAACGAATCAGCCCGTCTCGATACAACTTCTCACACAATTTTGCCGTCATCTTGATTTTGAATTGATCCACATGACTCAGGCTCATCTGACTTTTTTGTTCTTGAATATAATCGGCAAAACCCTGAAATACGAATTCGCTGATATCTTCAATCTGGATATTTTCGAAACCTGCCTGTTGCACTTGGTGTTGTAAATTTTGCTTTGAATTTAAATTTTTCAAATTCACATCTGCTGCTTTCAACAGACTTTGATATTTCAATCGTTGCACTGAATTTAAATTCAAAAACTCATCGGACAACATCAAATAGTGAAAAGCAAAGCGTCCCTTTGAATTCAAAACATTAACAACTGATAAAAGCAATAAATTCAAACCACTATGATACGCAGCATCAATACACAGAACGGCATCCATACAGTTTTGTGGATAAATATTTTTTAAATTCAAAAATGAATCTTGTTGTATTTTGATTTTTGAATTTAAATTTTTTTGGATTTTTTCCACACATTCGGTTTGCAATTCGACTGCGGATAAGTTTTGAATTTGAAAATGTTCCATCCAAAAAACCAAGCTCGCGCCCTGCCCACAACCAAGGTCTAAAACACGATCTGTAGATTTTAATTGAATGGATTCGGCAAGATGGAAAGCGAGTTTTTGACAGGCTGCAGGATAGGATGATTTTGCATCATCCCAATAGCCCAAATTACTCCAAGCAAGTTCCGCATCATCTCCGAGTAGTCGACTGTTAATCGCATATTTATGGCTAGGGATGTGCTGACGAATTGCTTGAAGCCATTTCATGTTAGTAACCGAGTTGAGGGGCAACCTCCACTTTAGGTTTTAAACCTACAAACGGCAATGGTGCACCAAAAATTTCTGCAATATGCATAGCAGACGTTACCGCAGATTCTAAAATCGGCAGACCGTCACAAGACCATGAGCCACAGAAGAAGACTTTACGCTCAGGCGATAAATGTCGTTGCTGTAACTCTTTATTCAGCGCCACGGTATGAGAATCCACCACTGCGCGTGTCAAACTAACCGAAGAGATCACTTTTTTAGGATCAATCGGAGTCACTGGCTGCCAGGTTTGGAACACTGGGGTTTTACCCACCAAGCTCGGCTCAATGGAGTTCAGCCACACGGTAAATTGCTGACGGGTAAATTTACGGTCCATCATATAACTTAGTACAGACCAATCTTTACGCTTCGGCGGCATCACAGTTTGATCGGTGTGAATCACCAACTGACCTTGCTCAAATTTAAATTTCTTTAAGAGCTCAATATCATCAGCAAACTGGGTTGAATCTAAAAATTCTTCCGTTTTGGTGGTTGGTGTCGCAACAACCACGCGATCGAATAGATGATGTGCTCCGGCCTCAGTTTCCACCAAGACTTTATCGTCTTGCTCGTGCACTTTGGTAATTGCCGTACCACTTTGAATATTTAAACCTTCAATCAGCTTATCAACCAACGCAGGCGTACCACCTTGGATACGCAACAAGGCATCACCATTGGTCAATTGACGCAAGAAAATCAACAGCGGTTTCGCAGGCCATTCGCCAATCGTTTTCGGGTTACAAGTGCAAATGGTATACAACACAGGCATGACCGCACCATGCCAAAATACTTCTTCAATTTCATTTTTATTAATGAACTCGGCAAGCGTGATGTCCTGATTTTTTGATTTAAAAAATCGAGTGATCGCGGCTTTGAGTTGCAACATTCCTTTGACTAAACGCCAGCCATATTGTTGTAAGCCTTTACGGTTATTAATAATTGGAAAATTACCAATACGGCTACGACTGGTGGTCAACCACGTTTCTGTACGATCTTCAAAGAGCCAACTGCATGCCATATAGGTACGGACAGGGAAAGTTTTAATTCCTAAATGGGTCGCCAAACTTAAGGTATTTTTCCAGAGGTGTGGATTCATCACACGCAAAGGGGCATCGATTAAGCCGCCTTCAAACTCAGTGCTGTGGCTATCCATACCACGACCAGGCAGAGCTTCGAAAATTGTAATGTTATGCCCTGCGTCTTTAAGAATTCTTGCGGTAGCCAGCCCAGCCATGCCACTACCGATGACTGCAATTTCCAATTTTCTTTTCCATCTATAAAACACAGTTTAAAAGTATGACTGATCAGAACTTAAAAATAGCTATTAAAAAATACCAGATTCGCACTTTTTGTATGGATTTCAGTACAGCCGTTTTTAAGTTAAATTTACAAATATTTACAGTCAAAAAGCACACAATTTAAGCTTTGTTTTTTAAACATATTTTTCTTTAAAATTTTAATTACCCTATAAAACCAAACAATTAAATTAACCATTTTTATAACTTTCGGTTTACTTTAAAGCCAAGTACCGCTAAGATGCGCCACATAAGAAAGTGATAAATTCATCACAATTTATAAAAAGTAAAATGATATTTAAATCATGACAACAATAAATACTACAGCGCTCAATAAAAAAGCCTCTGACTGTTCAGAGGCTTTTTTTTCGGCTATTTCAATGTCATGAATTTCGCTTAAGCTTCATGCGCCACTGCAATTTCACCAAATTTTCCGTTATTGAAATCATCAAAGGCTTGAATGATTTCAGCTTTGCTATTCATCACAAATGGGCCATAACCTTGAATCGGCTCATTTAGTGGCTCACCGCTAAGCAACAAAAATTGTGTGTCCTGCAACGCTTGTAGCTGAATGGCGATATCGTCTTTGGCAAACATGACCATCGAACTGTCTTGCACTTTATGGCTTTCATTCACCACAACCTCACCCTTCAAGACCACCAAAATGGTGTTATGCCCTTCAGGTACATGTAAGGTGGTTTCATATTGAGCTTTCAACTCACCATCCCAGACATTCACTGGACTAAAGGTCTGTGCTGGCCCAAGGTGACCACCCATTTCACCGGCAATCACCCGAATATGGCCTGCACCTTCATCCATGTCTATGCGTGGAATATCTTGGCGCGTGATCGCTTGATAACGAGGCTGGGTCATTTTGTCTTTTGCCGGTAAATTCACCCACAATTGAACCATTTCAAAAAGACCACCTGCTTGAGCAAATTCAGGCGAATGAAATTCTTCATGTACCAGACCCGACCCTGCAGTCATCCATTGCACATCGCCTGTTTGAATTGTGCCGCCACCACCACTTGAGTCTTTATGAGTCACTTCACCGCTGTAGGCGATAGTCACAGTTTCAAAACCACGATGTGGATGTGAACCCACGCCATGCTGTGCAGTGGTGGGATCGAACTGATAAGGTGCTGCATAATCCAAAAGCAAAAATGGGCTAATCGCCTGACCTAGACGATCATAGGAAAATAAGCTTTTGACTGGAAAACCATCACCCACCCAGTGCATTTGCTGATTACGATAAACACCAATTACTTTTTTCATTTCTTAGCTCCTATATTCATACGATAGGATGAACATAGCGCTTATTTTAAGTTTTGAAATACTTGTTGACCATCTTCCAGATAGCATTCTATATCTCAAATATAGAACAATATTCAGTCATACAATCTGAACTTCACTCAAAACCAAGCATTAATTTCGAAATTCTAAGGTTTTAGTCATATATGACGATGAATTATCCCAATTTTATGATTGAGCTTCTCATTTAAACCCATTTCATTGTCTCATTTTTACTACTATTCTAAATCTAGTTAACACGCAGACTTCATCTGATCCTGCGTACTTGCAAACAGGAATGAGGACAATAAAATGGGCAAACCTTACGTTCGTTTAGACAAAGATAATGCCGCGGTACTTTTAGTTGACCATCAAACGGGTCTACTTTCATTGGTTCGCGATATTGATCCAGATAAATTTAAAAATAATGTGCTCGCACTTGCTGCAGCTGCTAAATATTTTAATCTTCCAACAATTCTCACCACAAGTTTTGAACAAGGTCCAAACGGGCCATTGGTTCCAGAACTCAAAGAAATGTTCCCTGACGCACCTTATATTGCACGACCAGGTCAAATTAATGCTTGGGATAATGAAGATTTTGTGAAAGCAGTCAAAGCAACCGGCAAAAAACAATTGATTATTGCCGGTGTAGTGACTGAGGTTTGTGTGGCATTCCCAACCTTGTCTGCTTTAGAAGAAGACTTTGACGTCTTTGTGGTGACCGATGCTTCAGGTACTTTCAACCATTTAACCCGCGACTCAGCGTGGGAACGTATGACGCAAGCGGGTGCTCAGCTCATGACGTGGTTTGGTACCGCGTGTGAATTACACCGTGACTGGCGTAATGATATTGAAGGTTTAGGTGCGCTTTTCGGCAACCATATTCCAGACTACCGTAACCTCATCAACAGCTATACGCAAAATACTGAAAAGAAATAATCCTCCAGTAGTAAAAAGCGGCTTCGAGCCGCTTTTTTTATACCTGATGTATAAATTGACGTATGATAATTGGAATTGAAATAATTTTTCACTGCATAAGGTGATCCATGCATTCATTTGATGACTATTACTACTTTTACTTGGTGGTGAAACATGGCGGTTTTAGCGCTGCAAGTGAAGCATCGAATATTACAAAATCAAAATTAAGCCGACGCATTTTAGATCTTGAAGCCAAATATAATGTCACCCTTATTCAGCGTTCTACCCGACACTTTAAGGTCACGACATTAGGCCAAGAATTGTATGAAGAATGCATAAAAGTGATCGAACAAGTCGAATGTGCGCATCAGGTACTCCTGAAGCAAAAAAGTGAACTTGAAGGCTTGGTTAAAATTAGCTGTCCACCAGTCATGATGGAACATCAAATTCGCCCCTTGTTAAATCAGTTTTTAAAAGATCATCCCAAAGTTCAGGTCGAACTCGAGCTGTCTAGCCGCCGTGTGGATGTCTTACATGACGACATTGATTTGGCGATTCGCACCAATTTTAGTAAGAATGAAGACTCGAGTATTATTGTACGTGACGTGATTAAAACCGTGCATTGCTTAGTGATTAGTCCTGAACTTTTACAAGGACGCGAGTTAAAGCATATTACCGAATTGACAGAATTTCCGAGTATCGTTTTGGGCACACAGAAAAACCGCTATCAATGGCATTTGCATCATACGGGACAGCAAGAACAGATTGAAATTGCCTTACAGCCTCGGATTAAAAGCAATGACTTAGCCGGTACTTATTATGCAGCACTCGATGGTTTAGGCATTGCAGACTTACCCTATTTAACCGTGCAAGCAGATATTGAGGCAGGTCGTTTAATTCACCTCTTCCCCGAATGGTGCTCAAATGTCGGTACGGTGCAATTGGTATATGCTTCGCGCAAAGGTCAACGCCTAGTCATGGAAAGATTAATTGACTATTTAGTCGATGGAGTTCGTGGCTATGCTCCAGAACATGATGGCTATTTAGTCTAATGATCTAAACCACAAAAAAGCCAGAACTGAGTTCTGGCTTTTTTAAATCTACGGTTGGATCACCAAATTAGATTTTACCCACTAGGTCGATCGATGGTGCAAGCGTCGCTTCACCTTCTTTCCATTTTGCAGGACATACTTCACCTGGGTGTGCATGTACATATTGAGCAGCTTTTACTTTACGCATCAATTCAGAAGCATCACGACCAATACCACCTGCATTGATTTCAACGATTTGGATTTTACCTTCAGGGTCAATTACGAAAGTACCACGGTCAGCAAGACCATCCGCTTCAATTAAAACATCAAAGTTTTTCGCAAGTGTCCAAGTTGGATCGCCAACCATTGGGTATTCGATTTTCTTAATTTCTTCAGAAGAATCGTGCCAAGCTTTATGCGTGAAGTGTGTATCAGTAGATACTGAATAAATTTCTACGCCCATTTTTTTGAATTCAGCATAGTGATCAGCAAGATCGCCTAATTCTGTTGGACATACAAAAGTAAAGTCAGCAGGATAGAAAAACACCACAGACCATTTACCGTAGAAGTCTTTTTCTGAAACTTCAATAAATTGACCGTCTTGGTAAGCGGTAGCGTTAAATGGTTTTACTTCAGTATTAATTAAACTCATTTGATATTCCTCTAACTCATTTCAGGGATTGCTTATCTGTTGAAGCTAGAATACGAAATATCAAGCCATAGGTAAAACCGAACTTTTTTATAAAAACTATCGGATTTTTAGATTTATTATTTATATTAATATTAGATTTTAATCGACGCTACCAATCAATAATCTATTCGCTCAATGCTGAACACAGTACTGGCAAACATTTAGATACACATAAAAAAACCCTCAAGATTGAGGGCTTTTTTTGATGATGATCTACCGTTTTAAACGCTGTGTTTAAGGTTCATTAAAACGGTAAGTCGTCATCTAAATCTGCTGCTGCAGGAGCCGGTGTCGGTGCAGGCTGTTGTTTTGGCGCAAAACCACCTGGGTTGTTATTGCCATAGCTATTGCCTTGAGCCGGTTGGTTATTGCCATAACCGCCTTGGTTTGAGCTATTACCGTAGCCACCTTGGTTTTGGTTATTGTTATAACCACCTTGTTGATTATTAAAACGAGGCTGACCAAAATCACCGCCTTGACCTTGTTCGCCTTGTTGGCGATTATTGTCAAGCATTTGCATTTGTTCACCACGAATTTCAGTCGTGTAACGCTCTTGACCGCCTTGATCTGTCCACTGACGAGTACGTAATGAACCTTCAATATAAACTTTAGAACCTTTGCGCAAATATTGCTGTGCAATTTCACCTAAGCGGTTATGTAACACAATACGGTGCCATTCTGTTTGCTCTTTACGTTCACCTGTATTTTTATCTGTCCATGAATCACTCGTTGCAATTGAGAACTGAGTGAGAGAACCACCATTTGGGAAAGTTTTTGTTTCAGGGTCACGACCCAAAGTACCAACTAAAATGACCTTATTTACACCACGCATCAGACGTATTCTTCCTATTTGTTTCTATTATTTACTTTATAAGAGTTATGGTTAAATGGCTACCTCTTTCCCTAACAAGTGCGTTAAATGTTGTCGCGCAGATTCATCCATCTGCTGCTTATCCACTTTTACATAAGCCACTTGCTGGTCAGACATCACCACAACTTCTTCAATACCACGAATTGCTAAAAGCTGAGAAGTCCATTCATCCGTTTCTTTATCTTCAGGCAAACTGAAAACCATAGACGATAAATAACGCGGCTGAGCCAACCCAAAACTAATGATCAACCATAAAATGGCTAGCCCTGTCAGGATGCCCCATCCCATTGCCGTATCATTTAGCAACAGAAGTTGCCCACCAATCATACCACCAAAAAATGCCCCCAGAAACTGACTGCTGGCGTTCACCCCCATGGCAGTCGCTTTGGATTGAATTGGAGCTGCTTTCGATAACCATGACGGTAATAATGCCTCCATCACATTAAATGCGATAAAGAATAAACCTAAGCCTGTCAGCAAAATATATTTTGATTCGAAACCAAAAATTAAGATGCCCAATCCTAAAATAATGCCACCAATGGCGGTCAAGAAAATGCCGCGCATTTTGCGATATTTTTCCGCCAAAATAATACTTGGAAATGCAAAAAACAGGCTCACGACCAAAAGCGGCAAATACACCAGACCATGTGAATGTAATGGAATATTAGCAAAGTCAATCAACTGAGATGGCACATAGATAAACATCGCTGTGAGCAGTAAATGCAATGAAAAGACTGAAACATGTAAACGATTTAGATCAGGCATTTTCAGTACTTGCTTTAACTGCGTCAGATAACCTTGTTGAAAATTTTTATGATGACGCGTTACTTTCGGTACCAATAGCAACATCGCAATCGCGGCAAGTCCCATGATGGTGGTCACCCAAAATAAACCCGAGATGCCGACTAAACCTGTGAGCCAAGGCCCAAGGCTGAACGCGACCACAAAGGACAAACCGATACTCATCCCCATCATGGCCATGGCTTTAGTACGCTGTTCTTCACGTGTGACATCGGCTAACAAAGCCATCACTACGGCAGATACAGCACCACCACCGGCAATCGCACGCCCGATAATTACGCCATAGATGCTATCGGACATCGCCGCAATTGCACCGCCTAAAGCAAACAACAGCAGCCCGATCACCACCAACGGTTTACGGCTATAACGGTCTGCAATCAAACTAAACGGAATCTGTAAAATTGCTTGGGTCAACCCATAGACACCCACCGCTAAACCAATGAGTGCCGGTGTTGCCCCTGCATATTGCTGACCTGCCACAGAGAAAACAGGAATAATCATGAACAGCCCCAGCATACGTAAGGCGAAAATACTACTCAAAGCAAAAGTTGAGCGTCGTTCAAGAGCATTCATCATAGCTGGTTAAAAATTCATTAATCTTGGAATGGGATTATAGGACATTCAGCTTAAAGCGAAGCAGGATTTTTATTGATTTTAAATATCCTGATGATTGGACAAATAAAAAGCGCAGCTGATGCTGCGCTTTTTGGGAGATTTGAGGCAAATTTAAATTAGCCTAAATTTTCTTGACGCTTTTTATATTGAATTGAGGCAATCACAGCCCAAACAATAAATGCCACACCAATTAGACCCGTTACCACTTCAGGGACATGAAGACCTGTGCCACTCGCCAACATAATGAAGGCCAAAGCACCAATCGCATAATGCGCACCATGTTCAAGGAAGATATAAGCATCTAAGGTGCCTTTATCCACTAAGTAAATGGTCATTGAACGCACAAACATAGCACCAATAGCAAGACCGAGCATAATGATTACCACATCAGAGGTAATCGCAAATGCACCAATCACACCATCAAAACTGAATGAGGCATCGAGTACTTCAAGGTAAAGGAAACCACCAAAACCTGCTTTGATCACGCCCGTCGGTACGCCATTTGCGTCATGTCCAACCGCATTACCGTTTTCATCAACTTCAGGTTCACCACCCAATAAATGACTCAGTACTTGGACACCGATATACACCACGATCCCCCAGATACCCGCCATGACTACCGCTAGACGAGAGGCTTCGGCCACGTTTGCTGCCATTACCAATAACGCAATTAGGGCAATAAACACGGACATCGCAGGAACGTTCGCAAGATTGGCCAAACGGCGCTCTAACCAACGGAACCAATGGGTATCTTTCCCTTCATCTAAGAAGAAGTTCAGGAACACCAACAATAAGAAAGCACCACCAAAGGCCGCAATTTCTGCATGATGGGCCATCAATTTTGCAGAGTATTCAATTGGATTATTCAATGCCAATTGCACCACTTCCATAGCGCCCATGTCAGCCGTTACAGCAACAATGACGATTGGGAAAATCAAACGCATACCGAATACAGCAATCACGATCCCGACAGTTAAGAAAATCATTTTCCAGAAATGATCCCAACCACGGAGTACAGATGCATTGACAACGGCATTGTCAAAAGACAAAGACACTTCCATCACCGCTAAAATGGCAGTGATGGTCAGTGCTGTCAGCATGGCTTGCACGCCTGCATTTGGGCCATGATTCAGCCCCCAATATGCAGAAATAGCAAGACACACGATCGTAAAGACGATTGAGAAACCAAAATGTTTCATCATGATAGATCGACCTATTCATTCAATAAGATTTCAAAATGAGGGAATATCCAGTTTGAAGCTAAGTTTATGGCGCAATTATGCCGCTTTTCAGGATTGAAACCAAAAATTATTCGTTACATTTTGAATAAACACTCTAAGATGGAGGCTCTCAAATACATCGCATCATGGTGTAGACCCGTCTTTCATTTTTAACGACAGGAATGTTCAATGCGTTTTTCTGAAGAAGTTTGGCAACGTAATACCGCGTTATATCAGCAGATTCTCCATCTACCGTTTAATCAGGAATTGGCTCAGGGCAGTTTAAGCCGCGACGCCTTTTGCCACTATGTCATTCAGGATGCCCATTATTTATTGGCCTATGGTCGTGCACTTGCAGTGTGTGCAGCCAAGGCATTTGATGCCGACGATGTGATTCAGTTTTCTGAAGCGGCAAAAATTGCCATCGTGGTGGAACGCAGTCTGCACAATGACTTTATGCAAGGTTTCAACATTAGCAAAGAACAGTTTGAAAATACTCCACTGACCCTTGCCTGCCATCATTACACTTCATTTCTAACAGCGACAGCATGGTCAGAAAGTTACCCTGTGGTCCTTGCCTCACTCCTGCCTTGCTTTTGGATCTATGCTGAAGTCGGCAAAGCCATTGTCAGCCAATCTGTGCCTAATAACCCTTACCAAGCATGGATCGACACCTACTCAGGTGAAGACTTCAATACTGCTGTGCAAAACGTGATTCAAACTATTGATCGAGTGGCGGCTCGCTGCGATGCGGATACACGTGAAAAAATGCATGCGGCTTATACGAACGGCGCAAAATTAGAATGGATGTTCTGGGACAGCGCGTATCAACAGCGCACATGGCCTGTAGAATAAACCTTTGATTTAAACTGTATAAAAAATTAAGGATCTAAAATTGCTTTTAGATCCTTTTTTATACGGTTGGATTCGGTTCAAATGACCTTGCACGATCATTTCAGGCATTAGCGTTTAAAACGATACCATCCGAGGAAAATCCCCATCGCGATAATCACCAAAAAAATCGCCAAACGTGCTTCACGCAATTCACTGCGCGCTGCTTTGCGTTCCTGCATTTCTTCTGAATGAAATTGTGATTTGACCATCGGATCAAGTTGAGCAATGGCCAAGAAATCTTTGGGCTTTTCACCTTTACCTAAAATCAAATACAGTCCTTTCACCTGCATTTCATTGAGTTTGCCCAGTTCGATATTCAGTTGGGTAGCTTGTGCATTATAGTCAGGTACCCAATCTTCTACGCGGGCATATACATGGGCACGACTGGTATCAAAGAGTGATGCATCCAGCACTTTCTTGCCAGTTTGATCTTCCAGTTGTTCACTCAAATCGGAGAATTGGGACAGTACATAGTCTTTTTTCTGTGCCAACTGTACACCATCAAAAGCATACTCTTGTGTTTTTTGTGCAGGATTATTTTTCAACAATAAACCTTGCGGAACGACTTTAAAGTCCAGAACAGTATTGTCAGGAACTTGGTTGGTTTGCAGTACCATATAGACCACAGACCATAGCTGTTCATTTTGTGCGACCGCAGGCACGCTCACGCTATAACGCTGCTCGGCTGCAGGGTCAATAAACTGTTCAAACGCGAGGATTTGACTGTCTTCAGCCCACAGGATTTGGCTTGAAAACATGAGGCAGATGATCACCCAAAATTGTTTTAACATTATTTGCTCTTATCATGATTATTTTCTGTTCTGGCAGAATTATAATTATTTATTCAAATACTTACATTCAAAATCACATATTTAATGATTGGAAATTCATCATAATTTTAGCCAAATCTATAGTTTTATAAATGATCTAGAACCCATAAAAAATTGATCTAAATCAGCATCGATATAGGCTTTTGATGCTTACTGAAAACTATGCCATGCATAAATCAAAACAGCCGCAGCAAGCACCCAACTCAACGTTGCTACACTCAAACATGCCGTTAAACTCACACGTGTTGCGAGCAGGTACACCATCAATAAATAAATGAAATACGGGATGAGAGACCAGAGTCCAAACAGTGCAGTTTTTTGTAATGCGGCTGCACCCTGATCATTTGCCACGATCACATGGGCAATCAACGCAAAAGTCGGAAACAATGGAACCAAACCTGCAATATAAAACGCCTTACTTTTAGACAGCAAAGCAATTAATACCACAACAAAGGCACCCATTAAGCTTTTGAGAAATAAGGACAACATGGCATTCTATAGTTTCGAGAAAACTGCATTTTACGCCTTTTCTGCGATAGTCCTGAGATTTTCCAATGGATTGTTATGCGCATGACACAGGAGATTTAAACGATGAACTCAAAACAGTCACAGCGCTTTTATATTTATGCACCTTTACACCACAGGCTAGATGTAAAGCGCGCTTTTTGTTGCTCAGCCATGTGCTTAAACTGCGCTTGAACTTTTAAATCTTCAGCACTCATCAAATGTTGATTGTTTTCAACAATTGCCAAAACTAAATCAAACTGTTGAGGAATTTTTTCGCAAGCCAGCTGCTTTTTTTCAGCGTCTGTTTTGGCTTGACCTAATTTCGCAATATATAGATCAATTTTTTCACTTTCGGTATTCAGCGCCAAAGTTGCTTGTTCTAAGCTGTCATATTTTTGCGCTTTCGGTGTGTGGTTCGGGGTACATGCACTCAAAAACACACTACACATCAATAAACCCATCACACCTAATGTTGGATTGAGATGAAGTTGCCATTTCATGTTAATAGTCCTAGATTGCTGATTTGCCGATGTTTCAGGGCATCGGCACAGCCAGCTATGTTTTGATTCGGCCATTTTTCTCACAAAGTCACGCATAAATCTAGGTTTAAATTACACTTGAACATTTTTCATGCGCTATCATATATAGGTTTTTCGATGAATATTTTAGGACCCCTTGCATGAGCCAAAGCCATATCCGTATTCGAGGCGCACGTACCCATAACTTAAAAAATGTGTCACTCGATATTCCACGCGACAAGTTTGTGGTCATTACGGGTCTTTCTGGTTCAGGGAAGTCCTCTTTGGCTTTTGATACCTTGTATGCTGAAGGTCAACGTCGCTATGTTGAGTCCTTATCTGCCTATGCACGCCAATTCCTTTCGCAAATGGAAAAGCCCGAAGTTGACTCGATTGAAGGCTTGAGTCCTGCGATTGCCATCGAACAAAAATCAACGAGCCACAACCCACGCTCAACAGTGGGAACAATCACCGAAATTTACGACTATTTACGTCTACTCTATGCCCGTGTCGGCACGCCGTATTGTCCTGAACATGACCTCCCGATGGTGGCTCAGACTGTGTCTGAAATGGTTGATACCGTCAAAGGTCTAGAAGAAGGTACGGCGCTTATGTTGCTTGCCCCTGTGGTCCGTGACCGTAAGGGTGAATACACCAACTTATTTGAACAATTACAAGGTCAGGGTTTTGTCCGTGCCCGTGTCGATGGTGAAGTCATTGATATCGACACACCACCCGAATTAGACAAAAAGAAAAAGCACACCATTGAAGTGGTCGTTGACCGTTTTAAAGTACGTGATGATCTTGGTAACCGGATTGCAGAAAGCTTTGAAACTGCACTACGTATGGGTGGCGATATTGCCATTTTGTCGTGGATGAAAGGCGAACAAGAAGATCGCGTATTTTCTGCTAAGCACTCTTGCCCTGAATGTGAACGTGCCGTTGGTGAACTTGAACCACGGCTATTTTCCTTCAACAATCCATTCGGTGCCTGCCCTGTTTGTGATGGTTTAGGCACACGCAGCCATTTTAGTGCTGACAAATTGATTCCCAATAATGAAGTTTCGATTAGCCAAGGGGCAATCCGTGGTTGGGACCGTCAACGTCCGTATTACTATAGCATGATCCAAAAAGTGGCAGATCATTTTGGCTATTCTTTGGAAACCCCATGGAATGAACTCGATGCCGAGACCAAAAAGAAATTCCTTTATGGTACAGGTAAAGAAAAAGTTGACCTCAGCTATATTGATGAGCGTGGTCGTTCGCACAAACGTGTGCAAGCCTTTGAAGGGATTTTACCGCACCTAGAACGTCGTTACCGTGAAACCGAATCAAACTACGTGCGTGAAGATTTGGCACAGTATTTATCCAATGCTGCATGTGATGCTTGCGGTGGCTCACGTCTCAATGAAATTTCACGTCATGTTCGAGTTAAAGATAAAACCATCGCGCAAATCACCAAGATGTCGATTGGAGATGCTGAAAGCTATTATCAAGACCTCAACTTAAACGGTGCCAAAGGCGAAATTGCTGACAAGATTTTCAAAGAGATTCGTGAACGTTTGCACTTCCTAGTCTCTGTCGGTTTGAACTATTTAAGTTTATCGCGTTCGGCAGAAACACTGTCGGGTGGTGAAGCTCAGCGTATTCGTTTGGCTTCGCAAATTGGCGCGGGCCTGATGGGCGTGATGTATGTCCTCGATGAACCATCGATTGGTCTACATCAGCGTGATAATGATCGCTTGCTTGAAACCTTAGTTCGCCTACGTGACCTTGGTAATACCGTGCTCGTCGTTGAGCATGATGAAGATGCCATTCGAGCGGCTGACCATATTATTGATATCGGCCCAGGTGCAGGTGTGCATGGCGGTCATGTGATTGCCGAAGGGACGTATGACGAAATTTTGGCAAATCCAGATTCATTAACCGGTCAATATCTATCAGGAAAACTCAGTATTGATGTGCCGAAAACACGAACACAACCGCCAAAACCTGAAGAACAAATCAAGTTAATGGGCGCTGCGGGTCATAACTTAAAAAATGTCGATCTGACCATTCCTTTAGGGGTAATGACCTGTGTAACGGGTGTGTCGGGTTCAGGTAAATCGACACTGATTAACCGTACTTTGTTACCACTTGCAGCAACTCAATTAAACGGTGCAACCACACTGACTGCGGAAAAATTTGACTCGATTGACGGCTTACAGTTCCTCGATAAAGTCGTCGATATTGACCAAAGCCCAATTGGTCGTACACCACGTTCAAACCCCGCAACTTACACTGGTTTGTTCACCCCTATTCGTGAACTGTTTGCGCAAACCCCTGAAGCTAAAGCACGTGGTTATGCGGCGGGTCGTTTCTCATTTAATGTGAAAGGTGGTCGCTGTGAAGCCTGCGAAGGTGACGGGATGATTAAGGTTGCAATGCACTTCTTACCTGATATGTATGTGCCTTGTGATGCCTGCCACGGCAAACGCTATAACCGAGAAACGTTGGAAGTTGGTTATAAAGGTCGTAACATTTCAGATGTGTTAGAAATGACGGTTGAAGATGCAATGCATTTCTTTGACGCTATTCCTGTGATTCACCGTCGTTTGGAAACCTTGAACCAAGTTGGCTTGGGTTATATCCGTTTAGGTCAATCTGCAACCACGCTTTCGGGTGGTGAAGCGCAGCGTGTCAAATTGGCTCGTGAGTTGGCGAAACGTGATACCGGTAAAACACTGTATGTACTGGATGAACCGACTACAGGCCTGCATTTCCACGATATTGCCAAGTTACTCGATATCCTGCATGAGCTTCGCAACAAGGGTAATACCATTGTGGTGATTGAGCATAATTTGGATGTGATTAAAACTGCCGATTGGGTGATTGATTTAGGCCCTGAAGGTGGTGCTGGCGGCGGTATGATTATTGCCGAAGGTACGCCAGAGCAAGTGGCTAAGAATAAAGTGTCGCATACAGCGAAGTTCTTGAAGCCGATGTTGAAATAAGATTCACTTTCCTTTAAGTGCATGATAAAACGGTGATTCATTCACCGTTTTATATTTATATGACTTTATTAGAGATAATTGATACAGCCGTAAAAATTGGTTTGGGAGCACTGATAACTGGCGTAATTACCTACTTAAATCAAAAGGCAAATATTTCAGCATCAGTAGCAAAAGATAACCTTCTATATAATCGTAATTTATTGACCAATATTTCCAAAGATCTCGAGGAAATAAATCATCTCGTTTTAAAAATTTGGGCAATTTTTGAATTTGAAACAAAACAATCTCAACCAGCTCTTAATGAGATTTCAGACAGACTTAAACCTCTAAGACACGCACTTTTTAATGACTTTAATTTACTTAGCAAAAATGAAGGTTTACTTCTTTTACATGGATATATTGAACAACAAGAAAAGCTAAGAATTTATGGCGAATTACTCGGAAAATTTAACGCTTATACACTTTGTAAAAATGGAGCTATCAATGTTGAAACAACTGCTCAATATAGAGTTGAAATTTTAGAAGCTAGAAAATCACTTTATACGAGCTTAAACAAAGCCATTTCTAAATAAATTCTTGTTCTTCACAACATTCAATCACATGAAGGCGACATGGATGTCGCCTGTTTGACTGGGGCAGCACGGATGGGCCCTCAGTCAAACAAAAGCATTTTGCCTACTTTTGTGCTTTCAAAAGTAGGAATCTCCTACGCAATGGAAACTCAAACCCAATGCAAAGCGAGGACGTTTAGAAAGCATATTTTTTTGAAAATAACCTGAACTAAATCCATCCACAAAATTTGCGCCATCCTTTTATACATTCTACTCGAACCGTTCGGACGTACCTTCAGTCAAACAAAAGCATTTTGCTTACTTTTGTGCTTTCAAAAGTAAGATAAATCCTACGCAATGGAAGCTAAAACCTAATGCAAAGCGAGGACGTGCCAATTCAAAATTCAAAATTCAAAATTCAAAATTCAAAATTCAAAAAATTAACGTAAATAATGAAACACACCCAACTTATCCAACACGTCCAACGTCAACTGCTTACGCTCCGCCACATCATCCCCTGCAGCCATCTGCAAATTCAAACTAAACGCCGTGATCTTGCCATGACCATCATCCACCCAACCGGTATACCAACCGACTTGAGGTTCCACATCCATACCCCAACCACTCTTGGCATATAACTTCGCATCCCCACGGCTTTCAATATAAAGCATATCTTTGACTTGCTTTTGTACCGCGACATCAAACGGTAATTTCTCTGTCGCAAGCTGATACGCAAATTGAGCTTCTTGTTCAGGCGTAATCTTTAACGGCCCAACCAACCAAAAATTATCCACCTGTTTGCCAATATTGGCATTACCAAAACCGACCCGTTTGACTTCTTGTTGCATTAACGCCAAACCTATTCGCCTTGCCAGT
Organism: Acinetobacter sp. YH12086; assembly: GCF_013419345.1. Taxonomy (NCBI): domain Bacteria; kingdom Pseudomonadati; phylum Pseudomonadota; class Gammaproteobacteria; order Moraxellales; family Moraxellaceae; genus Acinetobacter; species Acinetobacter sp. YH12086. The sequence continues at coordinate 151,320 of NZ_VPAF01000004.1, forward strand.
TCCTGATATACAGGAACTGCAGATGCTTGCATCGCTTCACCCAAAGTCAGGTCTTTTTCCCATGACGGGAAAGCACGTTTTTCACCTTTCCATTTAAAAACTTCAGTGGCTGTCGCCTTCTGATGCTGCAAACCAATTAATGCATTTAACATTTTAAAAGTAGATGCGGGAATGTATTCGGTATGGGCGCGCTGTAAGTCATTGCCATAATGGCTCAAACGCTGACCATCAAATGTGACAAATACCGCCTGTGTCTGTGCTTGATTAAATAAAGACGGAATCTCTCTCACCCGTGAATTTACTAAATTGGCTTGAGCCCTTTGTTTTAAGTGTTGAGATGAATCCAACATGCCTTCATTTGTTGTACATGCTGACAAACTCAGGACAGTCATCAACGATAGATATATTTTTTTCATTGCACTATTTTTATGGTGTTTAAAATCCATAGTATAAGATGAAGTTCAAACCTGAATTGTTTACTTTTCAACAGTCTTCTATCTGTTGCAAACTTAGCGCATCCACTATTTATTTTTAAACAAAACATCCTTATGATGACGCCTATCGTGGACTCAACAACGAATAATTTTTTAAATATAAAAGCATACTAACAATGAATAAATTTATCTTAAGTTTCAGCCTCTTATTATGTCCAATATATAGCTTTGCCGATGGCTATCTAAACGAATACATGGTGCTGTTTGTCTCACAAGAAGACCCCGATCTTAGCCCATGGAAAGATAAGCCGCAATGTAAAGCCCTCAGTACCCCGACTCAACACAAGGGAATCTTTGAAAATCAATATGTCTATGCCAATGGCAATGCCCTGACCACCATCTTTCTGAGCAACAGCAAAATTAAAAATGGTGAATGTGAACATCTAATTCACTTTCCAGATGGTATTCAAGGCTCAGGCGTATTTGAAAGTTTCTTCCCCAACGGCAAATCCCGTAGCCGCATTGCCTATAAAAATGGGGAGTACGAAGGCAAACTCGAGTTTTGGTTTGCCAATGGGATAAAAGAGCAAGAAAGTAGCATCATCAATGGTGAATCTCAGGGGGATTACAAAATTTGGCATCCGAATGGGCAACTGGCTTTTTCTCAAAATTATAAAAATGGTATCGAAAATGGCCTGCGCCAACGCTGGTATAGGGATGGTAAACCATGGACCTATGCCAATTTTCAAAACAATAAACTGATTGGCGAGCTGAAAATGTGGTTTGAAAACGGCAAACTAGAACGCCAAGGTTATTATCGTAATGGCGTTCGTCATAACAGTTATAAAATTTGGTATGACAATGGGCAACCTGAAGCGGTGCTTCAGTACGATTTAGGCAAAATTACCCAAGCCCAGTGTTGGAATGTAGATGGTAGTCAAATGAACCAACAAGCCTGCAATAAATTATATAAAGATGAAGATTAATTCATTTTTTTGGCTAACTATATGAATCTGCCAAGCTGCGTTTAGACTGAAACACGATCACGCCCCGCAGCTTTGGCTTTAAACAATGCTTGGTCTGCTCGCTCTAATAAATCGATCCAGTTTTCGGCCCCCACTGCCACTCCAATACTCACCGTCACAATGAGATCGGCTTCGTCCTCTGCCAAATTAAAATTCACATTCTGAATATCGTGCCGTATAGTTTCGGCAATGTGTTGGGCTTTGAGCATATTAATCCCCTGGATCAGGACTAAAAACTCATCTCCACCATATCGCACCACCAAGTCGGATGAACGAATATGTTTTCGTAATTGATTGGCAACATGTTGAATCACCAAATCGCCGACAATATGCCCATAGCGATCATTCACCTGTTTAAAGTGATCAATATCAATCACGATCAGTGCTGTATGTAAAAAGCCTGAATTTTGGCTGTCGCGAAATTTAATATATTCATCTAAGGCAAAACGATTGGCGACATTGGTGAGTGAGTCAGTATTGGCAATATGTTTAAGCTGAAATTCAAAGGCATCACGCTGTTCCAGCATGTTTTCAATATGCTGAATGGCATCAAATAAACTGAGATAACCTACTTTGGCAGGTTCAATCACGCCTTGATCCATTTGTCGGTGCCGAGCCAGTTTAAATAACTGATTACGAGCACGAATTAAAGGTTCAAACACCCATTTCTTGGCATAGAACATCGTTAATAATGCAGTCAGTAATGACACGAGCGAGACAAAAAGCGTAAAGATCAATTTATTTCGCGCTTCACGTTGTTCATCCGCAGCTACTTTGAGACTGTAATCTAAAATATAACTTTGCAATTCCACCACTGTGACAAATTTGTTGACCATTGCATCAGTGAGCTGGGTGCCATCCATGTGATAACGCTGATGTTGAAGACTTTTTTGAGTCAAACCATCAATAATTGGCAAACCTTTATCTAAAAATTCCGTCCTTACCGCATGATGTAACTGTTTAAACTCGGGAGTTTTGTCATGTTCAGACTGCACGACATTGATCAATTCCCATAGATAGCGTGTTTGACGCTGGGTTTGTAAACTCCGCGCTAAATTTTGCTCTGGAATTTCCTGTTGAAATGATACCGCAGCCATAATATTTGATGCGACTCTTCCCGCCTGATCACGTAATTCTGCCAGTAATAAAATTAAGGTGTAATAGTTCGATACACGGGTATCTTTACCATGTGAATGATTGACCAATTTCTGCATGGCAATATAGCTTTGATCCCAAGCTTGGAACATCGCCAAAATGGCATGATCCAATTTTTTAGCTTCACGTTGTTGTGTCGGCAGCGCAATATATTGATCGACCGTTTTGCGACCCTGCAACAAATATGGATATAAATTGGACTCTAACTGCTGGGCGATCGGTGCAAAGCCCGTTTCTTTTAAAACTTTCAGTGTATCTTGATATTGCCGATCAACGCCTTGACGATATTCAGCCAACTCAATAATTTTTTGCTCGCGCTGTTCACCTTGACTCGACATTGCACTGTTAGCTGGCGCACGTTCACGGGAAATTTGGTTGGTTAAATCTGCCACCATTTTCAGCATCTGAATTTCTTTCAGCGCTTCGGCACTTTTGAGGTAATGTTGATTGCTGCTCACAATCAATGGAACACTGATAAATACGATAGACAAGACGATTACTAGCATCGCAAGTTGCAAGCGCTTACTAATATGCTCTGTTCGTAATGTTTCCATCTATTTTATGCCCCACACTTGTTGCATACCCCAACCCACTTCTCAACTAAACGCGGGAATATTTAAATTAATGACCAATAATTTATTAATTTGTAAAGTGAACATTTATAGCTCTAAATTCTATATAAATGTGCTTAATCTGTCACATTTTTATCACTTTAGAACGAGATAATTTGCTAAAAAACAGCAGCATATTTCAAAGCGAAATATTTTTTATTAACTTGTTTAAATAAATATTTACAATTGCAATAAATTGGTGCAGAATGCACCGTATTAGGGCACACTAGATTTCTTCCTCAGCAGAATATTTTAGTTTCCCGAAAATTTTGGCTAAAAAATCCTGATTTTCCTTGAAAATCAGGATTTTTTTTGTCTATATCACTTTAATTGAAAGATAAATAGAATTATTAACGCACCATAAAAGTGCATTTATTTCTACAAGATATTTGCTCTATATTTTATCTTTAATATAAAGTTGCATTTTTGAATAAAAAAAAGCCCAACCTTGGGGAAAGCTGGGCGAATAAAAAACAATAATGGAGAATCAGGGTCAAAGTCACACTTTTAAACCGTGTGACGACTCGATTGGCAAATTATGAATCAAATAAAACCTGATGTAAAGCCAAGTATTTCACTAGGATATTAAAAATATCACAAAGACACATATTTAAGTGACATATCCCTCAAACTTAAAACAAAAATGTCTATTTAATATACAAATAAGTGGTTTTAGCCCAACAATTCAGCAGTCAAAGTCCCGATTTATTACCTCAAATGCGTGAAAAGCGTTAGAATTTACCCACTACAATAAATGTTATTTTGAATTAAAATAACAATAATAATTGTTATTTTAGATTGAAAAGTTGTGTATTTTTTCAAGTGTATTTTTTTAATTAAGAATTTAATAAAACTTACTTAATTGTTCTCAATGATTTTTTTTCAGTGACTTATTAGTTAGAGTAAAAACTGAATTTCTTATTATGAAATAAAGATCTGAGTCAGAGACTGAATAATAACCTTTAGGATCATTGACTTAATATATTGTTACAATACAATGCTCAATGTTTAATCCATTTGTAACAACTGGTAGAAAATCATGAAAAAACTCGGTTTAGCCACTGCTTTATTATTAGCCATGACCGGTGCTCAAGCTTACCAATTTGAAGTTCAAGGCCAAGCAGAATACATCGACACAACTGCAAATGACAAAGATTTCATTGGTGGTGTTCAAGGTACTTACTACTTCAAAAATGTTGACTCTACAAAAGGTCCTTTAGCAGAAGCTGCATTCTTAAACCAAGCTTCTAACGTATCTGTTGCTTACAACTACGGCGAAGTTGGTTCAAAAGGTACTGACGTAATTGCTCATAACTTCGGTGCTAAAGCTGAAGCTTATGTTCCAACTAAAGTTGTTCCTGTATACGCTAGTGCTTCTTACAGCCACACTATCCTTGACAGCAAAAATGCAAACAACACTGATGACAACGGCGACCGTTATGCATTAGAAGTTGGTGCGCTTCCAACTCAAAACTTCTTAGTTGCTGTTGGTTACACTAGCGTTGCTGACCAAGCTGCTGTTGACGCGTTCAACGTTATGGGTAACGGTGTTGCTAAAGCTGTTGCTGAAGCTACAACTATTGGCCAAGACCAAGACGCAATCACTGCACGTGCTAAATATGTTGGCGCAATCGACGACACTAACATGGCAATTGGTTTCGAATCAGGCATCATCTACGGTGATGACACTGCTTACCAATTCAAAACTGATCTTTTCGTAACTCCTAAATTAAGCGTTGGTGCTTCTTTCGCTGAATCTAGCTTTGCTGGTACTCCAGACTCAGCTTGGGGCGCGAACGTAAACTACTTCATCACTCCTGCTGTTGCAGTTGGTGCTAGCTATGTAAATGCTAATGCTGAAGAAGTTGCGCTTGACACTCAAACTGTTGGCGTAAACGCTAAATTCCGTTTCTAATTCATATTAGATACTGAATACCAAAAAGGACGCATTTGCGTCCTTTTTTATTCTGCCATTATTTGTCTTTGGGCTCATGGCGTTCCGGTAAATGGGCAATATATTGCAAAGCAATTAAGCGTGAAACGATGAGAGCCAAATACATCACCCCACAAAACATTTGAAGCATAGCCAACACCCGTGCAGGCGCGCTCACAGGCATGAGATCCGACAAGCCCGTGGCAGACTGCAAACTAAAACTTAAAAATAATAAATCTAACCACGACTGCATGCCCGGCTCTGCAGGATTCACAAAACTATCCGGATAAATCAGCTGACAAATACTATAGAGAAAAGCAAAACCCCATGCGATGAGGGTAAATACTGCCCCGGCTGCAAAAAGTTCATCTTTGGTTAAATAGCGATCGGCAAACATATAGCGTAATAAGCCATAGGCTGCACTAAAATACGCACAGGCTTCAAAACCATGCGCAATAATTTGAATATTGGGATGATTTACACCGAGCATAATCAAAGTAGAAAACAATACGGCGCAGCCAACAAAACTCAGTCCTAGAATCGTAAACATTGGAGTTTGGCGAATCACTTTGGCAATGATCAATAGTACCGACACCCCAAGTACCCAAATCAGCGCACGAAAAGACAGACTTTCTCGGGTAATCGCGGTTAAAACCAAGATCAGAAACTGCACCAGTAACAGCCATGCTGAGGGTAAAAGTCTAAAGCTTTTCCAAAAATCTACAAAACCTTGCATTATTTTCAATCTCTATATTTTTTTCATGCGCTGAAATGATCGATCTGAAGCATCATCAACTGATTGATTTTAAATTAGCACGAAGTGAGTTTTTTTTATTGCAAAAATTTGTTGATCTTAATCTGAAAAAGCATCCATATGAGCACTGTTCTAGCTGGGTTTCTTATTACCAAAGAGGTTCAAAAAAACTACTGTAAGTTTCAGTTTTCAGGCACATATTCAAAGGAATCTCCTACGTGGTAGATTTCATTATGAAAAAACATCTCGTATTTGCACCCCTCTGTCTGCTCATGCTCTCTGCCTGTACACAAAACAGTCCGCTCCTCAAAGGCCATGAAAATTATGTGGGGACTTGGCAAAACAACCACAGTGAATTAGTGATCAAATCGTCGGGCGAAGTGACGTATTACCATCAAGAACATACTGAAAAAAGTATTGCCAACCAAACCTTCAGTGGTGCTGAACAGTCGCGAATAAAAGCCCATTTGAGCAGTTTTGGTGATCAGAGCTTTAGCATCGGTCAGGATAATTTCTCTCAACAATTCACCATTCAGCGCTCGCCTTATCAAGATGATCAAGGCCATTGGAAAATGTCGATCAATGGAGAAAATTATACACGCAAATAGGACAGAGATTTGTCTACAAACCTCTGCGTCATATCATTCACTAAATATAAAAAAAGCCCCTTATTAGGGGCTTTTTAGGCGATTCAGATTAGTGATCTGAAGCACCAGAGATACCAATACCAGTTTGTGAACGTACATACTGTGCATCGAATGCTTTACGCTCAGCTTGTGCTTGTGCTGAATTATCAGTTACAGAGAACAACCAGCAGCAGATGAATGCCAATGGCATTGCAAAGATAGCAGGACCATTGAATGGGTTAATTGGTGTTTCAGAGATTGCGAATGTATCTACCCAAACTGCTTTAGACAATACAATTAGAATCACGGCAGTTGCTAGACCAACCACACCACCAATCACCGCACCACGCGTCGTTAAACCTTTCCAGAACATCGACAATACAAGCACTGGGAAGTTTGCACACGCTGCTACAGAGAATGCAAGACCTACCATGAATGCAACGTTTTGTTTCTCGAACAAGATACCTAAAATCATTGCGAAGATCGCAAGACCTAAAGTCGCGATTTTAGACATACGAAGTTCAGATTCAGGTGTAGTTTGACCTTTCTTGAATACGTTTGCATACAAGTCATGTGAAATTGCTGAAGCACCAGACAATGTTAGACCTGCAACTACTGCAAGAATCGTTGCGAATGCTACCGCTGAAATAAAGCCCATGAACAAGTCACCGCCCAATGCATCAGACAAGTGAACCGCTGCCATGTTGTTACCACCAACAAGTTCTAACTTGCCAGTTACCGCCATTTTCGCTACATCAAGAAATTGTGGGTTGTTCGATACATAAAGGATCGCACCAAAACCGATGATGAAAGTTAATAGGTAGAAGTAACCAATAAAACCTGTAGCAACAACTACTGATTTACGTGCTTCTTTTGCATCTTTTACAGTAAAGAAACGCATCAAAATGTGTGGAAGACCTGCTGTACCGAACATCAATGCAAGACCTAGAGAGATCGCATCAATTGGGTTGGCTGCAAGTTTACCTGGACCCATAATGTTTGCAGCTTCAGCTAAAGATACGTCATGTACTTTAGAGAAAACTTGGATCGATTGAGTGAACATTTCAGAGAAGCTGAAGCCCACGCCTTTCATGACCATGAATGCCATGAAGCTTGCGCCAGAAAGTAGCATCACTGCTTTAATGATCTGTACCCAAGTTGTTGCCAACATACCACCGAAGATTACATAAGCCATCATCAGTAGACCAACGATCACAACCGCAATGTTGTAGTTCAAACCGAATAGTAGTTTAATCAATTGACCTGCACCCACCATCTGTGCAATCAGGTAGAACGCTACAACCACAAGTGAGCTTACTGCTGCAAGGGTACGGACAGGTTTTTCAGCTAGACGGAATGACACCACGTCAGATAAGTTAAACTTACCTAAGTTACGCAGACGCTCAGCCACCAAGAACAATACGATTGGCCAACCCACCATAAAGCCCAATGAATACAGCAAGCCGTCAAAGCCTGAACTGAATACCATTGCGGAAATACCGAGAAACGATGCTGCTGACATGTAGTCACCGGCAATCGCTAAACCATTTTGGAAACCCGAAATACCACCACCCGCTGTATAGAAGTCAGCTGTGTTGGTGGTTTGTTTCGCTGCCCATTTGGTAATAAACAAAGTCAAGCCAACAAAAATTGCGAACATGATAATCGCATGCCAGTTGGTTGCTTGTTGCTGTGCTTCACCTAAATCTGGTCCAGCCATTGCCATGCTTGACATGAGCAGAGCAGGAGCCGCTAATACTATTGCTTTCAATGAATTCCATTTCATCTTAGTGCGGTCCTTTTTCTTGAGTAATTGCTTCTACTTCACGCATTGCTTCTGCGTTTAATGCATCCAACTTGTTGTTTGCAATATACGAATAAACACCACACAGTAAGAATGACAATACGATAATGCTTAGACCTAATGGCATACCAATCGTGGTCACACCACCACTCACGGATTGCATCAAGAACTCTTTGTTATAGCCCACAAGGAGCATAAAGCCGACATAGACCACCAACATGATGATCGTCAAAGTCCAGCTCAACTTACTTTTACGGCTGACCATTTCCTTAAATTTTGGATTCTGTAGAATTTGTTCTACCTGTCTCTCATCCATAATATTCTCCTTACGCCGAACCTTGGCGCGCAATTTTCTAATTCGAATTATTTCGAAGCTAAACTTACCAATGTTCCTTATCTCTTGTAATTTAGACTTTGGTCGTTAAATTTTGAGCAATAACCTCCCTAAGCCTATGGATGCGTTATCATTAAGCGAGAATTAATATGCTGCAGGCTTTATGAATAGTTGGCTTATCGTCGGGGTATTGGCCCTTTACATCGCATTACTCTTTGTATGTGCATTCTTTGGTGAAAAGCATGCCAGCAGGCTCAGTACTCGCGGCAGAATGCTTCTCTTTAGCCTAACTTTAGGGGTTTACTGTTCATCTTGGACATTTTATGGCGCAACAGGTGCCGCCGTTCGTGAGGGCATTATTTTCCTGCCAATTTATCTGGGACCGCTGCTATTTGTTGCGCTCGGCTATGATATTTGGCGACGTTTAGGGCGTGTCCGTCAGCATCATGCCATTTCATCGATTGCCGACTTTGTAGCAGCACGATATGGTAAAAGTGGCCCCTTAGCATCACTGGTCACAATCCTTGCCGTGATTGCCATTATTCCCTATTTAGCCTTGCAGCTACGTGCGATTGCCTTAAGTGCAACAGTCATTTTAGAACCGACCGCTGGTCTGACAGGTACCACCAATAGTGTGCTGTTTTTGACCGGTGTATTGGCGATTTTGGCGATGATGTTTGGGACACGACAGATTGCCAATACTGAACAGCACGGCGGCTTAATGTTGGCTGTGGCATTTGAGTCTTTCGTCAAGCTGTTTGCACTACTTGCAGTCGCATTTTTCTTTGTTTTTGAATCACCTGAAAACATGGCGCAAATCAGCCATGACATTAGCAGTACATTTAAAGATGTCCAGCTCAAAGGTGTGCCAGAAAGCTTCTGGATTCAAACATTATTGGCTGCTTTAGCAATTATTTGTCTACCACGTCAGTTCCATGTCGCGGTAGTTGAACTACGTGATGAAAAGCATATCCGTGGTGCTCGTCGTTGGTTCGCCATTTATCTGATTTTAACCATTATCGCGATCATCCCGATTGCCAGTTGGGCGCTGCATGCAGCACCGGCTTACTTGGCAATACCCGATGTTGCCGTGCTCTCACTGCCTTTAAGTTATAACCAAGACTGGTTGACCTTACTTGCATTTCTCGGTGGTTTTTCAGCTTCGACAGGTATGCTGTTGGTGTCGTCAGTGGCCTTATCCATTATGCTCAGTAATGACTTGATCATGCCTGCACTGTGGCGTACACGCTTATTGTCACGTCATGACAAACGCCTACCACTCGTACTGAAATTCACACGTCGTGTGTGTATTTTAGCAGTCATGTTATTGGGCTTCTTGTTCTTCCATTTCTTCAATGACATTGACCAATTATCGGTATTTGGCCTATTGGCCTTCAGTGCTGTGGCACAGTTTGCACCGGCGTTAATTGGTGGTTTATATTGGCGCGGCGGAAGTAAACAAGGCGTATATGCGGGTCTGTTGGTCGGTTTTGGCATGTGGGCTTATACCCTGTTATTACCAACCGTATTGCGTAGCTTACCTGAACAATTTAAAACATTTACCGAAAATCTTTTAAGTCAGGGTCCGCTAGGCTTGAGTTGGTTACGTCCTGAAGCACTGTTAGGGTTTGAATCTTTCGATCCACTTACCCATGGCGTAGTTTGGGCGCTCGGTTTAAATATCACCCTCTATATTTGGATTTCCCGCGTCTTCCGTCCAAGTGTTGCCGAGCAAATTCAGGCCGAAAGTTTCTTTTATTATGAAACCAAGCCGCTCCCTGCTCAAAGTACATCAAACGACATCAGCTATATTCACCACGATGTGGCGCGTCTAAAAGTAGGTGATTTGATTACCTTGGCAAAACGTATTACCGGTGAAGGCCCAACCATGCGTGCCTTCAACCAGTTCTGCGCACAAAACAATGTCGTTTTGAATGAAAATAGCAGCGCCAACGGCATGTGGTGGCGTTTTACCGAACAGTATCTTGCAGGCACCATCGGTGCGGCATCTGCCCGTACCTTACTCACCACAGCCATGGTTAATAATGGTTTAGCACTCGGTCAGGTCGCCAATATTCTTGACCAAGCCTCACAGTGGCAGCGCTTTAACCAAAACCTGATCATGACCATGATCGACCATATGACTCAAGGTGTGTCCGTGGTTGATGAAAATATGTGTTTGGTGGCATGGAACAATCAATACCTCAAACTGTTTGATTATCCAAAAGACATTGTCTACGTCGGTTGCCCAATTTCAGACTTGATTCGTTATAACGCTGAACGCGGCGAATGTGGTCCCGGTTCAGTCGAAGAACATGTGCGTAAACGCATGCATTGGATGCAAGTCGGCAGCGCACACGAATTTGAACGGATTCGTAAAGATGGCCGTGTAATTCAGATGCGTGGTAATCCGATCGAAGGCGGCGGTTTCGTGACAACCTTTGCCGATATTACTGCTTTCCGTGAAAATGAAGCCTTGCTTGAAGGCCGTGTACAAGATCGTACCCAACAGTTGGCAGATGCCCTGTCTGAACAACAATTGGCACGTGAGCAAGCTGATAAAGCCAATATGTCGAAAAGCCGCTTTATTGCTGCTGCAAGCCATGACTTATTGCAACCGATGCATGCTGCGCGTCTGTTTAGTACCGCCCTCGAGCAAAGCGTACAAAATGACGATGATCGTAAAACGCTTCAGCAACTTGATCGTGCGCTGCATGGTGCGGAAAGTATGCTCTCTGCCCTCTTGGACATTGCTCGACTCGAAGGCGGAACGATCCAACCGAAACGTCAGCCTTATCCACTACATGACTTACTCAGCGATCTTGAACTGCAATTTAAATCGATTGCAGCACAGCGTAATATCAAACTGACCGTACATGATGCTCAGTTCTGGATTGACACCGACCCACAGTGGATTCGTCGTATTATTCAAAACTTCGTCAGCAATGCCTTACGCTATACAGCGCGTGGTCGTGTTGTGGTGGGTGTGCTACGTTCAGCACGTCCGGGGCATATTCGTATTGGCGTTTGGGATACAGGTCCTGGGATCGCGGAAGAACAGCGCATTAAGTTGTTCCAAGAGTTCGAACGCTGTGGACACACCTCTCCTTGGGGCGAACAGGGTCTAGGTTTAGGTTTAGCCATCGTGCAAAGGATGACCAGCCTACTCGACTATCCTGTGCATGTGTTCTCAGAACTTGGTCATGGTTCGTGCTTTATGATTGAAGTGCCGGTGGTCGCTGCGCCAAAAGTGGTCGCTGCACCGACCCAAGCTGTTCCGCTGAAAACCAAAGCCTATAAGATTCTGTGCTTAGACAATGATGAAACGATTTTGGAAGGGATGTCGACCTTACTGACCAAATGGGGCTATCAAGTCTTTAAGGCCACTGAACCTGAACAGGCCATGGAGTTAATTCAACAAGAAAATATTCAAGTTTGGTTGGTTGACCAACACTTAAATAATAATAAGATCGGTCTCGACTTTATTTTAGATAACCGTCAGGAAAATGTCCCTGTGGCGCTGATTACCGCAGATTCTGATCCTGAATTACCGCAACGTCTAAAAGAGTTAAACATCGTCTTACTGAAAAAACCGTTGAAACCGGCTTCACTCCGTTCATGGTTATCTGGTTTGAAGATTTCAAATCAGTAGCGCTGTTACATGACATCACTCTGTGAAAAATAGCCCATTTCATTCACATGAAATGGGCTTTTGTTTACCTTGTTCTTACTTAAACTTACCTAAATGGCAAAAAAATTTGTCTCAGCGGCAAGATCATTCAAAATAGCCCCGACATTTCGTCTATTTATTAGCCATAAATATCAAATTTAGATTGCCTATGGCAAAAAATATCGAATGCATGAGTGAACACTTGTACACTTAGTTACAATTAAAAATATATTTGATTTAAAAAAGATTTTTACAACCAAAAATAAAAACTAAAACTTTAGTCTTATATTTAGCTGCCGCCATTCGTTTTAAAAATATTCATAAGAAGTTGATCAGTTTCAAGCCAATTCAAGAAGCGTCATAACTCAACACTTGAGAAGCTGATCTCCCCCGCATATTAGGAGTGATCTTGTGAATATTTCAGAAACAATGCCGCATGGTTTTGATCAAAATCTACAGTTTCATCGTCAGTATGGTGCCAATGCCATTTTGCCAGAGATCGACTGGCGTCAATTATTTAAGTTCAGCAAATTAAGTGATGTGCAAGTCGAAGCGTTGGAAACACTCTATCGCAGTGCCGTTCCTCTTGCGTTACAGGTATTTGACGAACTGAATTTTGATGTCTTTGCACCAAATGCCTATAAACCTCAAGGTCTTGGCTTATTCGATCGACTGGCAGAGCAAGAAGACCTACTGCTGCAAAATTTAGAAGCCGAATCCAATTGCTTAGGTTTGGACACCCGTCATCAGATTTGGAGCATGCTACTGCGTGGTGGTGCGGTCTTGGTATTTAAAGCGTGGCTTGGTAAAGTCAAAACCGACAAAAACCAGCTGGATAAAACACAGTTTGATGAATTATCCGATTTACTGTTTATTAAAACGGCGCCATTTGAATTGGCTCAACGTTTAAATGTCGATGCCAACTCCAAGCAAGACCATATCTTCCTGATGTATGACAATGATATCTATCTGGACCGTTTTAACAGTTTAGAAACCGCAGCCCTATTTGTGGATTTGGGCGTTTATGATGCTGCTTTTCTAAGTTTACGTGATGACCGTGTCGCGGATTATCTCAAAGCGCGCGGCTATGTGTCCGATGAACAAATTGATGAATTGCAATGTGCGCTCAACCCTTTGTACTGTACCGATCTGACGCCTAAGCAAGACTATATTGCTTAAGTTGAAGTGGTTTGTTTAAGTCATTGTTAAGTTGCATTGCTCTATTGCTTTTAAACCACATGTAAAGACCTAACAGCATTTACACCGAAATGATCCAGCGCCAGCATTAGCGCTTAAACAGCATAAAAAAAGACCTCCATCGTGGAGGTCTTTTTTTTTGAAAAAATCCTTAGATTTTCTTTTCTTCAATATTCAATGCATTAATTGCCAAAACAGCTTGAGTTCGGTTTTGTACGCCCAACTTACGGAAAATCGCCGTTACATGCGCTTTGATGGTTGCTTCAGACACATCCAACTCATAGGCAATTTGCTTATTCAACAAACCTTCTGCCACCATCATTAACACGCGGAATTGTTGCGGTGTTAAAGACTGAATACGTTCTGCCAATGCCGTTTCATCTGCAGCACGTGGGTCGAAGTTCATATTGGCAGGTAGGTTTGGTGGCAACCAAATTTCACCTTCAAGCACTTGGCGAATCGCTTCACCAATGTGACTTGGATGCGCAGATTTTGGAATATAACCCATCGCACCATGTGCAATTGCACGTTGGATAATCGACGCTTCTTCATGCGCAGAGACCACAATGATTGGAATCGATGGATATTGTGCGCGAATATGCACCAAGGCAGAAAAGCCTGAAGCACCCGGCAAGTTTAAATCCAATAACACAAGATCAGGCTCAGGGCCATTTTCAAGACGTTCATAGCATTCATTGACTGCTGCAGTCTCATGAATTTGCGCCTGAGGCAAACTATAACGAACCGCCTGAATTAAAGCATGACGAAACAGCGGGTGATCATCAACGATTAAAATATTCATAAGCAACGTGAGAGATCTTGTGCACAATGACCCTATTCTAACCACACATGCTATGTGAAGGATATGCAAGAACTTATTTTTTTGCATTTAAAATGTAGATTTTCACCTAAAATGCGTCTTTTTTCGCATTTTCTATAAATCTTTAAATCTAATCATATTTTCATATAAATTTTATCAACACAGTAAAAATGCTTATATCTAAGCATTATATGTTGAAATATCAACAGTTTAAAATTTGATATTTCACGAATCTTGTGGTTTTTCCAACATATCTAAAAATCAGATAACTTTTCTGATTTTCGTTATTTTACAGTGATCCACCCATCGGGATTAATAAAAGGCATTCCGAGAAACCACACTTTTAGGTTTAAAAAATGTCTCAAGTTAATCTACAAAAACCCCTGAATATTGTTGCTGTATCAGGTGGCCTAAACAATCCATCTAAAACCGAAGCTTTGGTACAAGCCATTGTTGATGAGCTCGGTGATGCGACTCCAATCAATGTGCATTTTATTAAGTTTAGCGAAATTGGCAATTTATTAGGTGGGGCAATTTACCGTAACCAATTACCACAACGTGTACAAGATGACCTTGCTGCCGTTGAAGCTGCTGATGCACTGATTGTTGGAACGCCAGTTTACCGTGCTTCATTTACAGGCCTGTTTAAACACTTCTTTGACTTTGTCGAACAAACTGCATTGGTCGATGTACCTGTCTTGCTTGCAGCTTCGGGTGGTTCTGAACGCCATGCCTTAGTGCTTGAACATCAATTGCGTCCATTGTTCAGTTTCTTCCAAGCGCAAACATTACCGATTGGGGTCTACGCAACAGATCGTGATTTCACCCCTGAATACACCATTCATAGTGAATTACTCCGTGACCGCATTACTTTAGCTGTAGCACGTGCGCTGCCGATTTTGGAATGGGCTCCAGCCAAAGGTCAGCGTGCTGAAGTGGTGAAAGCCAAGTCTCAACAAGCCAACCAAAACTTGGGCATTAATAAGCAAATCGAGCAAGAAGAAGTCCTTCCTTCTGCAGCTGTTCCAAGTTTGGATGCCGCTGAAGCTCGACTGCATAGTAAAAAGCCAAAAACGCAAGTGGCCTAAACACCACAGCATAACAATTCGATCCCGAGGGTTTGCAAAATGTCAGTACAAGAAAAAAACATTACATTTGCGTACTGGGTACCAAACGTCAGTGGTGGTTTGGTGGTCAGTAATATTGAACAGCGTACCGATTGGAGCTATGACTATAACGTGCGTTTGGCACAAGCTGCAGAAAAAAGTGGCTTTGATTATGCGCTGACTCAAATTCGTTTTACCGCAGGCTATAACGCAGAAAATCAACACGAATCGGTTAGTTTCAGCCATGGAATTTTGGCCAAAACTGAAAAGCTCAAAGTCATTGCAGCGATTTTACCCGGCCCTTGGAAACCGGCTCTGGCTGCAAAACAATTGGCGACCATCGATCATCTTACCAATGGCCGTATTGCAATCAATGTTGTGAGTGGCTGGTTCCGTAGTGAGTTTGATGCGATTGGTGAAGAATGGCCCGAGCATGATCAACGCTATGCGCGTTCTGAAGAATTCATTCGTAGCCTAAAAGGCGTTTGGACGCAAGATAACTTTAGTTTTGATGGTAAATACTATCAATTTAAAGACTACACTCTATCTCCGAAACCGTTGCAAAAACCGCATATTGAAATCTTTCAAGGTGGCAGTTCACGTGCAGCACGTGACATGGCATCACGTGTTTCCGATTGGTACTTCACCAACGGCAATACCCCTGCTGAGTTGAAAAAGCAGATCGATGATATTCGTGAAAAAGCCAAGGCCAATAACCATCAGGTCAAAATCGGGGTGAATGCCTTCATCATTGCCCGAGATACTGAGGAAGAAGCCCAAGCGGTGCTTCAAACTATTATCGACAATGCCAATACTGAAGCGGTCAATGCCTTTGGCGATGCAACTCGTGAAGCAGGTGCATCCACAAAAGAAGGCGAAGGTAACTGGGCAAAATCTACTTTTGAAGATTTGGTTCAATACAACGACGGTTTTAAAACCAATCTGATTGGCACGCCACAACAAATTGCCGAACGCATTGTGGAACTCAAAAGTGTAGGTGTCGATTTGGTTCTCTCAGGTTTTCTCCACTTCATTGAAGAAGTGGAATACTTTGGCGAAAAAGTGTTGCCACTGGTTCGTGAACTGGAAGCTCAACAGCAGCAAGTTGTGCAGGCTAAATCAGCATAATTGTTGATGCAGTCACAGCTCATGTAATCAGCATAATAATCACAACCGGCTCACTTCACTTTCCTCCCCTAAGGCTCGGCTTAGGGGATTTTTTATCTCGAGTACCATTTAAAGACATGCTCTGATTCTAGAAAAATGAGCTGACCTGTAGACAAAGAAAAAGCCCGACATCCTGTCGGGCTTTTTCTATATGGATACTTAAGCATGACTCCTGTCTTGCTTCACAGTCCTGATGGTGAACACTTTGTTATTGTTTTATGTTCCGGAACGTCCTGTTCCTGTATGAGTTCATCTTAGGTAAAATTTAAAAGTGCGCCTAGCGTCAAAAACTTCGTTGCTTGTACGCTTAAGCTGACAGAATTGTGCGCAATCGGTTAAGTTAAACGATAGATATTATATGGTTTTTTATTAAAATCTATATTTTTTAGATGATTTTATCACCAATTAACACCCCCCGTAATTCCAGTGATATTTCCAACACAAACGAGGCAATAAATATGCAACTGGTTTGGTTTCGACAAGATTTAAGACGACATGACCATAGCGCACTGTGGCAGGCGACACAGTCTGGTCCAACGATTGCCTTTATTGCGCTTTCTCCTGAACAATGGACAAGGCATGATGATGCCCCCATTAAAATCCATCGCTATCTTGCCCAGCTGGAACTTTTGCGACAGCAATTGGCTGAACTAAATATTCCACTGATTATTCAGCATATTCCGGACTGGTCAGACATCGCCACTAAGCTATTAACCTTATGTACTCAACTCAATATACACACTGTTCATGCACATATTGAACATGGTGTGAATGAACTTAAACGAGATCGCGAAGTACAACAGTTATTAGAACAGCAGCACATCTCTGTTGAGCTGTACCATGACCGCACCCTGTTTCCTGTTGGCAGTATTCGCAATCAATCTGGACATCCTTATCAAGTTTTCGGTGCATTTAAGAAAAATTGCTACGAAAAATTGAGCATCAGTCTGCCTACTTGTTATCCCGCTATTGAAGCCCAAGCGGCTCTCGAACCGCATCCGCTGTGGCAAAATCAATTTGATTTACGTCCTTTTTATCCCACATCGCTGTTAGCTGCTCAAATCGAGCTTTGGCCGATTGGAGAAGATCACGCAATACAGTGCTTAGATGAATTTATTGAACAACATCTGCATCGTTATGCTGATGATCGGGACTTTCCTGCGCTCAATGGAACCAGTCGAATTGGCATGTATTTAAACTTGGGCATCTTGTCTATTCGCCAATGTCTGCAAGCCCTTTTTCGTGAACAAGGCGGCTATTTCCAGATCGACCACAGAGGACAACAAACTTGGCTCGATGAGCTGCTTTGGCGTGAATTTTACCAGCACATTTTATTTGACTACCCGCAAGTTTCTCAGCACCAGCCGTTTCAAACCAAAACCTTAAAAATAAAATGGCGCCATGCACCACAAGACTTTGCTGCGTGGCAATACGGCCAGACGGGCATTCCGATCGTCGATGCAGGGATGCGTCAACTACTGGCTACGGGTTGGATGCATAATCGGGTGCGGATGATTTGTGCCATGTTCCTCAGTAAGAATCTACTGATCGATTGGCGGTTGGGGGAGCAATGGTTTATGCAGCACCTTGTCGATGGCGACTTAGCGGCCAATAATGGCGGTTGGCAATGGTGCGCCTCGACGGGTACAGATGCTGTACCTTATTTTCGAATTTTTAACCCGATTAGCCAATCTCAGAAATTTGATCCGAACGGGGATTATTTACGTCAATGGCTACCTGAACTGGCAGATTTGGATGCCAAACAAATTCACCAACCCTTTGCCAAAAATCCTCAACTGGAATTGAACTACCCTCAGCCGATTGTCGATTTAAAGCAGTCTCGCCTAGCGGCAATTGAAACATTCCGAGCATTGTAGGCCATTGCCAATATCGAACTGCGACAGATCAAAATGCTGTACTGAAATGGTCACTCTAAGGCATAGCCGATCGGTCGTTTTGTCCCTACAATACAGAAAACGCAAATCATTTTAGAGACGTTCACATGTATACAGGCATCGTGCAAGGTTTAGAAAAAGTCTTAGACATTCGTCAAGGCAATGGCTTCACAACCTTGGTGATTTCAAATCATCAGAATTTTTTTCATGATGTCTTTATCGGGGCAAGTGTGGCGATTAATGGCGTGTGTTTAACGGCTACACATATTGATTTGGCAGCCAACCAAGTGCATTTTGATGTCTCTGATTTGACCAATCAACTCACCACGTTAAAAGCACTCAAGGCCGGTGATGAGGTCAATGTCGAACGCTCAGCCAAAGTTGGAGCAGAAAATGGTGGTCACAATCTATATGGTCATATCGAAGGTACCGCCACGATCAAAAACTTAGAGCATCGCGGGGAAACCTTTCATCTCGATATTCACATTCCGGCAGGCAATATTAAATATTTCTTTCTCAAAGGTTTTATTGGGCTCAATGGTTGTAGTTTGACTGTGAACCGTGTTGATCGTGCCAATAGTGAAATTTCAATCGATCTTATTCCTGAAACACTGCGCCTCACTACATGGAAAGATGTCCAAGTCGGTGATGCCGTGAATTATGAGATTGATCAAACGACGCGAACCTTAGTCGATACCTTAGAAAATATTCATCAGCGTTAAATCGACTGACAGCACATTGCAAAAAAGCCTCCAAAACGGAGGCTTTTTATTGGCTCATGTGCAATATACGTTTAAGAATAAAAACTTGGATCTGGCACTTTCGCTGTGAGCACCCATTCACCGACCTCCTGATATTTATAATCAATCGGATCGTGTAAGGTTTGGGTACGTACATTGCGCCAGAAGCGATCTAAATTCAATTTGGCCGTCGTGGCACGTGCGCCCATCACTTGGAAAATATTTTGCGTAATGTATAGCGAGCTATTGGTGGCTGCGATTTTGGCAGTTGCAATCGCAATAGAAACTTCTCCACGTTGTTCCGCCGTTAAAGCTTCACCAATCTCCCAAGCCCATTGCAAACGCTGAACCGCTTTATCTGCCAATAAACGTACACTTTCTAATTGCACATAAAACTCAGCAAAATGCTTTTGAATAAATGGGTCATTCACTGCATTTTCAACCAATGATTTTGACCATGCTTTTTGGTTTTGAACCGTCTGTTTTGCTGTTTCAAATGCCCCTTCGGCTACCCCCAAGAACATATGCACAAAGATCAACTGTGCAATCAACGGACGTAAGCTTGAATACGGTGTACTCAAAGGCCCCGGGTTCAGTAGTAATTCATCTTTGGAAATTTTAACTTGTTCAAAATGGCTACTTCCACTGTCGGTTTGACGTTGTCCCATATTGTCCCAATCGCCGAGAAAACTGACGCCTTCACGTGCTGTAGGAATCACCCCGATCAATAATTTTCCATCTTCATTGAAGCCAGAACACAGCAAAATGTCTGAATCCATGGAACCCGAACAAAAACTTTTATCGCCATGAAAGACGTATTCGTGTTCAGACAGTTGCGTCGCTGTAGTACGACGGTCTAAGGGGTTTAAGGTATTGCCCCAAAATAAATGCTCACGTGCAGTCTGTTCAAACCACGGGCCATATTGCTCTGGCTGCGCGAACAACTGTACCGTTGCAATTAATAAATGATGGAAACCATAAACATGCGCCAATGAGCTATCCACTTGAGCAATGGTTTGAATGGTTTTAAAAATCGTCAGCCAATCTGCCCCCTGTCCACCGTATTGCTGTCCAATGGACAATGCAAGTAAACCACTTTGACGAATCAAATCACGTTCAGCTTTGGGATTTCCCCCCTGCTTATCACGCTGAGCAGCCGTCGTGGCAAATTCTGCCGCCAGTTTTTGGGCAATATCGATCGGATCTTGAGTCAATGGAGTTGAAGCGTTCATATATCTGTCTGATTATTCTGTTACCGTTTTAGCTTAACAAAGTAGAGGCATTCAGCTTATCTCAATGCCTACAGTCTATATCTGTAAAATCTATATCTAATGAAATCTAAGTCACCAAGATTCAGGCGACTTATAATTTGATCATTTTATACGTCGTATTTAGGATGGATAAAATGCATCATGAACGGCCCTTCATCCTAATCAACTTTTATAGGAGAAAGGACGTTCATTATTGCTTTAATAATCCTTCGTATAAGCCATAGTGAACTTTCATCAGAACGTGATCACTCACGCTCAAATGGTTTTTATGACTTCGGATAAACCGTAGCAATCAAATGTTCAACCACTTGAGGTTCTGCCAAGGTCGAGGTATCACCTAAAGAGTCCAATTCATTGGCCGCAATTTTTCTTAAAATACGGCGCATGATTTTACCAGAACGGGTTTTCGGTAAGGCCGGCGCCCAATGCAATGCATCTGGCGTTGCCACTGGTCCAAGGATTTTGCGTACCCAAGCCACCAGTTCCTGACGTAACTCATCCGTCTCTGCTGTCCCTGCTTGTAGGGTGACAAAGGCGCAAATCCCTTGCCCTTTAATATCATGCGGCATACCCACCACTGCAGACTCTGCCACAGCATCATGTGCAACCAATGCACTTTCAATTTCAGCCGTTCCCAATCGGTGTCCTGAAACGTTCAAGACGTCATCCACACGACCCGTAATCCAATAATAGCCAGACTCGTCACGACGTGCGCCATCACCTGTAAAATACGTCCCCGGATAAGTGGAGAAATAGGCCTCAATAAAGCGCTCAGGATCACCCCAAATGGTTCGCATTTGTCCCGGCCAAGAATCCTTAATCACCAAGTTACCTTCTACGGCACCTTCAAGCTCATTGCCTTCAGCATCGACAATCGCAGGTTGCACACCAAAGAATGGACGCGTCGCTGAACCTGGTTTTAAATCGGTTGCTCCAGGCAATGGCGTAATCATGAAACCACCCGTCTCTGTTTGCCACCATGTATCCACCACTGGGCAGCGGCTTTCACCTACCACGGTGTAGTACCAATTCCATGCCTCTGGGTTAATCGGTTCACCCACCGAACCCAGTAAACGCAAACTACTGCGGTCACTTTCTCGGACAAAGGCATCCCCTTCTCGCATCATGGCGCGAATTGCAGTCGGTGCCGTATATAAAATAGTGACGTTGTGTTTATCAACAATATGTCCGGTCCGAGCCCAACTTGGATATTGTGGTACACCTTCAAACATCACGGTCGTGGTGCCATTCGACAATGGCCCATACAACACATAAGAGTGTCCCGTAATCCAACCAACATCGGCAGTACACCAAAACACATCATCTTGTTTAAGGTCAAAAACTTCACGGAAGGTACAATTCACATAGGTTAAATAGCCGCCTGTGGTATGCAATACACCTTTCGGTTTTCCTGTCGAACCTGATGTATACAAAATAAATAGCGGGTCCTCGGCATTCATAGGTTCAGGTGGACAAATATCATTGACCGACATGATTTCCATGTGATACCACAAATCACGATCTGCTTTCATTTCGATCGGGTTACCTGTACGGTGTACCACAATGACATTTTGAACCGAAGATGTGCCTTCAATGTCGAGTGCAAGATCGACATTTTCTTTGAGTGGAATGGGCTTGCCACCACGCATCCCACAATCCGCAGTAATCACGACTTTCGCCTGACTATCATCGATACGACTTGCCAATGAGTCTGGTGAGAACCCGCCAAAAACCACGCAGTGTACTGCACCAATTCGGGTACAGGCCAACATCGCAATTGCCGCTTCGGGCACCATTGGCATATACAGCACCACACGGTCGCCTTTGCCCACGCCATGTTTTTTCAGCACATTAGCAAAACGGCAAGTTTCATCATGCAGTTCTTCAAAAGAAATGATTTTATGCCGTGAAGGATGATCACCTTCCCAAATAATGGCCGGTTTATGTGGATGTTCTTTTAAATGTCGATCGAGACAGTTGGCACTGACATTCAATTCACCATCAGCAAACCACTCAATCTTGAAATCATCTTGCTTAAAATTTGTATTTTTAACTTGGGTAAACGGTTTGATCCAATCGATCTTTTGCGCTTGCTCTGCCCAAAACTCATCTGGTTGTTCAATCGATTTTTGATAACGCTCAAAGTACTCCGACTCGTTGATGCGTGCGGTTTTTTTGAAACTTTCAGGTACTGGATAGATCTCTTTCATATTGTATTTTCCTTGATCTGATTCATCTCATCACGAGATGCCATGCCACATTTCTACTTTTATAATTCCTGCATCACAGCAGTATGACGATTAATTTTTAATCGCAGCAATCATGCTTTGGTCGTATTATTCTTTCCCATTTAAAGCACATCTATAAGCAAAATTTCAACAAAAACATGTTTTAATTCAGTATCTGACCAGTTCAATTAAACCTATACTGCAAAGGTAATTTTACTCAGCACTCCGCTTTTTTATTCTTTCATATACGTTGAGTTGATCCGATCATGAACACCAATGACTCTTCTTTCTTTTCCCGTCAGACGACCACTACATCGGATAATCCCCTGAAACCTGATGGACGTTTTGGTCGACTGAGCATGATTGGTTGGTATGGCTTTCTCAATATCATCAGCTTTTTTGCCATAATCGCTTTAAGCCTTGCCGTGGGTATTTTCAACATCAATACCATGGCGTTAAATGAGCAATTTGTTGGTATATTCACTGGGATATCTGGCCTCGCCTATTTGGCGATTATGATTCTTTACATTTATTTTTATTGTGTCTTTGTCGTGCGTCGGCTGCATGACCTCAATAAAGCCGGTTGGTTGCTACTATTATTATTTATCCCCGTGATCAATCTTTTCTTTATCCTATATTTATTATTAGCCTCAGGTACAGCGACCGTAAATCAATACGGCGCGCCACGCCCTGCTGCAGTTTGGGAAAAAATTCTGGCATGGTTGATGATTTTAATCAGTGTCTTGTCGCTCTTGGCTACAGGTAGCATCACCTCGTATATGATGGGTAGCGGTGAAATTAAATCGCCGACAGAAATCATTCAACAAGGTACTGAATATTTCTAAACCACTGACCGAATTTAAGCCTGTCTGAATTTTGATACATCTGTTCGCCAGCCTGTAAATGAGGGTTATTTTCGCCACTAATTTCAGGCAAAATAGCGAAAAATCGAAACATTTGGAAAACTCGTGGCTGAAAAAGAAAATGCCTTGAGTGATGTCACTCAAGGCACGACTCAACTTTTGCAAGAGGCAACAGAAAAAACCGCACAAACCGTGCTGGAACATACCTCTAAATATAATGACGCATACTCAACGATCGATAAATTTGTCGATGGATTTTGGGAACGCCTGCCATATATTTGTATCGCATTAATTGTTTTTACGATCTTCTATCTACTGTCTAAACTCTTTAGATTCTTTGTTCGTAAAGCGCTCACTGACCGTTCTTACTCAAAACAAAATCTAGTTTTGGTCCTGAACCGTGTGGGTAGCTCAGCCATTATGTTCTTCGGTTTCCTAATTGCAATGGTCATTGCAATCCCAGGTTTCACACCGGGTCAGCTCATGAGTGCATTGGGGATTGGTTCGGTCGCAATCGGTTTCGCGTTTAAAGATATTTTCCAGAACTTACTGTCGGGTATTTTGATTCTCCTCGGTGAACCATTCAAAATCGGTGACGACATTATTGTGTCAGGCATGGAAGGTACAGTTGAAGATATTCAGATCCGCGCAACCTTCCTACGCTCTCCAGATGGTCGTCGTATCGTGATTCCAAACGCGACGGTTTACACCAGTGCGGTAACGGTGAATACCGCTTATCAGCGTCGTCGTTGTGAATTTGTGGTGGGTATTGGTTATGAAGATGACATTCAAAAAGCTAAAAATATTGTTTTGGCTATTTTGGACAAAGACCCAACCATTTTGAGCCAACCTGCGTTTACCGTAAACGTAAATGCTTTGGCTGATTTCTCAGTCAATCTGAATGTCCGTTGGTGGGTAGATACCACTGAAACCACTACTGCGAACTCAATCAGTGAAGTGCAAGAACACGTTATCCAAGCATTCAATCAAAATGGTATTTCAATTCCTTACCCTGTACAGGAAGTTAAAGTTTACCGTGGTGATCAAGCTGAGACAGAAGCGTCAACAGCCAAATAATCGCCCTAAAACGTACGGAATCACAGTTTCTGTACGGATAATTCGGTTGCCTAAGCTGACTGCTTGGCAACCGTTTTTTATGAGCAAATCGACCTCATAAGGGATAAATCCACCTTCAGGCCCAATAATGATCGTACATCCATGTTGAATCCCTGCAGGCATCACATCTTCGACATAAGGGTGCGCCACATAAGCGGGATAGTCCGATGAAATCATGCTCGGTAAAACATCTTCCACAAAGGGTTTAAAGCGTTTATACAGTTCAATTTTGGGCGCAATGGTGTCACCTGCCTGCTCCAAACCCAACGTCACATAGTGATCGAGCTGCTGTAAAAATGGTGTCTGCCAATAGCTTTTATCCACGCGATAACTGTGCAGCAAAATGATTTTTTCTACACCTAAGGTGACGGCATCCATGATCAGACGGCGCAACACTTTCGGACGAGGCATTGCCACAATTAAAGTCACCGGATGCTTTGCAGGTACTTCTTCTTCTTGTAAGGGTTTAAGTTGAATGCGCTCATCACTGATACTGACGATTTGGGTTAAATAGCGTTTTCCTTCCCGAATACCGACTTTGAGTGTATCGCCCACCTGTATATTCACATGGTTTTTTAAATGCTCAATTTGACGTTTGGCACTGATACTCCACAGTTCAGATTCAGTTTGACGTGGGTCAAGCAGGACGATGTTCATAAAAATTCTCTTACCCAGCTCAATTGGATACACGAAAACGTCATCCACAACGGTTCAAGGCAACACTCAATAGAATCACTCGAGTTTCAGCGATTATTTGTTAGACATAAAAAATCGACGCGTTTTGTCGTGAGCTGCATTGCACCGCAAGATGGCTTCCTTGCGAAGCTTCGCATCTCATTTTACCTAATGAGAAACAACGTTTCGTAAGAGTACCTCTAACCGAAGGCTAACCCCTTTCTTCAAATCTTAAATGTAAGACTCTGTCGAGCCTATTCATTTATCTATTTAAAGCATCAACCAATTTAAATCATGGTTGAAAAATCAAAGGTACTGATCAATCACCTGAATATGCTTTTGCAGCGACCCGGTATTCTTTTGCATAATCAGCTGAGCTGCATCATTTAAAGCCTGAGCTTTCGCAGTATTTTGAATGATGTCAACCAATGCACTGGCCGCCTGCTCAAAATCCCGCACAACCACAACCGCATGGGCCGCTAAAAATTCATCCACAATGGTTTGAAAATTAAAATAATGCTGACCTAATACTGTCGGGACATGTAACGTGATGGGCTCCAAAATATTATGTCCACCGCCCGGTTCATTGAGCGATCCACCCACAAAACACGCCTGACTCATTGCCAGCCAAAGCCATAATTCACCCATACTATCCGCCAAATATACCTGCGTTTCAGGCTGAATTGTTTGGTTTAAACTGCGGCGCTGTGTGCGTAAATTTAGTTTCTGCGCTTCTACAAAAACCTCATCAAAGCGTTCAGGATGACGTGGTACAACTATACATAACAGCTCAGGCTGTTGTTGCAAAATCGGCTGCAGTGCCGCGAGCAGTTTTTGTTCTTCGGGTGCATGCGTACTGGCAA
Organism: Acinetobacter sp. YH12086; assembly: GCF_013419345.1. Lineage (NCBI taxonomy): Bacteria > Pseudomonadati > Pseudomonadota > Gammaproteobacteria > Moraxellales > Moraxellaceae > Acinetobacter > Acinetobacter sp. YH12086. The sequence continues at coordinate 177,607 of NZ_VPAF01000004.1, forward strand.
TGGTGATGATTTTACGATCTTGCAAAGCCCAATCTTGACGCAACTGCGCTGCTTGTTGCACAAAGCTATCGGGCGCATGAATATCAAATTTGATACTTCCCACGACCTGACTGGTATGCGGATTTGCACCCAACTCAATAAATCGCGCTAAAGTTGCCTGATCTTGCGCCAATAATTGTTTCAAACTCTTTAGCATCGGCTGCGTCAAACTCGGGACTTTGCCATAACCTTTCGCCGATTTTTCAGATAATCTGGCATTAATTAATAAACACGGAACGTTGGCCTGATCGGCTTCAATCATCAAATTTGGCCAGAGTTCAGTTTCGACCAGAGCCAACATTTTCGGTTGATATTTTTCGATAAAACGGCGGACTAATTTTTTTTGATCTGCTGGCAGATACACGGCCTGAAATAGCGATTCATATGGTGCTTTTAAAAATAATTGTTTCGCACGCGCTTGTCCGGTTTTGGTGGTATTGGTGACTAAGACCGGATGACCTGCTTTGAGATAATGTTCAATCAGCGGCTGTGCAGCGTTGGTTTCTCCTACGGAAACCACATGAAACCAAATTGCATTGCGGTTTTTAACCGGCTGAAATGGCCCAAAGCGCTCAAGACACTCTTGCTGATATAGTTGGAGATCTTCAGCACGTTTTTTGAGGCGCCATTGATATAGCGGCTTAATCAGTGCCAAAGCTGCGTTATACCAAAAAGGAGTAGTCAAATTATTACGCTCAAAAACGGTTTGAATCGGCAGAATATATCAGAGCATTATCCACATGTTAATGGATAATGCGTATTCAAGTGTCGATTAATAGGTTGAACGACCTGAACCAAATTTATTTTTCATGCTTGGATAATCAATATAGCCTTCGGCTACATCTGTTCCAATCATATTTTCCAACTGCAATTCATTCAGTGCAGCATTCGCTAGCAAACGTTCAAACAAATCTGGATTGGCAATATAGGCTTTACCAAAAGACACCGCATCGGCTTTACCTGAGGCCAATAAATCTACAGCATCTTCACGGCTTAAACGCATATTGGCAATATATGGCACACCATTTGAGCGCTGTTTCAGATAATCACTGATACTGTCATCCGCTAGATATTCACGGGTAAAGAAAAATGCAATCTTCCTCTGCCCCAACTGCTCTAAAGCATAGCCAAAGGTTTCACGTGGATCATGATCGCCCATGTCGTGTTCATCACCACGCGGCGCAAGATGCACACCTACACGACCTGCCCCCCACACTTCAATCAGCGCATCCACCACTTCAAGCAATAAACGTGCGCGGTTTTCTACAGAACCACCATACTCATCTTCACGTAAATTGGTTTTGCTTTGTAGGAATTGATCGATCAAATAACCATTGGCCGCATGCAATTCCACACCATCAAATCCCGCTTCTTTGGCTTTGATCGCAGACTGTTTGTATTGTTCTACAATGCTTTTGATTTCTGCAATCTCTAATGGACGTGGCACGACATATTCGCGTTTTGGACGAAGCAGACTGACATAACCTGCCTGTTGTACCGCACTGGCAGACACTGGTGTATCACCATCCAAAAGATCTGGATGTGAGACACGTCCGACATGCCACAATTGCGCCACAATTAAACCTTGCTGTTCATGTACGGCTTGGGTCACCAGTTTCCAGCCTTGAACTTGAGCATCGGTAAATAAACCCGGCGTCTGCAAATAGCCATTAGCTGCTTCTGAAATGACTGTTGCTTCTGAAATGATTAATCCAGCACTTGCACGCTGTGCATAATATTCAGCCATCATCGGCGTTGGAACACGGTCAATGGTTGCACGACTACGGGTTAGTGGCGCCATTACAACGCGATTTTTGAGGTGTAAATCACCCAAAATGAGAGGAGTATTAAGTTCAGCCATATATGTCTCGCCTGACACTTCAAATGCGAAAAATGATTTAAAGTGAGTTCTGCAGATAATCAATATATTGCTGAATGAGTTCTTCATTGCGTGAGAAATACGACCATTGACCATATTTCTCGGCTTGAATTAAGCCCGCCTGTTGTAACACAGACAAATGATTAGACATCGTAGACTGCGAAACATTACCGAGTTTTTCGATATTGCCAGCGCATACACCACGATTAAAGCCGCCACATTGTTCTTCTGACAAAAACTGTTCTGGTGTTTTCAACCATTCCAAGATTTGACGTCGAGTCGGATTGGCAAGTGCTTTAAAAATTAAATCAATATCCATAATTTAAACGGGTTTAATTAAATAAAAATTTGGACAACAAAGTTCTATTCAGCATCTTGAATACACTATATCGTATTTTTTCGATTTTTATATCGATTTTTTTAGATATATTGATCAAGAACAGATAGAACTTTGTTTTCTATATAAATTTAAATTACAAACCTTGTTTGAGGCTAGCTTCAATAAACTTATCTAAATCACCATCAAGCACTGCACCGGTGTTTGAACTTTCCACACTGGTACGTAAGTCTTTAATACGCGAGTCATCTAAAACGTATGAGCGAATTTGGCTGCCCCAACCGATATCTGACTTGGTATCTTCCAACGCTTGTGCCGCATCATTACGTTTTTGCATTTCAAGTTCGTACAATTTTGCACGTAGCTGTTTCCATGCATGGTCACGGTTGGCGTGCTGTGAACGTTGGTTCTGACAAGCCACCACAATCCCTGTTGGAGCGTGAGTTAAACGTACCGCAGAGTCTGTTTTGTTAATGTGCTGACCACCCGCACCAGATGCACGATAGGTATCAGTGCGTACATCAGCTGGATTGATTTCAATTTCAATATTGTCATCAATTTCAGGCGATACAAAAACCGCTGAGAATGAAGTATGACGACGGTTACCCGAGTCAAAAGGTGACTTACGGACTAAACGATGTACACCAGATTCTGTACGTAACCAACCATATGCATACTCACCTTCTACACGGATGGTTGCAGACTTGATCCCTGCCACATCACCATCAGACTCTTCCATCACTTCTGCTTTAAAGCCATGACGTTCAATCCAACGTAGATACATACGCAGTAACATGGATGCCCAATCCTGTGCTTCAGTACCACCAGAACCTGCTTGGATTTCGACATAGCATGGGTTCGGGTCCATCGGATTACTGAACATACGACGGAATTCTAATTTAGCAAGTTCTGCTTCCGCTGAAGTTAACTCTGCTTGCACATCCGCAAGTAAGCTTTCTTCTTCTGCTTCAACCGCAAGATCCAACATCGCTTGGGCATCTTCTAGCTGAGTTGAAAGCCCTTCGAGCACGTTAATGACGTTTTCGAGTTCACCTTTTTCTTTTGCCATTGCTTGTGCACGGCTTTGATCATTCCAAATTGCTGGGTCTTCCAGCTCACGTAGAACCTCTTCTAAACGCTCTTTTTTCAGATCGTAGTCAAAGATACCCCCGTAATGTTTGACCACGGTCGTTTAAGTCTTTTAGCTGTAATAGATACGGATTAATTTCCACGTGAATTACTCTCAATCAAAAAATTTGGCTTAAATAGCCGCCTATTATATCACAGAGAATTTGCACAGATTCAGCCAGATTGATCATCCAAATCATTGACTTCAATGCACATAATATGAACAATACGCTCGCGTTACTATTTATTACATTTTATTTACAACAATAATGTTTCGAGGGTTTTATGAAAAAGACATTACTTGCACTAGGATTAGCTGTTATCACTTCATCAACTTTTGCTTATGATGGTCAAGTTGATGGCGGTTTTACTTATACAGATTGGGATAATGATATTATTGATACTGATAATACATTCAATCTTAAAGGTACTTTGTATTTTGACTCAGTACAAACTGGTAATGGTCCATTAAATGAAGCTGCTTTTCTAGGTCATAACAGCAATGCCTATCTTGGGTATTCATATAACACTATGGAAAGCAATGAAGTTTTTGGTTTCAAAGCTGAATCTGATATTCACCACTTAACCGCAGGTATTGAATATTTTGTCGATCAATTCTACCTCAATGGTGAAATTGGTTTTGGTCAACAAAATGCTAAAGCAACAGAATATGGTCAAACTCTTTATGATGACGACTACGATGTGACTACTTACCGCGCATTAGTGGGTTATTTACCTGTTTCTAACCTTTTACTTGCTGCAGGTATTGATGGCTATCAAGGCGACAATGATGAAGACGAAGACAACCGTTTTGCTGTTAAAGCAAAATATGTTGCGCCGTTGAACAATGGTCAATACATCAACCTAGAGGCAGATGGCGCTTTTGGTGATTTAGACTCTGTTACGATTGGTGCAGACTACTACTTCGACCAAGCTTTTAGCATTGGTGCATCTTACAACATCGAAGATGATGGTGATGAAGACACGGATTACTTCGCTATTCGTTCAAAATACTTCCTAAACCCGAACCTAGCAATCGGTGGTCAAGTTGGTTTTGGTGATGACGTTCAAGCGTTCAACATCAATGCAACTTTACGTTTCTAATTTCGTTTGAATTAGGAATGTGCATTAAAAAAGCACCTCAAATTTGAGGTGCTTTTTTCTTTTCGATGTAATATTTACTTTAAAAAAAGTCCAGTTGTTGACCAAATAATCTACAAATTCATAATATCTACACAGTTTTAATAAAACAAAACATTATAAATAAATACATACTTTTCAATATTTTAAATAATTTTAATTACATAAAATTACCGAATACACAGTTCTGCAACTTTGCAGCGATTGACCATCTTTAAAAATTCTCTAGACTAAAACTTGTAACAAAAAATGTATTAAATTTAGCCAAACAATTTAGAGGGGTAGTTTCCATGAAAAAACTCGCAATTGCTTCAGCACTTCTTTCTGCACTTGCTATTACAGGTACAGCTCATGCTTATCAAGCAGAAGTGGGCGCTTCAGCTGGTTACATCGACCCAGATAATGGAAGCTCTGGCAGTGAATTTGGTGTAAACGGTACTTATTACTTCAACCCTGTTCAAACGCGTAACGCTCCTCTTGCAGAAGCTGCATTCTTAAACCGTGCAAGTAACGTAAATGCACATGCAACTTTCGCTGACCGCGGCAATGTTGACGACAATACTTATGGCGTTGGTATCGAATACTTCGTACCAAACTCAGATTTCTATGTATCTGGTGATGTAAGCCGTAATAATGTCGAAGTTGACACTCCAGTCGGCACAGTAGACAACGATACAACTTACTACGGTGCTGAAGTCGGTTATCTTCCTGCACCTGGCTTCTTAGTTGCAGTTGGTGTGAAAGGTTGGGATAACGATGAAGATGACGGCGTAGATCCAACTTTACGTGCTAAATACGTAACAACTTTAAGCAATGGTAAAGACATCAACCTTGAAGCGGGTGCAGCATTCGGTGATCTAGATGAATTCAATCTAGCAGCGGATTACTTCATCGACAAAACATTCAGTGTTGGTGCTGACTACTACAACAACGATGTTACTGATCGTAACGAAGTTGGGATCAATGCACGTAAATTCTTCAACCAACAAGTGAGCCTTGAAGGTCGTGTTGGTTTCGGTGAAGTTGGCAACAATGACTACAATTCATTTGGTGTAGCAGCGAAATACCGCTTCTAATCCATTGAAGTCAAAACCATAAAAAAAACCGCTCTTCTGAGCGGTTTTTTATTTGCCTGTAAAAATGGAATTTATTGAGCCAAGTGTAAAACTCTCAATTGAACACTGACATTTCCTCTAAATTCATTTTTATCGAGTTCGTAGACCAAGCGGATTTTATCTTGCATAGGATTAAATTCATATTTTTCTGCCGCATTAAATGCAATTGCGTCCACCATTAAACCATTATCTAAAGCAAGTTTTAATTTCAAATGTAGGTCTTTCAACCAACGATAATCTAAAATTTTAAATAGGCCTTCATAGACCGGTGCAGGGAATTTTTGTCCCCATGGACTTAAATTTTGCAGAAGATCGACGGTTTCGACATTAATGGCCGAATCGGGCAATTCGCCATCTGTCCAAATAGTGGCCTGAAATAAACTTTCATCTTGCGCAGCGATGAGTGCTTCAAAAGCGGTTTTAAATTCAGAAAAATGCTGCTTTTGAATGGTTAGTCCTGCTGCGGCAGCATGTCCACCAAAATGACTCACCAAATGCGGATGTAATTCAGCAATACGCTCAATACTGTCTCGAATATGAATACCTTCGATAGAACGCGCAGAGCCTTTAATATGTACGCCATCCTCATCTGCGGCAAAGACGATTGCAGGTCTATGGAATTGTTCTTTTAAACGCCCTGCAACAATCCCAATCACCCCTTGATGCCAATGCTGTTCAAACATGATCAAGGCTGCAGGTAAGTTATCCTGATCAAGCTGAATATGTTCTAACTCAGCCAGAGCTTCCTGTTTAATCTGCCCTTCGACTTGGCGTCTTTCAATATTGAGTTGATTCAACTGCTGCGCAATCGGATAAGCCGTACTTAAATCTGCCGCAATCAGACACTCAATCCCAATATCCATAGTCTCCATACGCCCAGCTGCATTGAGTCGTGGGCCGACCACAAAGCCCAAGTCCTGTGCTTTTAACTGTGCAGGATCACGACCGGCAATGTCCAATAATGCACTGATTCCTGGACGACATAATCCTTGCTGTATCCGCTTCAAACCAGCATCGATCAAAATCCGATTATTCAGATCTAGACTTGCAACATCAGCATAAGTACCTAAGGCCACCAAATCCAAATATTGGCTGAGGTTGGCTGTGGATTTAGCATTTTTTTTGCGCATACTGGCCAAATTTGCCAACACATAAAATGCAACACCTACGCCAGCCAAGGCTTTACTTGGAAATTCACATCCCAATTGATTGGGATTTACCACCGCTTCTGCTTGTGGTGTTTCCTTTGTGGTCAGGTGATGGTCGGTAATGATCACCTGCATACCATGCGCCTGTGCCTGTGCTACACCAGCATGGCTCGAAATACCATTATCGACCGTAATCAGCAAATCTGGAGTAAAGCTCACGAAGGCCAAATCAGCAATGGCAGGTGTCAGACCATAACCATATTTGAAACGATCTGGAACCAGATATTCAACATCCGCGCCCATATCACGCAGTGCCAAGACCATCAATGCAGTACTAGTCGCACCATCGGCATCATAGTCGCCCACAATGACGATTTTTTTCTGTGCATCAATGGCTTGGTCGATCAACTCTATGGCTTGCTGCATGCCTTTTAAGGTCGGGGCATGTAAATGCTTAAGCTTCAATTCCAGCTCTTGTGCGGAAGAAACCCCGCGACGTGCCAATAAATCAGCAATAAACGGGGCAACGCCCTGAATATCTTCAGGGCGCGTCAAATAGGGTCTTTGTTGAATTAAAAGTTTAGACATTTATGGCATCAGTCGCTGTAAAACCCATTGACCATCCTGTAGTTTATAACTCAAGCGGTCATGTAAACGATTCGGACGGCCTTGCCAAAATTCATAATAATCCGGAACTAAACGATAGCCACCCCAAAACTCAGGTTTCGCTAATACGTCTTTGCTTTCCACTTGATCATGCAAATTTTGGAATCGCTGTTGTAATTCTTCACGGCTGGCAATAACACCACTTTGTGGAGTGCTAATGTGCGCTGCGATTTGGCTATCACGCGGTCGTTTATGGTAATAATCCGTAGATTCTTCTAGAGATATCTTTTCCACACGACCACTGACCCGAATTTGACGTTCCTGCTCTTGCCAATAAAACAATAACTCTGCATAAGGATTATTGAGCAGATCGTTACCTTTTTGACTGTCATAGTTGGTGTAGAAGTCATAACCTGCATGGGTCGCACCGCGCAACAAGACCGTCCGCACGTGCGGACGGCCTTGGGCATTTGCCGTAGCCAAAGACATAGCATAGGGTTCATGCAATTGTGCTGCTAAGGCATGGTTAAACCATAATAAAAACTGCTCATGTGGATCACGGTTCACCTGATCTTCATGCAACTCACCTTTTTGATAAGTTAAACGCAGTTCACTTAAGTCCTTAATCACATCATTCATGCAATTTCCCCTCTTAATTTAAGCTGCATTGGCACGAACAGCATCAGCCAAATGATTTGCCAATGCGGTGACTTCTTCAAGGTCATTACCTTCAACCATGACACGAATGACCGGCTCTGTGCCTGATTTACGAATCAAGATGCGACCACGCCCTTTAAGCTGAGCTTCAGCTTTTTCAAACTCGTTCACCAGTGCAGGTACGGCGTAGGGATCAAACATCGCTGCAAGGCGTACATTCACTAATACGTTTGGCAATAATTCAAAACCTTCCACAAGTTCATGCAAGGCTTTGCCTTGTTCAACCATGACGGTCAACACTTGTAGTGAAGCAATGATCGCATCACCTGTGGTGCTCTTATCTAAAGTCAGAATATGCCCTGATGGCTCACCACCTGTTACCCAACCTTTTTCTTCCAAACCTTGCAATACATAACGATCACCGACTTTGGCACGCAGTAATGGCACTTGGGCTTTATCTAGCGCAATTTCAAGCGCCATATTGCTCATTACCGTACCCACGATACCCGCAGGTTTTTGACTCGCTTGAGTGGCTAAAATATACAGAATATGGTCACCAGTAATTTGCTGACCATTTTTATCGACCATAATCACGCGGTCAGCATCACCGTCAAAGGCAATCCCTAAATCCGCCTGATGTTCAACCACTGCTTTTTGTAAAAACTCAGGATGCGTCGAACCACAGTCTTTATTGATGTTTAAACCATCCGGTTCGTTAAACAGCGCAATCACTTTTGCACCCAGTTCACGATACACCGAAGGACCAACGCTATAGGCTGCACCATTAGCACAGTCCACTACAATTTTTAAGCCTGTCAGGTCAAAATGGTACGGGAAGGTTGATTTACAAAACTCGATATAACGACCATTGGCATCTTTTACACGCACACTTTTACCTAAGTTTGCAGGGTCTTCGATCACCAAGTCATTTTCAAGTTCTTTGTTTATGGCTTCTTGAATTTCATCCGGCAATTTTTTACCTTCGCTCGAGAAAAACTTAATGCCGTTGTCAAAATACGGATTATGCGACGCCGAGATCACGATGCCTAAGCTGGCATGTAATGCACGGGTTAAATGGGCAATTGCAGGTGTAGGTAATGGACCCAACAAATGAACATAAACACCTGCTGCGTTTAAACCGGCTTGTAATGCTGACTCTAAAATATAGCCCGATAATCGGGTATCTTTACCTAGTACAACGATGGGCTTTGCTTTTTTACTGTATTGTTTTAATACTTTACCTGCGGCAAATCCTAGTTTTAATGCAAATTCAGGGGTAATAGGCAATTCACCGAATTTGCCACGAATGCCATCTGTACCAAAATAACTCATGTTGTACTCACTTCTTAATGGTGATCTTAATCATCACTTTTTACTGCAAATACTTTACACCAAAAACAAAAAGGCCGTCATATTAATGACGGCCTTTTCGGCTAAAAGCTACTAAATATCAACCAACACGGTAGTTTGGTGCTTCTTTAGTAATAGTCACGTCATGTACGTGAGATTCAGACATACCTGCCGCAGTAATTTTGACAAACTGTGCATTTTTACGTAAGTCATCGATCACCGCAGAACCGGTATAACCCATAGATGAACGTAAACCACCCATCATTTGATGAACGATGTTACCCATTGGGCCTTTGTACGGTACGCGACCTTCAATACCTTCTGGTACAAGTTTTTCAGCGCCTGCTTTTGAGTCTTGGAAATAACGGTCAGCAGAACCTGTTGCACCTGCCATCGCACCCAATGAACCCATACCACGATACGCTTTGTAGTAACGACCTTGGAAGAATTCAACTTCGCCCGGTGCTTCTTCTGTACCAGCCATTAATGAACCTACCATGATGGTACTCGCGCCTGCACCAATCGCTTTTGCCATATCACCAGAGAAACGGATACCACCGTCTGCAATCAATGGAATTTGATCTTTTAGTGCATTGGCAACGCTGTCAATCGCAGAGATTTGCGGCATACCAATACCAGCCACAATACGTGTAGTACAGATTGAACCCGGGCCAATACCCACTTTCACTGCATCTGCGCCAGCATCTAATAATGCAAGAGCTGCATCACCAGTCGCGATGTTACCGCCAATCACTTGAACTTGTGGATAGTTGGCTTTAACCCAACGTACACGTTCAATTACACCTGCAGAGTGACCATGTGCTGTATCAACAACAATCGCATCAACACCCGCTTCTACCAATGCTTCTACACGGCTTGGTGTTTCTGCACCTGTACCAACTGCAGCACCAACGCGTAAACGACCTAAGTCATCTTTGCAGCTGTTTGGATAGTTTTCAGCTTTACGGAAATCAGTAACCGTGATTAAACCTTTCAGTTCGTTGTTGTCATTTACAACAAGGACTTTTTCAATACGGTGTTTTTGAAGTAATGCTTGGATGTTTTCTTTTGATTCGTTTTCACGAACAGTCACCAAACGATCATGGCCTGTCATGATGTTACTAACAGGTTGCTCAAGATTGGTTTCAAAACGAGTGTCACGACCAGTAACAATACCCACCACTTGACCGTCTTTCACCACTGGTACACCGCTGATGTTATTTGCTTGAGTTAAAGCAATCAGCTCACGTACAGTCGTTTCTGGTGTAACGGTAATTGGGTCTTTCACCATACCTGCTTCAAATTTTTTCACGCGGCGAACTTCTGCAGCTTGTGCAGCAATATCCATGTTTTTATGCAGGATACCGATACCACCGTTTTGCGCCATTGCAATCGCCATACGTGATTCAGTCACAGTATCCATCGCAGCAGAAACAAGTGGAATATTCAAATTGATGCCACGTGTGAAACGTGTCTTAAGAGAGACATCTTTTGGGAGAACAGTAGAATAGGCAGGGAGTAATAAGACATCATCAAAGGTTAGGGCTTCTTGAACGATGGTCAACATAACAGTCTCGCTGGTAATTTCCGTGAGCCATTATATACAAATTTCCGTTCAATTTTCATTTTAATTGCGGCAATTCTTTACGGAGTTTTCAATATTTACCATCGAATATGCTGTTTTCAGCAAGAATACTCTGGGGGTTGGTCAGCATCCAGTGCAATACAGGCAGAATCCGAAGACTCTACCTCTTAGATTTCAATAAATTTATTCTGGAAATAAAGCCTTAACTGACTTGATCGAAATCTTCGTCATTTTCAGCATCATGCAGTGGAATACTGATCAATGGAATCATTTGATGCGCGATGCGTGCTTTATTACATTGCTCATCGGCGATTTGAACTTCTTTACAAGATGAACTACGTGCCTCATACATGTTACAACTCACCCGTTTACCTACTTCTCCACCCAAAGCAATACAACGTGGATTTGCCTGATTCGTACCCACCATACATGAATACACCGATGTCACAGGTTCCGTATAATGTTCAGGCATATTTAGCCCTTCTGCCCAATAAAAAGAAACGCGATAGTGAGCACAACATGCTCCACAGGTTAAACATGCATCCTGAGTCGGTATTTGAGACAACATTTTTATCTATTCTCGTCATCTAAAAGCTTATTTTATGGACGAAAAATATTAAAAAATGTTATCTGCAAACTCAATTATTTTTTGAAATTTTCAAGTCATTATACTGGGCAAGTAAAGACTGTTTCATCCATTAAATCGACACCACACTGCAAGGTTTCGATCCAATCTAAGAATTGATTGATCTGTTCTTTACCAATAAATGGCGTGCCGTGCTGCGGTACGATCATTTCCACATCCATCGTCCGTACCATGTTGACCCAAAGACGGATCACTTTGTTTGAACACATGTAGCGCTGATGGAAGCCTTTCATTTTAGGAATATGAGCGGCAAAATTTTCTAAAGGTTTAGAGGCATCATCCACCATAGATGCGCCCATATCCCCTGAGAATAAAATTTTGGCAATCGGGTCATAAAATTGGAAGTTACCAACTGAATGTAGGAAGTGTGCAGGAACAGCCACCAAATGACTGTTGCCTAATGGAATCACCTGACCATGATCTGGCAGTTCGATCAGACGATCCAACCAGTTGCCTTTCATGCGGTCACTCATGAATGCAGAGTTTAAATGTGGTAAGAAACGCGCCCACAGTTTAGATGCCACCACTTTGGCGTCGGTATAAACCAACCAACGTGGCATCGAAGTAATAATGTCAGGGTCCTGATGCGAGGCCATCACATAGTCAAGATTGGTCAAACGGGTATATTTATTCAGTTCCATAGTCAGTGGGACATAGGTCAAGTCACCACCCGGATCGAGCACTGCTGCGCGCTCATTATCCAAAATCAGGAACTGGTTCGCCTGTACGCCCTCGCCTTTTACCAAGCTGGTAAAGCTAATACATTTATGCTTTCCATCATCATAAAGTACCTGTGATGTTGTGCGTTCGAAAGCCATTCCCATTCCCCAAATTTTTTATCAAAAAATATATATTCTATAGGTGAATAACATATATTTATTTAGGGAAACTTACAATAAATATTCAGTCAATATTATCTGAAATATCAGTGAATTGGGTCTCATTTATTGGCAAATAATCCTGAGTTTTTAACTCAGGATTTCATGTATTTTTAATATGGTGAGATCATTATTTAAAATAAATAGTGTTGTGCCAACGCAGCCAAACCAATCACCAAGAATACCAAGGCGCCAATTTTATGAATCAGTGAAATCGGTAGTTTTTCTGCTAGTTTGTTGCCAATAAATACCGCAGGCGCATTAACCAACATGATGCCTAATGTCGTCCCCAAAGTCACCCAGCCAATACTGTCAAAGCGTGCAGCCAGTGCAACAGTGGCAATTTGGGTTTTATCTCCAATTTCAGCCAAGAAGAACAAAACGAAAGTGGCGCCGAAAACCCCATATTTTTGCCACTTATTGATACTTTCAGATTCATCATCCAATTGATCGGGGATCAACATCCACACCGCCATGGCAATAAAGCCCAGAGAAACGATCCACAATAAAACGATTGGGCTTAAAACGGTGGTAATCCATTGACCCAGCACAGCAGAAACCCCGTGGTTCACCACAGTCGCGAGGAAAATTGCAATTAAGATCGGAACGGGTTTACGAAAACGTGCAGCAAGCAGTAAGGCAAGTAATTGTGTTTTATCACCCATTTCTGACAGGGCAACAACAGCAAGGGAAATGAAGAAAGCGGTTAACATGGTGCATTTCTCTGGCTAGCAATAACATATACCGATGACTTATCCCTCCTGCTAGCCAATGTGCAGAGTGATAAATCAAAGGTCTTGCCAACAAAAGAAAGCTACGAAGAGCTCATTTGGTTCTTTGCTATGATGACCATGCTCGTTTTAGAGCAAATATGTTGACCATCACCTTTTTACTTTGCGTAAAAAGCGGCTACTCCCCAATGAAGTAATGCTATTCTAGCGAGGAATGCATGTTTTCGCAATTTTAATTTTCGATGACTCAATTTGATATGCAAAACAATAATCAAAAATTTCAAGAATTTATTCAACACTATATGCATGTGCAGGATGTATTAATCATTGCAGGCGGCCCGTCTCAGCTCAGTTTTGACTTAACCACCATTCAGCCCTCAAAAAAGCTGCTAATCATTTGCTGTAATCAAAGTTTTCTTCAACTTCCTCAGGCTCAAATTGCCCATCATTCAGATTATGCATGGTGGTTACACTATCAACCCATGCTCAAAGCCTGCTTTCAAGGTGACATCATTAGCGGATGTGGTTTAGGTCACAACCGTCCATATCCTGAACATGAAGTGATTAACTTTAAAACCGTGCGTATCGATACGCAAGCGGAGTTATTTCATTCACCGTACTTTGTTTATGGTAATAATTGCGGCCTTCAAGCCTATTCACTCGCACATCTCTTTCAACCGCAGCGTATTTGGCTGATGGGCTATGACTTCCAGCACCAACAGGGCCAAACACATGCGTATCAACATCAACATGTGCAAGAACTGGGGCATTATGAAAAGTTTTGGGGTTTATTTTTAAAAGACTTCCAACGCTTTGAACATTTACGACATAAGCTTTGGTCGACGGCGCAGCCACATCGTACGCTTCCACTCACCTATAACCTCAACGCAAACTCGGCATTAAAGCTCTACCCTTCACCCATTGAACTTCCTGATTGGCTTTGTCAGTCCACCACCACCACGCCATAAAAAAACCCTGCCAAAGCAGGGTTCATTTTGAAACTTAAACAGGTCAGATTAGATCAATAAAGTTCGGATATCTTTGAGCAGCTTCGTCAGTTTATTGGCAAAACGTGCAGCATCCGCTCCATTAATTACACGGTGATCGTATGACAATGACAGCGGCAGCATCAAACGTGGATCAAAGCTTTCACCATTCCATACTGGCTGCATGGTTGCAGGTGAAATACCCAAAATCGCCACCTGTGGCCAGTTGACCAACGGTGTAAATGCCGTGCCACCAATTGAACCCAGACTGGTAATGGTAAAGTTCGCACCTTGTAAATCTTTCGGCGACAATTTTTTGTCACGTGCTTTTTGACTCAGCTCACCCAACTCAATTGCAATCTGCTTAATCGATTTTTGATCTGGATTACGCAGTACAGGCACGGTCAAACCATCAGGCGTGGCAACGGCAATCCCCATATGGATTTCATTACGTAACAATACTGACTTGCCATCATCAGACAAATGACCTGCAAATTCACGCTCTTCTTTCAACAAATAAGCCACTGCTTTGATGATGAAAGCCATAATGGTTAAGCCAATACCTTCTTTCTTAAAGTTAGCTTTTAAATCATTACGCCAAGCTTCAAGATCAGTAATATCCGCTGCATCGAACTGCGTCACTTGCGGGATAAAGTTGTTTAAAGACAATTGCGGAATCGACACTTGTTGTAAACGTGTCAAAACTTTCTCTTCGACACCACCAAAAGCATCAAAGCTTGGCAACTTCGGCAAACCTGAAACCTGTGCCACAGCTTGCGCTGCTGGTGCAGCTTGCGGAGTGGTCAAACGGGTTTTTACATAAGCGAATAAATCTTCTTTCATTAAACGCTCATGCGGGCCAGATGCTTTGACTTCTGCCAAAACCACACCCAATTCACGTGCAAGCTTACGAACGGCCGGACCTGCATACACTTTGGCATTGGCAGCATTTTGCTCTTTGGTGAGCTTATCTGCGCCTTGTGGTTGCGGTGCTGCTGCTTCAACTTTGCTTTCAGCTTTAGGTGCAACTGTCGCAGGCTGTGCTACAGCTGGTGCAGGTTTCGCTGCTGGCGCGGGTGCTGCAACAGCTTGACCTTCGGCTTCAATCGTCACTAAAGCGACGCCTTCAGAGACACTTTGCCCTAACTGAACATGAATCGCGGTGATTTTACCAGCTGTAGAGCTTGGCACTTCTACCGTTGCTTTGTCTGATTCCACCACGATGATGCTTTGGTCTTTTTCAACCACATCACCCACAGCGACTAAAATTTCAGCCACTGCTGCTTTATCAACACCTAAGTCAGGCACTGCAATTTCAACAGGTTCAGACGCCGCAGCCGTAGACGGCGCTGGTGCTGCTTCTGCAACAACAGGTGCAGCAACAGGCTGTGCAGTTTCTTGCACAGGAGCCGATTCAACCGCAGCAGATGAAGCCGCCGTTTTCACCGTTAAAATCACTACACCTTCTTTCACTACATCGCCAGCGCTGATCGTGATCGATTCGACACGGCCTGATACAGTACTTGGGACTTCGACTGTCGCTTTATCTGATTCCACCACGATAATACTTTGATCAACATCAATCTCATCACCAACAGAGACCAAAATCTCACTTACCGTAGCTTTTTCTACGCCAATATCAGGGACTTGCACATCGACACTTTGCGACTGAGGAGCATTGGCTGCAACAGGTGCTGCTGCAGCTTGTTCTGCTTCCACAACCGGACTTGGTTCTGCTGCTTGGTCTTCAGTTGCATTTTGTACTGGCTCAACGGTAGCAGTACTTTGACCTTCTGCTTCCAACTCGATCAGCACAACACCTTCAGCAACACTGTCACCCAGATTAACTGCAATGCTTTTCACCACGCCTGCCGAAGTGCTTGGCACTTCAACAGAGGCTTTATCAGACTCTAACAACACAATGCTGTCATCGACGCTAATGGTGTCGCCGACTTTCACTAAAATCTCAGCGACCGTTGCTTTATCTACACCAATATCAGGAGTCGTAATTTGCATGATTAGTTCTCCTCTTTGTAGTCAGCCACAGCATGCAGTTCCGGCGTTTCCTGCGGAGCCCATGCCACTGGACGGTCAGTATCTAGCTCAAAGCTTGAGATGGCATCTTTAACCAAACGTGCATCAACTTCGCCTTCATCCGCGAGTTTTTTCAATGTTGCTACCACAATATGTGCGGCATCGACACCAAAGTAGCTACGTAAGTTGCCACGTGTATCTGAACGACCATAACCATCTGTACCTAATGCAACGAACGGACGATTGTCTGGAAGATAAGCACGGATTTGTTCGCTATAAGCACGCATGTGATCGGTTGCCGATACCACAATACCGTCTTTTTCACGAAGTAATTGAGAGATCCAAGCTTCTTTCGTATCTTCAGCCAATGGATGTAGGCGGTTGTATTCTTCACACGCCATACCATCACGAGCTAATTCGTTAAAGCTAGTGACGCTCCACACATTTGAATGAATTTGATATTCATCACGAAGGATTTTCGCTGCTTTAATCACTTCACGCAGAATCACACCTGAACCCATCAACTGAACCGTTGCTTTCTCATCTTCTTCGAAGAGATACATACCACGCTTAATGCCTTCTTCAGCACCTTCAGGAATAGCTGGATGTTCGTAGTTTTCATTCATTACTGTTAAGTAATAGAACACGCGCTCTTGGTTCACGTACATGCGTTTTAAACCATCATGTACGATCACTGCTAGCTCATAACCAAAACATGGGTCATAAGAGATACAGTTTGGAATCGTATTTGCCAAGATATGTGAATGACCATCTTGGTGCTGTAAACCTTCACCATTCAGTGTTGTACGACCCGCAGTTGCACCGAGCAAGAAACCTTGCGCCTGCGCATCACCTGCCGCCCATGCAATATCGCCAATACGCTGGAAACCGAACATCGAGTAGTACATATACATCGGAATCATTGGCAAGTTATTGGTTGAATAACTTGTTCCTAACGCAGCCCAAGCACTCATCGCACCCGCTTCGTTAATCCCTTCTTGTAGCATGTGACCATCTTTGGCTTCACGGTAATGCATCAACTGTTCTTGGTCTTCAGGGGTATATTTTTGACCATGCGCAGCATAGATCCCCAACTGACGGAACATACCTTCCAAACCGAAAGTACGCGCTTCATCCGGTACGATTGGCACAACACGATCTTTAATCGCTTTTTCTTTAAGCAGTGCAGAGATCAAACGCACCATCACCATAGTGGTCGATTGCTCTTTACCGCCACTGCCTTTGAGTACCGCATCAAACACAGACAATTCAGGAATCGCCAGCTGCTCGCTTTCTTTACGACGTGCAGGTAAATAACCACCCAATGCCTCACGACGTGCTTTCATATATTTAATTTCAGGTGAATTTTCACTTGGACGGTAGAATGGAACTTCTTCAAGCTGTTCATCGGTAAATGGCAAGTTGAAACGGTTACGCACGTATTTCAACGACTCAAGCTGCATTTTCTTGATTTGATGCGTCTTATTGACTGCTTCAATCTCTTCCGACAAACCATAACCTTTGACTGTTTTTGCCAAGATAACTGTTGGCTGACCCGTTTCCTTCATCGCTTCGGCATAAGCCGCATACACTTTGAATGGGTCATGACCACCACGGTTCAGGTTATCAATATCTTCATCGCTTAAGTTGCGCACCAACTCTTCAGCTTCAGGATACTTACCAAAGAAATGTGCACGCGTATACGCACCACCTTTCACTTGATAACGCTGGAAGTCACCATCGACCGCTTCTTCCATCACCGCTTTTAAGGCACCTGAATCATCTTTTGCTAGTAGCGGATCCCAATGACGACCCCATACCACCTTAATCACGCGCCAGCCTGCACCACGGAACAATGATTCAAGTTCTTGAATAATTTTACCATTACCACGAACTGGGCCATCTAGACGCTGTAAGTTACAGTTCACGACCCAAATTAGGTTGTCGAGCTTTTCACGACCTGCAAGTGAAATGGCACCTGTACTTTCAGGCTCATCCATTTCACCATCACCGAGGTAAGCCCAAACTTTACGGTTTTCTTCTTTGATCAGGCCACGGTTCATCAAGTACTTTTGAATGTGTGCTTGATAGATCGACATGATCGGGCCTAGACCCATCGATACGGTTGGGAACTGCCAATAATCTGGCATCAAATATGGATGTGGGTATGACGGCAAACCTTTACCGCCAACTTCACGACGGAAATTATTTAAGTGCTCTTCAGTCAAACGACCTTCTAAGAACGAACGTGCATAGATACCCGGTGCACAGTGACCTTGATAATAGATCATGTCACCGCCAAAGCTTTCGCTATTGGCACGGAAGAAGTGGTTAAAGCCCACGTCATATAAAGTTGCAGATGATGCAAAACTTGCCAAGTGACCACCTAAATCGTCACCGGTTTTATTGGCACGCAGTACCATTGCTAACGCATTCCAGCGGATCAGCGCACGAATACGGCGCTCCATATCCGAATCACCCGGCATAGGCGGTTGTTCTTCAACTGAAATGGTATTTAAGTAAGGAGTATTTAGTCGCTGAATGGGAACGTGCTTAGCAATCGCTTGTTGATAGAGTTTTTCAAGCAAAAATGCAGCGCGGTCAGTTCCCATGTGCTGTAAAACTGAATCAAATGCGTCCTGCCATTCTTGGGTTTCTTGCGCATCTGTATCGCCATAAAACGCCATACTTCACCTATCCTATGTGCTAAATATATGGCTCTATTAGTACCATATTTTGGCTAGGCTCAGTTATCGCCACAAATGAATACGAAATAGCTCTGTTATTTATTTACTAAATACTCATTGATTAACAATTACACAAATTTACATTTTTGGGTCAATTTTCGCCATTTTTCATACAGACAATATTTTTTAAAATGATAATTTTATAGTTATTAGCGATAAATAAAAAAGCCATTGTCTGTAGAGGTTCAGACAATGGCTTCGTATATAGATGTTATATGTGCTTATGGTAACATCGCTAAATACGTTGATGGGTTTTTACGTTGACCATCTTTCACTACTTCGTAATGTAAATGTGGGCCAGTACAACGACCAGTACAACCGACGTTAGCAATATGCTCACCCGCAGCAACACGGTCGCCTACACGTGCAATTAAGCGTGATGCATGTGCATAACGTGTCAGGTAACCATTACCATGGTTAATTTCAACATATTGACCATAACCTGTGCCCCAACCTGACTTTGTTACAATGCCTGGACCCGTTGCATAAATAGGTGTGCCACTAGCCGCAGAAAGATCTAAACCTGAATGATTTTCTGCACGGCCACCCATGGTACGACCACCATAGTTTGAACTTACACGCTTCATGTCTGGAAGTGGGTGGGCAATTAACCATGAATATGGATTATTTGAACTTGCTGAATAGTTTTTAGAGGAATTGCTTGAACCGTATTTTTTTGCGATTGTCGCATTGTTGAGTTCAATTGATTTTTCACGAATTTTAACATTCAACTTAGTTTCTGCTGGAATATCAATATCATTGCTTTCAGAGTAAGCACCTTGAGACAAAGTGCGAGTTAACTGTTCAATACGATCTGATGATGAGTCTGCTTGATTTAATTCAACTAAATCTGCAAAAGCGACTGAAGCGGCCGAAGCAGCCAATGAAAACGCCAATAAAATACGTCGTAAATGCATAAAAAACCTCTATAAACTGTTCTCTTTTGTTCCTTGTGTGATTTCGTCCTTGATATCAGCCAAAAGGAGCGCATAAGATTAAGACATAAACATGTAGGAAATATGTATGTCAGAACCTGTCAACGTCTTTCAACCAACAAGAAAACACATAAAAACAGGAAACTTTTCGTTTCTCTCAACGCAAGTTGCTGCATGGCAGAAGCTTACGAAAATTGTCCAACCGCTATTACCCCAACCGGATCAATGGCAAGTCGTTTGTTATATAAACGGTGTACTTATATTAACTGGAGAAAATCAGGCACTGATAAGTCAGTTGGCCTATTTACAAAAGCAATATATTGCACAGTTATCACAAATATACGAATTCAAGGATTTACACAAGATTCAAGTCCATCTGAGAACTCCGTCTCCAACGCCCTATTCCCCTGAAAAAATTTCAAGAACCCTCAGTACAGAAACTCAGGATTTACTCCGTAATGCTGCTGACTTTGTGAGCGACCCTAAGCTTAGCCAAGCAATGCTGCGTTTGGCAAGCAATAAAAAGTAACCACCGAGTTGTAACAGATAAATTTGAATATTCAGAATGTGACAGACTTAACACTTACAAATGATACAATATAACATCACTATTATAAGACAATGACTTATGTCACATTCACATAACTAATTGGGCAATCTTTAATGTCATCAAATGTTACAATTTCATAGCTGTCTGGATCACTTTTGACATTGCGTAATAACTGATTATTTAATGCATGACCTGACTTATAGGCATCATATTTCGCAATAATTTGATGACCGAGCAAGTATAAATCACCCACAGCATCTAATATTTTGTGACGAACAAACTCATCCGAGAAGCGTAAGCCCTCTTCATTGACCACACCATTGTCATCTACACCAATGGCATTTTCGAGACTCGCCCCTAAAGCCAAATTATTAGCTTTTAGGTAGTCCAAATCTTTCATAAAGCCAAAAGTCCGCGCTTCACTAACTTCATAGACAAATGTTTCGGTTGAAAAGTCGATGGTTGCCGACTGAAATTCTTTCTTAAATGCAGGATGGTCAAAATCAATCGTAAAATTTAATTGGAAACCGTCATGGGGTTGGAAGGCAGCACGTTTATCATCGATCAGTGCTTCGACAGGTTTGCGTATTTTTATGAATTTTTTAGGTGCATTTTGTTCTTGTAGTTCACCTTGCATAAGCAAATAAATGAACGGGCCGGCACTCCCATCCATAATGGGCACTTCAGACGCCGACACTTCCACGATCAGGTTATCAATCCCTAAACCAGCAATCGCACTCATAATGTGCTCAATTGTGCCCACCTTGGCATTTTCTTGCACCAAGTTAGAGCACATGAATGCTTCTTGAATCAGCATAGCATCGGCTGGAATATCAATCGGTGGATTTAAGTCGATACGACGAAACACAATTCCCCCATCGGCATGATGTGGCACAAAGTTAATCATCACTTTTTGCCCACTATGCAGTCCGATGCCACTCGCTTTCACGATGCGTTTCAGGGTACGTTGTTTCAACATGTGTCTTCTATCATCAGTTCACAAAACCGCTATACGTTAGCATATTTAGCCATTGATAAAAAACAAAAAGGTAGCTGATCAGCTACCTTTTGTAATCAACAGACATTTAAGTCATTGAATTTATGTTATTTACGTTGCTGATTTTTCAAATAGTCTTGAATACTCATTGGCGTAGGGCGTGAATTGGATGCTGACGCCGCTGCTGCAGCTGGAGCTGCTGCTTCATTGTGCTGACGTTGAATCGCTGGCACATCATCTTCATCTACAGGTACTTGTGCAGAAGCGACTGTACGCGTTGCTTGTGAGACAGGGCGTTTCACTGGCTCAGCAGAATCGGCAGAATTACGAGTTAAACCCGTTGCGATCACCGTTACGCTAATTTCATCACGTGCATCTGGATCAAATACCGTACCGTAGAACACTTGACCTTCATCAAGATCCACAATTTGGTTCACCACATCAGTGATTTCTTCAATTTCACCGAAGGTTACGTCATCGCCACCTGTAACGTTAATCAAAATGCCTTTTGCATTCATGATGGTCACGTTATCTAACAATGGGCTACGGATCGCTTGTTCAGCAGCTTGACGCGCACGGTTTTCACCACGACCAGAACCTGCACCCATCATGGCATAACCACGTGTACTCATCGCAGTTTTCAAATCGGCGAAGTCAAGGTTGATATGACCAGGACGCACGACAAGATCAAAGATACTACGTACAGCATTTAACAGTACGTCGTCTGCTTTTTTGTAAGCATCTTTCATTGAAATATCGCGGAATACTTTAAGTAAACGTTGGTTCGGAATAATAATCAGAGAATCAACATGTTGCTCAAGTGCTTCAATACCTTTCTCAGCAGACTGCTGACGACGTTTACCTTCAAAGTTAAACGGAGTCGTCACCACACCTACAGTTAAGATACCCATTTCTTTGGCAATTTCAGCAACAACTGGCGCAGCACCTGTACCTGTACCACCACCCATACCTGCAGTCACAAACACCATGTCCGTACCTTCAAGGTGTTGGCGAATCAACTCACGGCTTTCTTCAGCAGCAGTTTGACCCACTTGTGGATTTGCACCTGCACCCAAACCACGGGTACTTTGCTCGCCGAGTTGGATTTTAAATTGTGCATTCATGCGGTCGAGTGCCTGTTTGTCTGTATTGGCACAAACAAATTTTACACCTTCGATATCTGATTCCAACATATGTTGCACAGCGTTGCCGCCAGCACCACCTACACCGAATACTGTGAAACGGGCTTGACCGTTGCTGTCGCTTTGATCATCTTCTAAAAATTCAAATGAGGCCATGCCTAAAAAATTCCTAATCCATAATTGGCAGACACTTCAGCCCGTATACTGCCTTGATCTTAATAAAAATTGTTTTTTAGAATGCTGTCCAAGTTCCAGCTTGTCAAGTACAAGCAATAATCCGTACAACTTCCCAACAATATTCCCAAATATTTCAACTTAAAAGATCGACTTCAAGGTGTCATTGAAGCCCGACCATGCACGTTTTACCCGATTCAATACTGAAAGTTTTTCCGTATCTTCTGGCTCAACGATCGTATCTTGTGTTTCACTTTGACTGAAAATTAACAGACCTGCGGCAGTCGCGTATTGTGAACGACGTAAAGCGGCTTGCTGTTGATCATCAGCATACACTTGCATAGGTGGATTACCTAAATGTGCAGAAACACCTAACATCCGACGCGCAAATGTCACCATTCCTTCAATTTGGCAGGCATCACCTGTGAGTACAACACC
Source organism: Acinetobacter sp. YH12086 (assembly GCF_013419345.1). NCBI lineage: Bacteria > Pseudomonadati > Pseudomonadota > Gammaproteobacteria > Moraxellales > Moraxellaceae > Acinetobacter > Acinetobacter sp. YH12086. The sequence goes on from NZ_VPAF01000004.1 coordinate 200,849, forward strand.
ATGGTATAACCCATGAATCGCACCATGATCGACCAACTCATTACGCACTTGATTAAAGATTTCTTCATAGCGCGCAATAATGATTTCGGTCAGTTCAATACGGCTAATGGTTTGTGGACCATCAATACCTTGGAACTGAATCATACTTTCAGGTTTAACCACTTTCAGATCAACACAACCATACAACAGCTTAATGCGTTCAGCTTCTTCTGTTGTGGTTTGCAATACAGCAGCAATATCACGTGTTACATGCTCACCGCCACGTTGCAAGGTGTGTGTCATCGCCAAGCGACCATCTAAATACACCGCAATGTTGGTCGTACCAGCACCAATATCAACCAAGCACACACCATATTCTTTTTCATCTTTAAGCAAACTGGCTTCAGCTGTTGCTAATGATGAAATGACCATGCGTTCAACACCAATATTGGCACCTTTTAATGCGCGATCCAAATTCTGCATGGTGCTGATGGGCAACATCATCAAATGATAATGTCCTATCATACTCCGTGCTGACATGCGAATCGGGTTTAACACCCATTCAGGTTCATCATCTAGTTCAAAACCTAAAGGTACAGCACTCACCAAATAGTGGTCAGACGTTAAATGACTGGCTTTGGCCAGTTCTAATGCACGCACCACTTCATTGGTGGTAATCGCATGGTCATTATTTTCAATTGGAGTACGACCAGAGGCATAAAAACTTTTTAGTTCAGCACTGGGAATGGAAATCCACGCAGAATGTACACGACATTCCGCCATATCTTCCGCTTCCTGCACTGCATTTTTAATTGCGGTAACAACTTTATCGAGACTGACAATTTTCCCTTTATTCATGCCGCGGTTACGAGCGGTCGCCATCCCTACCACTTGGATATTGTCTGGCGCGTGTACCTTACCAATCAAAACTGAAACTTTGTGTGTCCCAATGTCAATCGCAACAACCGAGGGAACAGCTTCATTCATTATTTACTACTACCATTCACATGTTTGTTTAATTTATGGCTTAAAGCCTCTACTTATAAAGCCGATCATTATGGCTTTACAGGCGCTGCATTCGCAATGCCTATGTCATCACTGGTTACAACAAACTGACCATTTACCGACTTTGCTGGCACAGAGTTTTTCCATTGAATCGCTAAACCATTTCGGTAGCGCAAATCGATGGCAGAAATTCGTGGCCAAACAGGTTTTAAGTCACTGTGTGCGAGATAACTTAAACGCTGCAACTTACTCATGGTCTGATCTTGATCGACAATCACGCGTAAGCCTGAATCAAACTGCATAAACCAAGTCATTCGTTCGGTTAAATATAATTCTTTTAAACGAATGCCAACAGGTATAAATAGTTGATTAATTTCATTATAGCGACGCATCATCATTTTGGACTGACTCGTCGGCCCATGCAATAACGGTAAATTCTGATGATTGGTCGGGGTTAATTCGGCAAATACATCACCACTGTCGCTTAACAGTCGCCCAGTTCCCCAACGTGCAATCGCTTGACGCGGCATCACCCGTACACGAATTGCATTTGGCCAAGCACGCGATACCACCACGCGATCGACCCAAGAGATTTCTAAAGTACGGTCACGAATGACACGTAAATCAGAGGTAAAATAGTTTTCAGTCATCATCGGTGAAACGTATGATATGACTTGTTGTTTTTCTTGGGTGCTCCGCACACCCACCACATCAAGTTCAGCCACACGTGCATCCGTCATGACTTTATATAGCCCCCAAATTCCGGCAATCAAAACCACACATGCAATAAACAACAACAGCCATCCACCCACATTGGTAAGTTTTTCCTTACGTGTCGGTGGTTTGTCATGTATCGATGTCGTTGCTGCACGTTTACGGCGCATAGACGCAGGAAGTTGAGCCATAATTTAGTGTGCCGCACCTGTCAGGGTTTGTTCCAAAATCGCAACACAAAGATCATCAAAACTATAGCCTACAGCATTGGCAGCTTTTGGCACTAGAGAATGACTAGTCATACCCGGAACAGTATTTACCTCAAGTAACCAGAAGTTTCCTTCTGCATCTTGCATCGCGTCAATACGGCCCCAACCACTCGCACCTACCGCTTGGAAAGCGCGTAAAGATAAAGCTTGTAGACGCTTTTCTTCATCTTCAGTCAAGCCACATGGAATACCATATTGCACATCGTTACGGTTATATTTCGCTTCGTAATCGTAAAAAGCCACATCTGCAGGCGGTTCCAAACGGATCACCGGTAATGCCTGACCATTTAAAATCACAATGGTAAATTCACGACCCGTAATCCATTTTTCAGCCATCACAACTGCATCATGCTGGGTCGCTTTTGCAATTGCTGTTGCAAAGTCTTCAATTTTTTCAACTTTGCTCATACCTATGCTTGAACCTTCATGCACGGGCTTGATGATAAATGGCAAACCAATTGAATCTACAATTTCTTGTAAATCTGAATCTTTGCTGACAATACGATAAGGTGCTGTCGGTAGTTCTGAACCTTGCCAAACTTGTTTAGTTTTGACTTTATCCATACCAATCGCCGAGCCTTGAACGCCCGTTCCAGTGTACGGAATGTTTAACCATTCCAAAGTACCTTGAATTTGACCATCTTCACCACCACGGCCATGAAGTACGATAAATGCACGGTCATAAGCCACCAACTCAGTCACACTGCGTTGCTGCGGATCGAATGCTTCGGCATTTACACCCGAACGCACCAATGCTTCAAGTACAGCTTTACCACTATCGAGAGAAACCTCACGTTCGGCAGATTTCCCACCTAATAACACGGCAACTTTGCCGAATTTTGAAGCATTTGACACGTTTATATCCTTAAACTTTTATCTACGGTCTAAACAAACTTTGGATCACCAAGCGATGATCATTTTACATAGAGATTGTTTTGAGCAAGTTCGATTGAGATTGCTCCAACATTACCTGCGCCCTGTGTTAATAACAAGTCATTTGCTTGTAACACTTTTTTCATTACTGCTTGTAAGTTGCCTTCTACTGGATCGATGAGAATCGGCTCAACTTCACCACGTAGACGAATGCTTCGAGCCAATGCACGACTATCCGCACCCACAATTGGTTTTTCACCCGCTGGATAAACTTCTAATAACAACAGTTGATCGACTTGTGACAAGACATCGACGAAGTCATCAAAACAGTCACGCGTACGGCTAAAACGGTGCGGTTGGAACATCATCACCAAACGACGATCTGGATGACTTGCACGTGCCGCTTTAATGGTCGCTTCGACTTCTTTTGGATGGTGACCATAGTCATCGACCAATTTCACCAAGCCATCTTCAACTTCAAATTCGCCTTGTACTTGGAAACGACGACCTACACCACTGAAGCTTTCTAAGGCACGCGCAATCGCAGCATCAGAAACACCTTCATCCGTTGCAATACCAATCGCTGCCAAGGCATTTAAGATGTTATGAAGACCCGGCAAGTTAATGGTTAAACGTAACGGCTCACGGTCTTTACGCAAAACGGTAAAGTGTGATTGCATGCCTTCTTGAGCCACATCAACAGCACGAATGTCGTTGTCTTCATTGAAACCATAAGTCACGACAGGACGACCAATACGCGGCATAATTTCACGGATGTTGGCATCATCACCACACATCACGGCTAAACCGTAAAATGGAAGACGCTGTAAGAATTGTACGAAGGTATCTTTCAATACATCGAAACTACCGCCATAAGTATCCATATGGTCAGCATCGATATTGGTGACAATCGTTGCCATCGGCTGTAAATGCAGGAATGACGCATCTGATTCATCCGCTTCAGCCACGATATAACGGCTTGCACCCAATGCGGCATTCACACCAGTACGATTTAACAAACCACCAATGACATAAGTTGGATCCAGATTTTCTTCTGCTAACATGCAGGTCACAAGACTGGTTGTCGTGGTTTTACCATGCGTCCCCGCAACGGCAATACCATGACGGTAACGCATTAATTCACCCAACATTTCTGCACGACGCACGACAGGTGTACGGGTTTCAATCGCCGCTTTCACTTCCGGGTTTTCAGAATCAATAGCTGTTGATACCACGATTACATTGGCGCCTTGAATATTTTCAGCAGCATGACCAATGAAAACTTGAATGCCGTTTTCTTCAAGCTGAGCCGTGGTTTTCGACGCTTTAATATCTGAACCTGAAACTTTATAGCCTTGGTTTTTCAATACTTCGGCAATACCGCACATGCCCGCACCACCAATTCCAATAAAATGGATGTGTTTAATACGGCGCATTTCTGGCACTTTAATGAGCTTTTTCGCTTGATCGGCAGGCGTTGATGGAGACATAGATTACTCGAATTTTACAAATCTTGAATTAAACCAACCACGTGCTGTGTCGCATCGGGTTGTGCCTGTTGTCGAGCCTTAACCGCCATTTCCATAAGTCGTTGGCGATTCATCAGCGGCTTCAACAACGCTGTTAAACTTTCTGCGGTCATGTCCACTTGTGGGCAAATTTTTGCAGCATTGATATTGGCCAAGAACCCTGCATTTGCAGTTTGATGGTCATCCACTGCACTTGGCAGAGGAACAAAGACGGCTGCTACACCCGCTGTCGCAATTTCAGTGACGGTTAGCGCACCAGCACGGCAGATAATCAAATCCGCTGCAGAATAGGCTGCTGCCATATCTTCAATAAACGGCTGAACTTCAACTTGCATATGTTCAGGTGAATTTGCATAACGAGCCAATGTGCTTTCAGCATTATTTTGACCACATTGGTGATATACACTGAGGGGCTGTTCTAATTGCTGTAAGGCAGCTGGCACACATTCATTTAAGGCACGTGCACCCAATGAGCCGCCCACAATTAAAACCCGTAATGGCAGCCCAGCTTTTTCACGCTCTTGGTAACGCCATGACGGATTTAAAATTTCTGTAATTTCCTTCCGTACAGGATTGCCTGTAGTCACGATTTTATCTTGTGCAGGAAAGGTATTTGGAAATGCCTGACAGACAATTTTAGCCACACGTGACAACTGCGTATTGGTAAAACCTGCCACCGCATTTTGTTCATGGATAATGACTGGAATGCCCAATGCCCGAGCGGCCAAGCCACCCGGCCCAGCCACATACCCCCCAAAGCCTGCAACTGCATCGACTTTGAGTTGTTTCATATAACGCATGGCACTCAAAGTAGCTTTGAGAATTTTAAACGGTGCCATCAGCTTACGCACGACTCCATTGCCGCGTACGCCTTGGATATCAATTTGATAAATTGGAATATTATGATTTTTTAGCAGGCGATTTTCCATGCCTGTTGGCGTTGCGAGCCAAGAAACTTCACAGCCTTGTTGTTGCAACTCTTTGGCAACAGCGAGCGCTGGAAAGACGTGACCACCGGTTCCGGCAGCCATCATCATGACATGTTTCGGCTTTACTTGCGTTACTTCGGTCACTGTCTAATTCTTCAATTCTAAAATGAGGCTAATGATATTCGATTTTAAGCTAACAATTGTAATCACAAACGCATGACCGTGAAAGGTAATTTACTTTTTTTCAACAGGCGTATGATTGTTTTTTTCTACTATTTTAAAAGTTTAAACTAGTTTTATTATTAATCTATGAGAATTGAAAAAAAATCAGACAATTTTTCACTTTAATTGCATTCACTTACATTTTTTTTGCTTTTTAAGCTCCCCTCCCCTGAGGGCAGGACAAAAAAAGAGCCCGTGGAGGACTCTTTTAAATCTAGTGCAAAATTAAGCTTTTAAACCTGCCTCAAGGACATCGAATAAATCATCGGCAATCGAGGTGCCAAATTGCGCATCAATTTCACGTACGCAGGTTGGACTGGTGACATTAATTTCAGTCACGTAATTACCAATCACATCCAGACCAACAAAGACTAAACCTTTTTCACGAAGGAATGGCCCGACTTTGGCTGCAATGGCTTTATCATTTTCGGTCAATGGACGCGCCTCGCCCAAGCCACCTGCCGCCAAGTTTCCACGCACTTCACCATTTTGCGGAATACGCGCCAAACAATACGGTACGGGCTCGCCATTGATCATCAAGATGCGCTTGTCGCCATCCACAATTTCGGGGATATAACGCTGCGCCATAATCGGCTGTGTGCCGTTGTTAGTCAGGATTTCAATGGTTGAACCAATGTTTACGCCATCTTGGTATAAACGGAAAATGCCCATACCACCCATGCCATCTAATGGTTTCACGATCACATCGCCATGTTCTTGTAAAAATTCACGAATCAGACTTTGCTGTGAAGTCACCAAGGTCGGTACTTGAAGTTCAGGGAATTGCGTCGCAAACAATTTTTCATTGCAGTCACGTAGGCTTTGTGGTTTGTTAATAATCCATGCGCCTTCGCGTTCAGCCTGTTCCAAAATATAGGTGGTGTAGACAAAGTTCATGTCAAACGGAGGATCTTTACGCATCAAAACTACGTCATAAGCAGCAATTGATTCTTTTTGTTTTTCGCCGAGTTCAAAATAGTGATTGTAGTCTTCAAAAACTTTTAGCGGTGAAATCAAACCAAAGGCTTTGCCTTGATCGATATATAAATCTTGCTGTAATGCATAGCCTAGCTCATGTCCACGACGTGCTGCTGCCCATAACATCGCCATTGAGGTATCTTTTTTTAGGTTTACATTTTCGATGGGATCCATCACAACAAGTACACGCATTATTCAGTGCTCTGTTCATTATTAATTTATGAATGAGTATAGCCGAGATTTTTCTTTTGTTTATTCTGATTTTGCATGTGTATGTATGGATTCGTGTGATGCATGCAATATTTCAAAACATTTCTATCATCCGCCTTATCTCAATAATGGAAATAAGCTTTAATAACATCATGTGATAGGTCTGTATAAATAAATACCAAAGCATTGCTACCTGTTTAATTAGTTCCAAATATACTTAGCCCTATTTTTGGTTAAAAAATACGTGATTTTTTATTTTTTTTAGATATTGTGTTAATTATTGTAAATAAAAAAAATAGAATTCATTGATGATCAACATTGAGCAGATGGCTATCATTCTTGATGCTTTACCAGACCCTGCATTTGTCATATCGCGTAGTGGAAAATACGTTGCGGTTTTTGGTGGGCGCGATAATCGCTATTACCACGATGGTTCCGGTCTTGTGGGTACCTATATTTCAGATGTGATCAAGCCAGATAAAGCCAACTTGTTTATGCAACTGATCGACCAAGCTCTAGCGTCAGGAAATCTACTCATCGAAGAGTACGAATTGAGCAATAGGGATGTAAAAGGTCTGCCCGATTATGGTCCTGAAGAGCCCATTTGGTTTGAGGTGCGCATCCAAGCCCTTAGTTTTTCAGTAGATGAAGAAGACGTTGTACTTTGGGTCGCAAGTAATATTTCAGCGCGTCACAACCTGGAAATCAAGCTGAAAGAACTCAGCCATACAGATCAGTTAACCGGTCTTTTCAATCGAAGAAAATTAGAGCATGACTTAGCATTACATTATGAGTCATACCTACGGCATTCCATACAGGCCTCGATCTTGATGTTCGATCTTGATAACCTCAAAAAGATCAACGACAGCAAAGGCCATCATGTTGGTGATGAAGCAATCCGAGCAGTCGCAGATATTCTTCGTTTAACGCTGCGTAAGACCGATTGCGCCTGCCGCTTAGGCGGAGATGAGTTTGTGGTCGCCTTGCCCAACACGGGCTGCGAGCAGGCCATCCAGTTTGCCAAACGGATTCATGAACATTCCAGAAAAGAGTTAAGTCGGTTTTCAATAGATAACGCGCATGTCACCGTGAGCATAGGAGTGACAACCATCATGCCTGAAGATTGCACCTATGAAGATACGATTAAGCGCGCTGATCTAGCGCTGTATAAAGCCAAACATGGCGGGAAAAATAGAATTGTCGCAGCCTAAGCGTGCGCCAGAAATAAACCAAATTTCACAGTCTATTTTGCAATTCGATATTCAAGCCGTTGTGATTGCTCAACATGAACTCTTTTCCCTTTTCAGCATCATTTTAATTTAGATAGGTGTTTGATATGCAGCAAGCCATTGTTGATTTTGCCTTGGATGATGAAAATCATTGGTATGCCATTTTAGCTTGTGGTCATACACAGCATGTCCGCCATGATCCTCCATGGCAAAACCGTCCTTGGGTTATCACTGAGCAAGGACGGAAAGAAAAGTTAGGGGTAATGTTGGAATGTAAGAAGTGTGATGAAGAGAGTTTCGTATAAGAGATTTTATGTTAAATATAGTCTCAGGCTAATAATTTAAGCTATCTTAGTAAGTTCAAAAAATTATCAAAACTATCACATACTTCTATCAATTCTAATTTAGGCTGTCCATGTTGATCCTTGATATATTGATCATGGTACATAAGAACTACTTTCGGATTATTAACGTCAGATCTGTAGTCAAATCCGATATAGTCACCACAACCATTTAGTCCAAAGACGACTATCTTATCATGGCCATATATATCCTGATCTTGACAGTTTTCAATATGATCACCTCCTACCCCTTGTCCAAAACAACAAAAGGCTATGCTAGATTCTCCAACTTCATTGTTAGAATCAGAATATTCAAAGCTATTCTCAATAAATTGCACCCCATTGTGGGAAGCAATCAGCTTTTTATAACTTAAAGGAAAATTAATTTTATTATCTTGCTCAAAAATTTCTATGACCTTTACGTCGATTGGTCCGAAGTCATACATAATATTTAAGTTTTGATAAGGCATATGATTGTTTTACCTGCTAGGAATAACGAAATTTCGTATAATCGCCATTATGTTAAATAAGAAAATTAGTAATTTATTTCTTATATTATTTATAGGCAGTATTATTAACCCACAATCCTAGCTTCGTAATAAAGCAAGTATAATCATCCTCAACGTCAAAGCTGTAAGTTTTTAATCGGAATGTCTCTGAGAGAACGTGAACACTTTCACCATTAACACATATTGGACTAGGTACATTATCATCACCTATACATTCGATAGGTCCTTCTAAGCCATATTTGATAAAAGTAAAATATTCAACATTTTCAATATCAAAACCTTTTTTATCCGCATTAAATATATTGCTAGGATGGTAACTTCCAGCCACATTTTCCATACTTGTTTTTCGTAATGGATTCACCATAAAAACAAGACCAATGATTTCTTGATCAGATGTTTCTATAGCTTGACCGTTCTTCAACTCATCCAAGCGCGTCCATCCAATATTCTTAACCCAGAATGTCTGATTAGACCTCAGCATATTACTGACCATTTTTCCTTTGCGAGAAAGTTGCAATAATTTGCTTTTATTTAATTTTGATAAATCTGTATTTGCTTTAATTTGGAAATAGGTTAGCTCCCAAATCTCACTATTCTCACAAGTAGATATTCTTATAACAGGTTTATAGCATAACTCTCCGTCACCATTTTTTGGCTTTGACAGTACTAAATCTCCGACTTTAATGTTCTGAATGGCGATTAAACCTTTGTCTGTATTTATACGTGTTCCAGCAGGAAAACCAGCCCCTGAATTAAGATATGAGTCCATAAGTCTCTCTTATATTTTTAATTTGATGATTAGTGAGCTTTCCTAAAATTAACATAATACACGTTATACGAAATTCTATTTTTATTTATTATAAATCATAGTGTTATAAAATAGAGAAAAACCCAATCATCTCGGGTTGGGCTTTTTTAATGATTTTTCACGTTTCATGAATACCAACCAATCAATTTTTCCACATTTTTGATTAGCTAAATTCAACAATCCTAATCTCAAAACTACACAAAAAAAGGAAGCTTCCGCTTCCTTTTTTATAACCCTAAAATCTAAAAAATCTTAGATCCCATACTTCACACGGTACGCTTCCATTTTCGCTAAAGCTTCAGTTTCACCTTTAGCCTCTAAGAAAGTCATCAAATCTTTCATGGTAATTAAGGCATGAACTGGGATTTCGAGTTCTTTTTGTACTTCTTGAATCGCAGACAAATCACCTTGTCCTTTTTCTTGACGGTCTAGTGCAACCAATACGCCCGCAATTTGCGCGCCAGCATTTTTCAAAATAGTCACCACTTCACGAATCGCTGTACCCGCAGTGATCACATCATCAATAATCCAGACTTTTTTACCTTCAACAGACGCACCAACCAATACACCGCCTTCGCCATGGTCTTTCGCTTCTTTACGGTTAAAGCCCCAAGGTACGCTCACACCATGGTTCTGTGACAGTGCGACAGCCGTTGCTGCTACAAATGGAATACCTTTATAAGCTGGGCCAAAGACCACTTCCACATTATCGCATTCTGTTAATTTAGCTGCATAGCCAGAAGCCAATAATGATAAGGCTTCGCCATCGTTTAGTAGACCTGCATTAAAAAAATAAGGACTCACACGACCCGATTTTAAAGTAAACTCACCAAATTTAAGCACACCACGTGATAATGCGAGTTCGATAAAAGCTTGTGGATTAAATGCCGCTTGCGCTGTCATGAGGTGCTCCATTTTTTTAAGTTTGAGGTTAAACCTGAGCATGATACCAAAGAGTAGCTATCCAAGTGATCAAAAAATTTTACGTGTCGTTTCAATTAATGTGAATGGTCTGCGTTCCGCTGAAAAAAAAGGTATTTTTGACTGGATGGCAACTTCAGATGCCGATGTCATCTGCATGCAAGAAAGCCGCATTACCCATGAACAATGGACCGATAAATTTAAACCCGAAGGTTGGTTTACACACCTTTTCCCTGCAGAACGCCCAGGCTATGCCGGTACTGCGATTTATAGCCGCCTACCCTTTGTATCAGTGAAAGATGGCTTAGGCTTTGAATTAGCCGATAGCCAAGGCCGCTTTATTTCTGCTGAGTTCGATTTAGGACTTGGACAAACTGCACATATTTGCTCGCTCTACCTGCCTTCTGGTTCATCGGGTGAAGAAGCTCAGGCACGTAAAGATTTATTTTTAAACGAATACAAACAAATTTTGAAGCAATGGCGTGCTGAAAATAAGTCAGTGATTGTTTGCGGTGACTACAACATCGTGCATAAACGTATTGATATTAAAAATTGGTCTGGGAACCAAAAGGCTTCAGGCTGCTTACCACATGAACGTGCATGGCTCGATCATATTTATGATGAGCTTGGCTATGTCGACACCTTCCGTGAGGTACGTAAAGAAGCCGAGCTTTACTCTTGGTGGTCTAACCGAGGACAAGCGCGTGCCAAAAATGTGGGTTGGCGTATCGACTACCATGCATGTTCACCAGACTGGAAAGAACGTACAGTCAATGCTTGGATATTTAAAGATGAATGGTTTAGCGACCACGCCCCTGTCATTATTGATTATAAAATTTAAGCTTCCAACAATTAATTGAGTGAACGATTGTTTACTCAATTAGAGCTTATTTCTCACATTACATGACGAATTTGTGGATTTATCTCATAACTTGAACATAGCATTATGGTCGCACGGCAAAGGGACATGTCAGGATGACATAAAAGGATTGGACGCCGAAGGAAGTATAAAAACAAACTAAATGATTTAGCTTGTTTTCAAGGATGTGACAATGGACGTTGGATTGAGACCCGCATGATCAGGATGATTAAATGCGGGTTTTCTCTTATCTAGTCCCCACATCTATAGACTCAAACATCCCCCAAATAAAACAGCTAAAAATTCGATCTGCACAGCATTTTCTTATTCTCGCTTTCTTTCTACTTTTGACTGTGCAACCTTAAGCTGAATTTTCTTGTTATTGCATCGCTTTCATTTCTGAGCATCGTTTTGTTCTGTAGGCTATTCTAAAAGACCAAAATGTCGTTTTGATGACAATACCCAATATTTATTACATGCGACTTTTACAGCAAAACATTTATTTCTCAATCCACATCCAGATCGAGCTTTGAGCATTGATGAATTAGCCTGTAGGATAATGCTGAATTGTATTTTTATCTTATTGTTTGAATAATTGAGGACACCTGTTCATGCTTAAAATTTATGGCATCAAAAACTGTAATACCATGAAAAAAGCTTTCGACTTGCTCAACGAATTAGGCCTAAGCTACGAATTTCATGACTATAAAAAACAAGCGATTGATGCTAAAACCGTAAAAAAATGGCTTAATGCCAAAGGCGCTGATGTGATTCTCAACAAAAAAGGCACAACATGGAAAAAACTCAGTGAAGAAGAGCAACAGACAGCGTTAGCCAGTGAAGAAAATTTGATTCAATGTTTAATAGCGCATAGCAGCATGATTAAACGTCCTGTACTCGATACAGGTAGCGATTTATTGATTGGCTTTGATGAAAGCGCTTACCGTGCATTGAAATAAATTTTTTTATCACACTCATGCACGGCTCTAGTTCAATTGTGGCTGAAAATAGGCTATAAAAAAGCCTGACATTGTCAGGCTTTTTTTGTTTGAATCATGTCAAATTAGTTGGCACGAATCCATGTTTGATTACGACCTAAAGCAGCAACGCCAATAAAGCCGCGAAGCTCTAGTTTTTTGCCACCATCAGCCAATTGACCTTTTAACTTGTAAGTTTTACCTGATTGAGGATCCAAAATTGAACCGTCTTCATAGCTTGTACCACCTACATTTTTAAGACCTGTCACAATACGTAAGCCTTTTAATGATTTGTTGTGATATGGGCCTTCACATTTTTTACAAGCGTTTTCTTCACCTGGTGTCAAAACTGACTGAATGCTCGCAGAAAGCGTACCATTTTTTTGTTCAGTGAATTTTACAATCGCTTTTGGCTGCTTGGTTTTATCATCAATGGTTTTCCAAGTTGTACCATTTAGCGGATCTGCAGCATTTGCAAATGCGGCTAAACTCATCAATCCTAATGCTAGTGCAATTTTTTTCATTTTTGTTTATTTCCCTGGTCTGATATAGACGACATTAGTATCCAAAAGTCACAACAATTTATCAATTTTTGTATGTGACCGTTTAGTGTAACCTTGTAATTTGTGTTGGTAAATATGCTCACACGATTCCAAAAATAGAAAAAGATGGAAAGACAATGAAGATATCGCCACTGACGAAACAACTGATTACAGAAAGCATTTTAAAAACCACAATTCGTGGGCCGAGCCAATTCAATTTACCGCCCAATACTTTAAGGTTTGCTTTGGAACAAATGTGTCGTGCATTTCCCCAAAACCCCGATGTACAAATTCGTCCTATTCGCTTAGCCGGCTTAAAAGCCGAAGAAATCAAACCACAACAGGCATCGACCCAACTCATTTTTCATATTCATGGGGGCGCATTTTTCTTGGGTTCGATGAACACGCATCGGGCGTTTCTGACTCAAGTTGCGGCACGCACGCAAATGCAAGTGTTACATTTGGATTATCCTTTATCCCCAGAAGCACAGTTCCCTGAAGCACTCGATGCCCTTTTTGATGTGTATGCGGTGTTATTAGATCAAGGGGTTCAAGCCAAAGACATTATTTTGTCAGGCGACTCTTGTGGTGCAAACTTGGCACTTGCCTTAGCCCTTAAAATTCAACAGGACCAACTTCCACAAGTCAGTGGTTTGGTGTTGATGTCACCGTTTTTAGACCTGACCCTGAGCAGTGAGTCTTTGCGTTATAACCGTAAGCATGATGCGCTGTTAAGCATAGAAGCCCTTGAAACAGGCATTGATTATTATGTACCCCGCTCGGTCGATCGAGCTGATCCATTGGTCTCGCCTTTTTTTGCAGAGCTCAAAGGACTACCTCCGATTCATATTCAAGTGGGTTCTAAAGAAATTTTATTGGATGATGCGCAGCGTTTTAAAGTCAAAGCAGAAGAAGCCGGCCTAGATGTCGAATTCAAGTTATACACTGGCATGTGGCATAACTTCCAAATGTTTAGCCCATGGTTTGAAGAAGGACAGCGTGCGCTGAGTGATTTAGCCGATTTTGCACACCGACTAGATCAGGACTAATCCCTGAAAACTAATTCCCTAAGAACAGATCAAAGTCACCATAAAAAAAGGTCAGCAGATGCTGACCTAAGAGGGAAATGTCAATCTATTAAATGGCTTGAATTTGAGTCTGAGCTGTCGCCATTGCCTGTGCTTTCATATCTGGTCCCATATTGACACCTTCGGCACGAATCACATCAATATCGCTGACACCTGTGAAATTAAACACGGCTTTTAATAAACCTTCTTGATAATCTACAGGGCTGTTATCGCCATACACACCGCCACGACTGCTGGCAATATAGACTTTTTTGTCACCTGCCAAACCCACTGGACCTTGTTCTGTATATTTAAAGGTACGACCTGCAACACTGATACGGTCAATCCATGCTTTCAAAGTTGATGGCAAACCGAAGTTATACATAGCAGCACCAACCACAACCACATCGGCATCTAAATACTGTTGTAACAACTGCTCGCCTAAAGCCGATTGTTCTGCATTTTGACCCATCAAAATTTCACTGCTGAGATGTGGAATCTGATGTACTGCTAAATCGAGATATTGAACCTGTGCCGCATCACCATGTTTTTGCTGTAGCTGTTGTACAATTTCAGCGCTGAGTTGACGTGAAACTGAAGCGTCGCCCATGATGCTTGAATCAATATGCAAAATTTTCATGACTAAAACCTAAAGCTGTTGTTATTAACTTGAGCCTAGTGTAATCACTTTTCATAAATAGAATAATCCCGATCCTTATGACAGTATGTTTTATTTTTAGAACAATTTTTTTGAACTCGTAAAAAATTTAAAATTACTGAGCGGTTCTTGACCGTTATCAAGTGTAAATTTTCATGCTAATGTAAGCCTATAAAATGATATCTATATAAACTTTAAGAAAAAAACTGATAACTCGAACAGGGCAATGACACAGGATGACGGTGAAATCAAGCATACGTGACATGATCCTTCGCAATAGAATCGCCCAGTATTTACTGGAAGATGAAGTGGTCATGAATTGGAGTATCCTGAAAAAGTGTATGCTCATGCTGATGCTTGGCTCAGCCATTCATCTGCTTTGGATCATTTGGAAATTATATATTTCACTCACGCCAGAACTTTGGCAGTGGGTTAACCTTGAACTCATCCACTCTCAATTGTGGACCAACATCGTCTTTTTTAGCTTAATGGTGCTATTGATTTGGCCTTGCTATGCTGGAAAAGAAAACCCAAAAATTCAGCTTGTTTTACCTTATCTTTCGGTCGGCTTATTCGTCATTTCTTTATGTCGTGATGGTTATTTAATTGGTGTCATGAGCCCAGCCACCATGATCTCCTATGTGAGCCTAGTGACCGTTGGATTAGTGCTATTTACACGAAAAATCGTCTATAGCATGCTGATTCCAGCCACGATTTTTTTATCTATTTGCATGTATTTGAGTATTCGCGGCATTATTCCCTATGCCCCGATTTTTCAACCTCATGCCTATGGCTATCAAAATAGTTTTTGGCTCTTCTCAATGATCTTTTTCATTGTTCCTATTTTATTAACCTGTCTGGCTTTATTTGAAATCTTACTGAGCCAATGGCGTCACCGTGAGCATTTGATTCAAAAACTCAGTCAAGTCGACCCACTGACCAATTTATTTAATCGACGCAGTATCAATCAGTGTTTGGAACAGCTCGATAGTGCTAAAACAGATACATATGCACTGGTCTTGTTGGACTTAGACCATTTTAAACGCATCAATGATGAATATGGACACGATAAAGGCGATGAAACCTTGATTCTCGTCAGCCAAGTATTAAACCAACATTTACGCGGTAGTGATGTGGTTGGGCGTTTTGGCGGGGAAGAGTTTATTTTGGTGTTAAAAAATTCTAACTTGGAACAAGCAATATTCATTGCAGAGCGCTGTCGAAAAGCCATTGAGCAGCTTGAAATTTGGGGACATGACGGTCAGTCAATTCATGTGACAGCCAGTTTTGGCATTGCGATTTCTACGCCAGAATTGGTACCGCAACAATTGCTGACCCATGCAGATCAGGCGCTATATGCAGCTAAAGCTGGCGGCCGTAACATGGTCATGGCTTACACCGAACAACAAAGCTTTAGCCATTTGGTTTAAAACTTTTCTACAAGTCAGACGTGGCATTAAGCTTTTAACGAAGATACTGTTCCATACGGCGGACTGGCTGTTCCAGTTGAGCAGCCGTGATCCATGCCACCACAGAAGGATGCTGCAAAATCTTTTGCATATAACGCTGTGTGTTGTCACTAACAGGTAGCTGGAAGGTCTGTAAACGTGTCACCACGGGTGCAAAAAATGCATCGGCAATACTAAATTCACCGCATAGAAAGCCATCCACCGCAGGACGACTCGACCAAATCTGCTCGATTCGAGTCACTTCAGCACGCAATTCAGCATGTTCAGACCATAATCTCTGACCATGACGACCATAATCCGCCTGCAGATTCATACTACATAAGCTACGCAATTGCATAAAACTACTGTGCATTTCCGCGCAAATACTACGTGCCCATGCGCGTTGCGCGGGATCTTTAGGCCACAGTGGAAGATCTTGAAACTGCTCTGCCAAATATTCACAAATTGCCAATGAGTCCCAAATCATCACACCGTCATGTTGCAGTAGGGGCACTTTACCATTGGCATGTAGGGCTAACATTTGCTGCTTGAATGCTCCGCCATCTGCTTCTTCAGAAAAAGGAATCAAGATCTCTTGAAAGGGTAAATTAAACGCGTGTAACACCAACCACGGTCGCATAGACCACGTCGAATAGTTTTTATTGGCAATATATAATTGCATCATTTTTATTCTCCACGCGATTTAAATTTTTCCAATTGCGCTAGCAATTCTTTCTCGCTAAAAGCACCCGTCAAACGCAGTCCACGTATCTCTTGATGCGCTGTATCTAAAAATAAATAGGTCGGTGGCCCTAAAATATCCCATTGATTGAGCAGTACTTGATGGGTTGCATCATACTGACTCAAATCTAACTTAATTAAGTAATACGGTGCCAAAGCCTGTTGTACCGCAGCCGATTTTAAAACTTTATGTTCAATCGGCTGGCAGGCCACACACCAATCGGCATAGACATCAATAATCGCGGATTGACCTTGAGGAATTTCACTTAACAAACGTTGAAACTCTTCCGCTGTATGCGCCACATGCCAAGCACTTTGTTGTTGACTTTCTTCGACTAAAAAACGTTGGCTGTGTTGATATTGACTGTACACAATATAAGGTACAGCTGCACAGAACACCAAGATATATAACCATTTGAGCTGAGTACTGCGCCATAAAATGCGCCAAAGCACATAAGCGCTAAACACCAGCCCCAGAGCAAGGGATAACCACTGTAACCAAGCTTCATTGATCAATGGTCGAATAAAATACAAAGCCAATGCCAACATGATGAAAGCAAAAAGCACCTTGATTTGATTCATCCACAATCCCGCTTTAGGCAATACCCGTGAGCCAAGGACACTGGCCAACAATAGTGGGGTCCCCATGCCAAAGCCGAGGGTGAATAACAATAATGCACCTTGCCACTGACTTTGGGTTTGGGAAATGAATAATAATGCACCTGCCAACGGTGCTGTCATACAAGGACCGACCAGCAATGCTGAAATCATCCCCATGACTCCAGTGCCAACGAGACTACCGCCCTTTTGCATCGACTGCGCTTGGTCTAAGCGATTGACCCAACTGCGTGGCAATTTCAGTTCAAATAAACCAAATAAATTCAGGGCAAAAACTACAAAGAGCACGCTAAAGGCAATTAAAGTCGAGGGTTGTTGCAACCAACGCTGGAAATTCAAACCTGCAGACGATGCCACCAAGCCGAGAATGGCATACACCATCGCCATACTGGTGACAAAAGTCAGTGCAATCATCCATGCTTTTAAACCTCGGCTGTCGCGGACAATCAGTGAGGTTAAAATCGGCAGCATTGGCAATGAACATGGGGTAAAAGCCAGCAAAAAACCCAGTCCAAAAAACAGTAAAAGTCCATAAAATATAGAGCTTTGTGCTAATTTTTCAGACCACATTTGGTCACTTGCGGTATAGCGTTCAGAAGCCAATGCAGCATTCTCTGCCCGCTGCTGATCTAAACGATTCGCCATAGGCTGTTCGGCAGTATTTTCTGCTGCAAAGTCGAGTAAGCGTTTATTTGGACTGGCAAGATTTTGCTGTGTGACCAAGCCAGAAGCATCCGTTTCAAAGCTGATGCTCTGTGGTGGATAACACACCCGATCCTTGGCACAGCCTTGCCAACTGACTTGATAGGTCTGCAGTTTTTGAGTCGGAATTTTAAAACTCAACTGTTGGTAATACACCTGCGTATGACCATAGTTATCGTCTTTTAAATTCTCAGCAGCAGGCAAATCCAAAGCTAAAACTTGATTGCCCTGCTTCACCTCTATTTTGTGCTGATACAGATAATAATGCGCTGGAATATCCCAACTCAGCTCCGCCTGATCTGCACGCTCAGAGACGACCGAGAAAGGAAAAGCATCTTCAGCTGAAAGTAATGCATCCTGAGCAGAGACGCCCATACTGAACGACAGCACAGCCGCTGCCGCAACATAAGTCCATTGTTTCATTCAGCTGAATTCATCCTCAGTCTGTATTTATACGTTTTAAAATTTAGGATTCTTTTAGAACAGGTAAGATACACCTAAACCTGACTGATAATTTTTATGACCGCCAGTGAGTTCTAGACCAACGCTCGCATCCAACTGCATACGATCTGAAACGGCATACGTCAAACCTGATGCTAATGACACTTCCTGATCGGTACTCTCTGCTTTGCGATAAACCAGCTCAGAAAAACCCGATAAATTACCCGCTATTTGATATTCCAATCCAGGAATAGCACTCACAGCCCAATCACCATCTTGAACTTCATAACGCATGGTCATTGAAGTCCCAATTGTATCGCTATAATCATAAGCCACAGCGGAAGTCAGACTATAAATGTCATCTTCAGCACTAAAGCCTTCATTGCCTGTTGCAATAATGGCTTCTGCAAGAATGGCCATCGACAATTTCTCATCATTCAAATCAATGGCTTTTTTCAGGCCAATGCTGACATCACCCAAACCATCTTCTTCAACTGAGCGACCCGCAACTTTGGTTTTAGACCATGCAGGACCTTGCCAACCCAATTGCAATTCCAAATCTTTTGCCAAACCAGTACGGAATAACATGTCTGCATTTAAAGTGGTGTTTTTTACTTTTTCACCATTGTCATCACGACTTTCACTATAGCTCGCTGCTGGCAAACTTTGTTCCCATGCCAAACGACCTACAGGGGTAATGCCTGTGCCCATACCCGCGCCCGGACGGTCAAATGAAAAATCCGCCGCAAATGCAGACAGGCTCAAACTGGATAATGTTGCAATGCTTAAAACTTTAAATACAGTCATGTTTTTACTCACAATTATGCTAATTCTTTGCTCATTTTTGCGCCATGGCTACGCAAAAGCTCCAAGGTTTGTTTTTCTTCTTCCAATGCTTCCGACCAATTTACCGCGTCAAAATCACAGTCAAAAAATAATTCGCTAATCGACGACAAAATGGTTAAACCATCGCTATCAATCATATTTGGATTCACTTTTTCATCCAATAAGCGCTGTACCGCAGGGACACATGCTGCACTCGCGGCGTCCCATAATGGACCATAAATTTCTTCAGCATCCCATAAATGCACATTGGCTTTGGCTTGAATCAGCGCTTCCAAGATTTGCATATGTACGTCTAAATGTTGTGTTTTCTGTTCAGCTGTTAAGGGTTCACCTGCTTCATACGCTTCGCAAACCATTTCCCACCATTTAAACAAACCATCAGACCATACAGAAACGGCTGGTCCTTTTTCAAAATCGATAAAATTTGGATTTAGACCATCTGCCAACAGGCGTTGCACCTGTGCAAGATCTTGTTCTTCTAACGCTTGCACAAAAAGCTGTTGTTGCGCTGTTAACATCGGGAAAGCTCACTTCAATCTATTTTGATCTATTATGCCGAATAAAGCTGCGTTTGTTTGAATTTCATGTAAAACAAAATACAAAACACACAAAAAAAGCCCCGCAGGGCTTTTTTAAATTTTGAGACTTATTCGTCGTCTACGCTGTCATCTGCTTCAGCAAAAGCAGGTTGTGTACTGCGTGGGTTCTCTTTCTTTTCGAACACATGTTCAAGACTACGTTTAAGTCGATCAATTGCACCGTGAATAGCTGTATCTACATTATGACCACGATGGTTGACCACCACAGGCTTCAAACCAGCAGGACGCGCTTCAATCATACATTTAATGTCGTCGCTACCGCCCTTGTCCCCATTTTCATCACTTAAATGCACCGAAAAGTGAGTAATGCGTTCACTATGGCGCTGAAATTCTTCATTAAGTTCTGCACGAACGTATGTAATTAATCGATCACTGTTTATAATGTTTTTATCTGTACGGATTTCTATGTTCATAATATCATCCTCATATCTATCTGTAATATCTATAAATATTTGTGCAAAACTTATTATCTTGGCACGTTACATTTGCTGTAAATGTTACAGCAATGACCATCTTCAACTTTGTATGGAACGTCGTCCTCCACATTGAATGATGAACACTTTAGAGTCTGCAGATCCGTGTCCTTATACTTCGAATATCGGTCTTAAGTTAGAATTTTGCAAGTGCTATTTTGATATTTTTTTAATATCCATACAAAAAGTAAGACTTTATTGTAGATTTGCATTGTTTTAATTGATTTGGGTCATATTTTTGTGCATTTCCTCGACGCCCACCTTCTATTTGTACAATTCCATTCCAACTCAAAATCTCGCTTTTACCGTCATTGATCATTCACGGCATATTTCCCCTTCAAATTACAAAACAATTTTGCCGTTGAGTAAAATTTGGCTTTATTTTTGCTTAATAATCTGTATGCTTTCAGTGCTTCTCGGGGGGAGATATTTTTTTAATGAAACTTACACAAATCGTTGCATCATGTGCATTAGCATCTGCTGCTGCTTTCACTCAAGCTTCACCTATCGTATGGCAAGATTTCAGCTTAACTGGCTTATATGGTGAAAACTATGAAGTTGGTACTGAAGACCGTACAACGATCACAGCCGAATATGCAGCTAAACTGAAATATTCAGATGTATTCTTCTTCGTTGACCAACAATTGGATGGTAACGATGATCAATCAACTTATGCAGAATTAGCGCCACGTTTAAGCTTAGGTGAAGTTTCTGGTAAAGACCTTTCTATGGGTCCAATCAAAGACGTTCTTATTGCAACGACTTGGGAACATAATGCCGGTTACGATCACCACAACTCTGAATTTAACAACTTCTTGTACGGTGTAGGTTTCTCTCTCGATATTCCATATACACAATATGCGAATGTGAACTTCTATAAAGCGGCTAACGACAAAACTAAAGATGATTATCAAATGACAATCACTTATGCAGTGCCGTTCAAATTAGGTTCAGAAGAGTTTTTAGCAGATGCCTTCCTAGACTGGTCTACTGCTGAGGCAGACCATGCAAGTGAATTAAACTGGACATCTCAGTACAAATGGAATGTGGGTAAACACATTTCACCAAAAACTAAATTATATGTTGGTATCGAACATTCAGTTTGGAACAACAAATTTGGTATTAAAGGCGTAGACCAAAACGATGTCAGTGCTTTGGTGAAATACCACTTCTAAGTTCGACTCAGAACGCGATGAAGAAAAAAGCAAGGTTCTTTACCTTGCTTTTTTTATGCCTAAGTTTTTAAATTGACTTTATTTTTATCAGAAATTTGCGCATGTCTTTTCTCATTCGACCTGCAATTCCACAAGACTTAGCGGCCATGCTCGCAATCTATAATCATGAAGTTCTCAACGGCTTTGCTACATGGAATGATCAAGCTTATACCCTTGACTCTTTTCAACAGAAATTGCTGGAATTCCAAAAGCAAAATTTTCCATTTGTGGTGATTGAAGATCAGGATCAACAGCAAATCGCCGGTTATGCTGACTATGGTTCTTTCCGTCATTTTGCTGGCTATCGACATACTGTTGAGCATTCTGTCTATATTGACCCAAACTATGCTCGACTGGGTCTCGGTCAGCAATTATTAGAGCACCTAATTCAGCATGCTAAAAGCCAAAATATGCATGTCATGATCGCTGGCATAGATCACGGCAATAGCGCCTCGATTGCCCTGCACAAAAAATTAGGCTTTAAGCAAACAGGTTATATGCCTGAAGTGGGACAAAAGTTTGGTGAATGGCGTGATCTGGTCCTGATGCAACTTCAGTTATAGCCCGTGTTGAGCTGTGTTTATGGTAATTTATCCAAACGAATACCATCTTGTATCACACTCAGCACCGATAGGTTATTATGCACCGCATCACGATAAAGATCTTGTAACTGTAAAAAAAGCAGTTTTAATTCGGCCAATTTAAGCTCTTGCTCAGGTGCGGTTTCAGCAATCGTGACCAAATAACGTTTTTTGATTTCATCCACGCTTAACTGCTGTAATGCCTGATGGATTTCTGCAACGCGAACTACAGTATTGTAATGCACTGCAAGGCTCAGTCCCGGGCGTCGCTCTGACAATGGATGTTCTGCCTGAATGGCATAACTCAGTGCCGCAGCTGAATCACTGTTCAGGCTTAATAATGGATTCAACTCTTGCCACGCTTCCCCTAAAAAAAAGGAGTGTTGTACAAAAGGTGAATCCAAGACATCTTGAGGGGTTTCTGCTTCTAAAATCAGTGTTTCCAAATCATTCGGTGGGATCAAATATAATATCGCGTCCATATTCTTATCTTCTTGTTATGTCGTACATTTAGATTAATGTAATCCACACAAAAATAAAGCAGATATTTTGTATATTCGGCCGCATTTGATCGAATACTGATGGATTCCAATTCGCCTTTTACCCAAGTTTCAGTACTGCGCTTAGCATCATTTAAGCACTAGATGCTGAAGCTTCAAATGACAATGCTGAGAACAACTTAAGCTTATGGCTTAAAACAAATTTTTTTTGAAGCCCCTCGTTTTTTTGATGCCACTGCCATGACCAGCAACGATTTTTTGATCTTAGTAAATTGAATTAAAAGAGTAACGAGCTTGATTCATACAAGCCCGCCACACATCGTAGTCAACTAAATGTTAAATCGCCACCAGTTCCCGAATGCCTTTTTCAGGCATTTCACTACCGACACCTTGTGCAATCACTTGCCCCCGCGCCATCACGGTATATTCATCTGCCAGTTCTTCTGCAAAATCGTAAAACTGCTCAACCAAAACAATCGCCATTTCTCCGCCATCAGCTAACTGACGAATCACACGACCAATGTCTTTAATAATCGAGGGCTGAATACCTTCAGTCGGTTCATCTAAAATCAATACCCGTGGTTCGGAAGCGAGCGCACGGGCAATCGCCAATTGTTGCTGCTGACCACCAGATAAATCTCCACCTCGACGATGTTTCATTTCATCCAATACGGGGAAAATTTCGTAGAGATGTTCTGGCACTTTTCGGGTCTTAGCGCCCTTAAATTTTGCCATCCCAATCAAAATATTTTCTTCAACGGTCAAGGTCGAGAAAATATCCCGTCCTTGCGGTACATAAGCCAAGCCTTCACGTACACGTTGCTCTGGACTCAGTTTAGAAATGTCTTTGCCATCCAGTAAGATCTGCCCTGACTTGATTGGTAAAATACCCATTAAACATTTTAAGAGGGTGGTTTTACCCACACCATTTCGCCCGAGCACCACCGAACATGCGCCCACAGGAGCGGCAAATGTCACATCTCTTAAAATATGACTGCCACCATAGAACTGATTGACGTCTTTGACTTCTAACATGGTCTGCTCCTTAACGTCCAAGATATTTTTCAATGACATCTTCATTGGCTTGGACTTCGGCCAATGTACCCTCGGCCAAAATCGCACCTTGCGCCAACACGGTGACTTTTTCACTGATGGTGTCAATAAAGCTCATGTCATGTTCAACCACGATAAGGGTATGGTTCTTTTTCAACTCTAAACACAGCTCTGCGGTACGCTCTGTTTCAGCATCGGTCATCCCTGCTACAGGTTCATCCAGCAGAATCAACTTTGGACGCTGCATCAGTAGCATGCCTATTTCTAACCACTGCTTTTGACCATGTGACAACAGCCCTGCCGGTTTATGAATCAATTCTTCTAAGCGGATTTGTGCTAAAGATTCGTCCAAGGCATTTTGCGCATCTGGATCAAGTTTGCTGAAAAAACTCTTTTTCACCCGTTTATCTTTCGGTGCAGCCAATAACAGGTTTTCCATCACGGTAAAATTTTCAAATACAGTAGGCTTTTGAAACTTACGACCGATCCCGGCTTCTGCAATTTGCTCTGTACTCATTTTTGCCAAATCATAGGTTTGCCCAAAAAAAGCCGAACCTGCTGTTGGGCGAGTTTTCCCCGTAATCACATCCATCAGCGTGGTTTTGCCTGCACCATTGGGACCAATGATGCAGCGCAGCTCACCTTCTTTGATATATAACGACAAATCATTTAATGCACGGAAAGAATCAAACCAGACACTGACTTTTTCTAAATACAAGGCAATCCCGTGACTGAAATCCGCACCCTGCTCCTTTGGTCGTCCATAACCTTCAGCAGCATGACCGCCATGCGGTTGAACCCATTGATCATTCATTCGCTGCGCTCCTTTTTAAACCGCTCTAATAACCCAATCACACCTTTTGGCAGAAATATCGTTACCACAATAAACAGCGCACCTAAAATCAATAGCCATGCCTCTGGATAAGCCACCGTGAAATAGGTCTTCACCCCATTGATTAAACCTGCACCCAAAATTGGGCCAATCAGCGTACCGCGTCCCCCTGCAGCCACCCACACCGCCATTTCAATCGAATTGACAGGGTTCATTTCACTCGGGTTAATAATGCCGACTTGAGGGACATACAGAGCACCAGCAATCCCTGCGATCACTGCTGACAACACCCATGCAGAGAGCTTGTACCATAAGGTGCGATAACCTAAATATTGCAAACGGTTTTCACTGTCACGAATTGCACCAAGTACGCGACCATAGGGTTTATTCATCAGGTGACGTAAACCGACAAAACAGACCAGCAAAGTCAGTGCAGTGAGGAAACACAAGGTTGCGCGCATTGGTGCAGAGGTAATATCTAGACCTAAGATGGTTTTAAAACCGGTAAAGCCGTTGTTACCGCCAAAGCCTGTTTCATTGCGGAAAAACAGTAGCGCAGCGGCAAAGGTCATGGCTTGGGTAATAATTGAAAAATACACGCCTTTAATTTTGGAGCGGAAGGCAAAGAAGCCAAAAATGAAGGCAATCAGTCCTGGGACCAAAACCACCAAAGCTAATGCCCACATGATATGTTCAGTGCCCATCCAGTACCACGGTAGCTCGGTCCAACTCAAAAAGCGCATAAAATCGGGTAAGCCATCGCCTGCCGCTTCACGCATGAGATACATGCCAAAGGCATAGCCGCCCAAGGCAAAGTACAGACCATGTCCCAAACTTAAAATGCCGGCATAGCCCCAAACCAAATCTAAGGCCAATGCCACCAAGGCGAGACACATAATCTTGCCAATGAGCGTGACCCAATACGCTGATAAATGCAGTGCTGAATCGGCTGGCAATACATGTAACCAAGGCAAAATCAGCAAAATGGCAAAGCACACGGCAATCGCCATACCGCTATAGGGTTTATCCGATAATAACGAAGTGATTTTCATGCGCTTACTCCACAAAACGGCCTTTGATGGCAAACAAACCTTGTGGACGTTTTTGAATAAACAAAATCACAAGAACCAGTAGAATAATTTTCGCTAAGACTGCACCCATGCCGATTTCCAGCACTGTGCCACTAACACCTAGACCTAATGCAGCCAGTACTGCGCCCCATACTTGGCCAACACCACCCACCACAACCACCAAGAACGCATCGATAATATAGTTTTGTCCTAAATCAGGACCGACATTGCCGACTTGTGCTAAGGCACAGCCTGCTAGACCTGCAAGCCCCGAACCTAAACCAAAAGCCATCATGTCAATACGGCTAGAACGGATACCCACGGCCTGTGCCATTTGACGGTTTTGCGTCACGGCACGAACAAATAAACCAAAGCGGGTTTTATTCAGCAAGTAAACCAGTAACAACAGTACCGCAACGGTAAAGCCAATAATGGCAATGCGGTTATAAGGCAGTATCAGACTCGGTGTCACAGCGATCCCTCCTGACAGCCATGAAATATTCGACACCTCAACGTTCTGCGCACCAAAAACCATGCGCACCAATTGCATCAAAATTAAGCTCACACCAAAGGTGGCTAATAGTGTTTCCAATTGACGGCCATACAAGGGACGAATAACAGTACGTTCAATCAACATGCCGATCAGAGCACTTACAATAAATGCGGCAGGAATCGCGGCAATGAGGTACCAATCGACATAGCTACTGAGATGACTCCTAAACAGGCTTTGCACCACATACGTGGTATAGGCCCCGATCATGATCAGTTCACCATGCGCCATGTTAATTACGCCTAGCAGACCATAAGTGATGGCTAGTCCCAACGCTGCAAGCAGTAAAATACTGGCCGTGCTGAGACCTGAAAAGACATGTCCAGTCCATTCACTCGCCTGAATCCGAGTTTTAATATTGCTCTTGGCTTCCGTCAGTGCAGCTTTTAACTCGGGATGCAGATTGGCTTGTTGTAATTCCTGCTCCACCATTGCCAACACATCGGGACGGTTAGAATCTTCCAGCACTTTGGCCGCCTGTATTTTTTGTAATACATCGGGGTTTTGATAATCCAAGCGTGCTTTGAGCTGCGCTAAACGGGCTTTAACTTTGTTATTTTTTTCATTTAAATACAATTGATTAATATTTTTAACATCCAACTCAGCCAAGTTATTTTCTAAAATATCGATCGCATCTAAACGCTGGTTTAAATCATCCGATTGCAGCTTTTCTTTCGCTTGCGCAAACGTTAAGGCTTTACGAAGGGTATTCACCAAGGTGACTTGAGATAAATCGGCAGGCCAATCCGTCACGGTTTGCAAATCTGGATAGCTCAATAATTTTTCGTCAGTTTCTAAAATATAGGTTTGACCGCTTTGACCACTATATAACTGGTCTTTTTCGACCAATGCGGCCAACTGATCTAAGGATTCAATATCGCCCGGCCATTGATTGAGTAAGCTGCGTCGCTCGGTAAAACTCCCGCGAACAAATTGCTGAATGGCGTCAACTTGCTGCACAGATTGCACCGTAGGCACCACATCCGCTGCTGTTTCTGCATGCACGATTTGCAGACAGAATAATTGACTCAGGAATAAAAAAAGGATCGGAAAATTGCGTAATTTTTTCATCTTATAAGCATCCCTATTGAGTAATAGAACAACCCCATCTAGGGATCACATCAAAAAAGGCCTGCTACACAATAGCAACAGGCATTCGGATTGAATTATTTAGGGATATACGGACTCCATGGCTCTGCAGCAATGGTTTTTGCAGTTTTGTGTACCACATCAAACTGACCATCGGCACGGATCTGACCAATCATGACTGGTTTATGCAAATGATGGTTCGACGCATCCATTTGCAAGGTATAGCCCGATGGAGCTTTAAATTCTTGGCCGGCCATAGCTTCACGCACTTTATCGACATCTGTGCTTCCTGCTTTTTCTACCGCTTGTTTCCACATATTGATGCCGACATAGGTAGCTTCCATCGGGTCATTGGTCACAAACTTGTCTGCATTTGGCAATTTGTATTCCACGGCATACTGCTTCATTTTATTGGTGAATTCAGTATTCATTGGATTTTTCACTGACATGAAGTAGTTCCACGATGCCAAGTGTCCGACCAGCGGCTTGGTGTCGATACCGCGTAATTCCTCTTCACCTACAGAGAACGCCATCACTGGAATGTCCGCAGCTTTGATGCCTTGGTTGCCCAATTCACGATAGAACGGCACATTTGAATCGCCGTTAATGGTCGAGATCACAGCAGTCTTTTTCCCTGCCGCAAACTTCTTCACATTGCCCACAATGGTTTGATAGTTGCTATGACCAAATGGCGTGTATTCTTCCATGATGTCTGCATCGGCAATGCCTTTTGACTTCAAGAATGCACGTAATATTTTGTTGGTAGTGCGTGGGTAAACATAGTCTGTGCCCAACAGTACAAAGCGTTCTGCCTTACCACCCTCTTCACTCATCAGATATTCGACAGCAGGAATCGCTTGCTGATTCGGTGCTGCACCTGTGTAGAAAATATTTTTAGATTGTTCCTGACCTTCATACTGAACAGGGTAGAACAATAAGCCATTTAATTCTTCAACCACGGGTAAAACCGACTTACGAGATACCGACGTCCAGCAACCAAAAATCACGGCTACTTTGTCTTGGGTAATCAACTGACGGGTTTTTTCCGCAAATAATGGCCAGTCCGATGCCGGATCCACCACCACAGGTTCTAGTTTTTTGCCCAATACCCCGCCATTGGCATTAATTTCATTAATCGCCATCAAGGCCGTATCTTTTAGAGAAGTTTCTGAGATCGCCATCGTGCCTGACAGCGAATGTAAGATCCCGACTTTAATAGTATCGCCACTTGCTGCAGCGGCTTTTGGTTCTGATGTAGCGCTTTCTGTTTTTTCTTCTGCAGGTTTTGAACAGCCCGTTAAAGCAATCGCCCCAGTCATCGTTGCCGCTAAAATACTTTTAGCAAATACATTGCGTTGAAACATTATTCACACTCCCAACCTAAGCTTGTAATTCACATTTTTAAAATGCATTTGTTGTCTTTCATCACAACAGAGCAATTCAATAACTGTGCCAAGCCTTATTTTTTATTTTGATTGAGTGCTTTTATTTATTTTTAAATGTTATTTTTCACATAGTTACAATCATAAAATTTGCTTTTAATTTTTTATGGGTCAATTCAAAAATCGTAAAATCACCGCAAAGATGCATACAAACTTGTATCCAACATTTGACCTATAATTGAACAATTTTGCGACGTTTTTCAAAAAACACGGTGTTTTAGCACACAAATCATGCAGCTTTTCCTAAATTTGAAGCAAAAAAAAACCACTTGCGTGGTTTTTTCCTTGTTGCAATTTTAAACCGCTAAATCGGCCAAATTACCCTTCTGTTCCAACCAATGCTTACGGTCTGAAGAGCGCTTCTTCGCCAATAATTTGTCGAGTAAACCTGAAGTAAACTGTACGTCATCCAAGTCTAGTTGCACCAAACGACGTGTATCGGGATCCATAGTCGTTTCACGCAGCTGACTCGCGTTCATCTCGCCTAGCCCTTTAAATCGTGTGATTTGAGGATTTTTGGTTTTACATTTCTTTAAGATGCTTTCTAGTTCATCTTCATCCAAGGCATAGTGCACATCTTTATTGTCATCTATACGGAACAGCGGTGGCATCGCCACAAACAGATGTCCTTCCTCAACCAAAGTATGGAAATGTTTGACGAATAGTGCGCAGAGTAAAGTCGCAATGTGCAAACCATCCGAGTCGGCATCGGCCAAAATACAAATTTTGCCATAACGTAATTCAGATAAGTCATCACTGCCCGGATCAACGCCAATGGCAATTGCAATATCGTGTACTTCTTGCGATGCCAAAACTTCGTCTGAAGACACTTCCCAAGTATTTAAAATCTTACCGCGGATCGGCATGATCGCTTGGAAGTTCTTATCACGTGCTTGCTTTGCAGAACCACCTGCAGAATCCCCTTCCACAATAAACAGTTCTGATTCTTCGAGGGTATGCCCCACACAGTCAGCCAATTTACCTGGTAAAGCTGGACCTGAAACAATCTTTTTACGTTCAACTTTTTTCGCAGCTTTTAAACGGCGACCGGCCTTGGCAATCACCATTTCTGCCAGTTGCATAGCAATATCGGAGTTTTGATTCAGCCACAGTGCAAAGGCATCTTTGGCAATATTTAACACCACACTAGAGGCTTCACGGCTTGAAAGTCGTTCTTTAGTTTGACCCGAAAATTGTGGCTCTTGGAATTTTAAAGACAGAATAAAGTTGACACCATCCCACACATCTTCGGCAGACAGCTTCATATTACGCGGCAACAAGTTACGTAATTCACAGAACTCACGAATCGCATCTGTCACACCCGAACGTAAACCGTTGACATGTGTACCGCCTTGCGCAGTTGGAATCAAATTGACATAACTTTCTTGAATCTGTTCGCCGCCTTCAACGTTCCAGCAAATGGCAAATTCAGCACTAGCACGTTCAGCTTCACCAGTCGCCACAAATGCAGGAACAGGAACGATGTCACGGTCTTGTAGCTCATCCATCAAATAGTCGACCAGACCATTTTCAAATTGCCATTCGATCTTTTCGTTGTTGATTTGATCGATATAAATAATCTGCAAGCCTGCCGCCAAAACAGCCTTGGCTTTTAAGTTGTGTTTTAAGGCTTTCAGCGCAAATTTAGGCGAATCAAAATATTTGGCTTCAGGCCAAAAATGCACGGTAGTACCCGTTGCACGTTTAGCGCATTTACCTTCCAACACCTCAAGCGGTGCCACAGGAACGCCATGTTCAAAGGCCATTTTATATAGATTGCCTTGACGCTGAACTTCCACTTCAACACGATCTGACAGTGCGTTCACCACCGAAATACCCACACCGTGTAAACCACCTGAGAATTGGTAGTTATCGGTACTGAACTTACCACCGGCATGTAATTTGGTCAGAATAATTTCAATCCCGCTTTGACCATACTCAGGATGAATATCAACAGGCATACCGCGTCCATTGTCTTCTACCGACAAAGAACCATCTTTATAAACCGTCACAGTAATTTTGTTGGCATGACCTGCAAGCGCTTCATCGACGGAGTTATCTATCACTTCCTGCGCCAAATGGTTTGGTCGTGTAGTGTCTGTATACATACCCGGACGGCGACGTACCGGATCTAGGCCAGATAAAACTTCAAGTGATTGAGCCGTATATTGCGTCACGTTGCAAAATTCCCTGCTTTTTTGGTTAAAACATTTCTTCAAGCGCTACAGTATATGCTTTTTTATTAAAATGCATATCTCTTGCGATCAGCCGCCATTTTCTTAAACAATTTAAACGTCAAATGATGTCGTAACTGCCTATTTTTGTATGTTGAATCTAGCTTATCAGCATTTGTATTGGATCATTTTATTTAGGCATATTTTTGACAGCATCAGATAAAAACTGCAAGAGCATCGGTATTTTTTCTGCAAAATCATCCATGCCATGTGTTCCACCCACCTCAGTGATCAGCATAGCCGTGCCGGCTTGAACCGCACTATAGAAATCAGCAGCATCACGATAATCCAAGGTTTCATCACCTTGTTGGAGCAAGACCAACAGTTGATCTGCATTTTCAACCTTAGATATAGCCAATGCCTGCATTTGATTGAGCTGTGCATCATCCAAGCACCACGTTTCAGTCACCTGATAAGGCAATGCCGTCTCGCCAAATAAATCACGAAATAATTGCCATGGATAGACCACAGGATTGATGAGCACCGCAGGAATGTGATGGCGTGCCATCAACTGCGTCGCATAAAAACCACCCAAACTACTCCCCCACTAAAACCACATCATCCAAACCTTCAATCAGCTCTGACATCTGCTGCATTACCTGTAGCGGTGGCATATTCAAATCTGGCAAATGCACGTGCACACCATTTAAGTCTGCGCAATGGCGCCGCAGTATCTGTCCTTTCACTGAATTTGAGTTACTTTGAAAACCATGCAAATACACAATATTCATCATTTTGATTCCAAATTGATCTTTAAATTGCTTTAAAAGTGGCATATAAGTGCTAACTACGTCACATTTTATAAATTTGAATTTTTAGTAAAATTGTCAGACAAAAGGCATTCACCGACAGGTCTGTTATCGGTATTGTAAAAGCTGTTCGTGAGAATTTTATAAAATAAACAATGAAACTTCAGGCTATTCCAGTAATAAATACAATCGAGGGATAGCATTGAATGTAAGGATAGGAACATTATGCCTAGCTTAACACCATTGCATGAAACCTATTGTAAATGGGACCGCACTCCACCCAGTCAAGCAGATGTGCTGGAAGGTTTGGCACAACTCGTGACAATGCGTTTTAGTGATGTCGTGCATGACTTGATCAAAAACATTCAACGTGAAATTTTAATCAGTATTTTTGGAATGAGCGAACAAGGCTCGAAAGCCTTTCATAAGCAGCCGACCATTGCACGGATTTATGAATTTTCTTACAACACCTTTTTCAATTATGGCAATTATTTACTCGCACCGACGCTGCGTAGCATTATTGAAAAATTCCCACGCTTACACGACAAACCCCTCACCCCGTCTTTACATTTTCTAGTAGGTGCGCTGAATGGGGTGCTGGGTGACTATTTACTGAAATATCACAACCCGATGGCCTTACCGATGGTGGTTTACGACCATTATGGTGCGGTACAAAAAGGCGAATTAAACGGTCGTATTACCCTGTTAATTCATGGGCTGTGCATGAATCATCTGTCATGGTCGACAGCCAAATATGGCGGCATTGGTGAAAAATTACTGTCACAACGTGACCACAACACCATGCTGTATTTAAATTACAACACGGGTCGTCGTATCTCGACCAATGGTCGCAGCCTTGCCAATACATTAGAAGATTTGGTCCGTCGCAACCCTGGTATTACCAGTATCGACTTAATTGGTCATAGTATGGGGGGCTTAGTGTCCCGTAGTGCCATTTTTTATGGCAAACAAAATATGTATCAATGGATTCATCAAGTCGAAAATCTAGTCTGCTTAGGCTCACCGCATCATGGTGCTGTGCTTGAACGTATCGGATTTCATCTGCAAGATCAATTGGGGCGTTTCCCTTTGGTCAAAATCGTGGGCCACGTGGTGAATATTCGCAGTAACGGCATTTTAGATTTGCGCTATGGCAGCGTGCGTGATGATGATTGGGAACATAATGATGTCCGTATTGGACTCATGGACGACAACCGTAAACCAGCCCCGATTCCATCGCATATCAATACCTACCTCGTGGCAGGGACCATCGAATATGAACATCGTCGCAATAAAACGCGACATGTGATTGGAGATTACTTGGTCAGTGTGAAAAGTGCGTTAGGAGAACACCCAAACCCACGCTACCAATTAAAAGTACCTGACTCACATAAAGCAATATTTTATGGCCTGAACCATTTTGAAATTCAGCATCACCCGCAAGTGGCTGAGCAAATCGTGCATTGGTTCTATCCAAATAATGACGATAAAGCTTGTGACCACATTTATGAATTTATGATGGACTTGGAAAGTATAGAAGGCATTGCCCTAACCTAAGGTAAAATTTCCACCATGTGTATACATAAAAAAGCCCTCAACTGAGGGCTTTTTTATGTATCACTAAATTAAAATTTATCACGTAAACGTGGCACTGGTCTGCTTGGGTATTTACGTAATAACTGCCAAAGGCTAAGCAAAGTTAAGACCGCAAAAAACACCAATGACCAAACCGGTAATGATTGCCCCAAGAAGGTCCAATCCACTTTGGCACATTCACCAGAGCCAGTCAGCACTTGCTCAAAGACCGATTTTAACGGCAGCGTTTCTACCCAATAATCCAGTCCTGGGCCACAACTCGGTACTTTGTCTGGCGGTAAATTTTGCAGCCAAATATGACGCGCAGCCACCCCAGCAGACCAAAGAATTGATAGTGTCCCCAACAATGCGTAAATGCGTTTACCCCAATTCGATGCTGGATTGTGAATCAATGCAATCAATGAAATGATGCCGAGTCCAATCAAACCAATACGTTGGAATACGCACAACGGACAAGGTTCTAAGCCTTGTACATGTTCTAAAAACAGCGCAAAAGACATACCGATCACGCTGGCTAAAAACAACAAACCACTCACGAAGCGGAAACTCCATTTCATGGTAAATCCTCTTAAAATTTTTTATCTGAAGTTTTTCAAATATTCTTCAAAACTCAAGGTACAGTCTTGCTCAAGTTCAGCCTGTTTTTCTAAAGACTGCTCAGCAGCTTGTGCAAAGTATGCAGCAGTTTCAGGGCTCAAGACATGCTGCTCATACACTTCAGCATGTTGTAAGGCCATAAAGCTACCAAAGCCCCAAGTTCCACCTTGTTCTAAAGTATCGCTAATCATACGTGCCGACAATGTTTCATCGACTTCATCGATGCGTGATTGCATCACAGCCATTGCCTGAGTGTAAATATCTGTATTGTAAGAATCATCCAGCAATTCAGCCAACGGTTGCATCGCAGCGACATGTGTACGACACCATGTTTCAATTGGAATCGCTTGCCCTTGCTGTAAAATCACTGCGTTTGGCGCACGACCACGGTTTACCACTTCCGCCTGATTTTTCTCAATTTCATTTTGTTCGGCATCTAACAATGCTGGACTGTCTTGCAATAAACAGTACAAAGCCACCACTTCGAGCAAGCCTGCCGTGTCTTCATTGATCCCAATCGGGCTATAAGGATTGACATCTACCGCGCGTAATTCAACATAACCTACGCCACGATTTTGCAGGGCTTCAGACGGTGTTTCACCATCCTGCGGCACTTGTTTCGGACGAACCAAACTGTAGTACTCATTTTCAATTTGCAATACATGGTCATTAATTTGAATCGGATCACCGTGTTCATCATTTAAACCTAAATGACTAAATGCGGCATACGGGGTATGCACCGCTTTTTGCAAACCTTCCAAATACGCCTGAATGTCGTTGTAGTGAATCCCTAACTGTTTTTGTGCTGAATTTTGATAGCCAAAATTTCCCATACGCAGTGCCGTCGCATAAGGTAAAAATAGCGTGCCTTTTAAAAGCGGTAACAGCTGATGTTCTCGTCCAGTCATAAAACATTTACACACCGACGGGCTCGCTCCAACCAAAAACATCACCAATGGCGTTAAACGAATAAAATTACGGATCAGGCCAAAATAACGATGACTGCGATAATCCTGTAAGCTCAATGCCTTGAGGGCGTCGTCAGTTTCGTGTTGTTGTAATGCTTCAAAGAAATGATCTGGGAAGGATAAATTATAATGCACCCCTGAAATGGTCTGCATCCGGCGACCATAACGCACCCCTAAACCACGACGGTACAAGGTTTTAAAACGTCCTATATTCGAGCTGCCATATTGCGCTAAACGAATACTGTCTTCGTCTTTATCCAACATGCATGGCATCGACAACGGCCAAAGTTTTTCACCATGTTCTAAATGCGTATGCGCAACAGCATGAATATCTTGCAGATAGTTCAACGCCTCTGTAATGGTTTCTTTTGGCGGCGTGATAAATTCCATCAAAGCTTCAGAATAGTCTGTCGTAATATGCGGATGAGTCAAAGCCGCACCCAAGGCTTGGGGATGGTCGGCCTGAGACAAGAAACCGTTGCTTTGCATACGTAAGCTTTCACGCTCAATACCGCGCAACATTCCTTTAATCAGCGAAGAATCTACCCAAGTCGGTAAAATGTCTTGAGAGGTCGATTCGGGTTGACTCATTGCTATCTCGCTTAAATGGAAGAAACTACTAAAATAAAATCATCAGTTTATATCAGTATAACGCGATTTGAAGTGGGCATATGACGCACTGTATAGTTTTGAGACAAACCGTGATTTTATTTTGGCAATTTTTTATCACAAACTTACTCTATATGACATTTGAAATTTGTGATTTTATAAACAAATATATGCTAATAATGCTTAAAACATATGAATTATCAAGATATTCTCGAATTTTGGTTTAACCCAGAAAATCAGCCTAATTGGTTCGCTAAAAGCAATAATTTTGATGTTTTAATCGAAAAAAAGTTTAAAGACATCCATCAAGCGGCCAGTCAAGCAGAACTGTGGCAATGGCGCACCACAGCCGAAGGTCGCTTGGCTGAAATTATTGTTTTAGATCAGTTTTCGCGAAATTTATTCCGTGACTCTGGCTTGGCTTTTGCCCAAGATGCACTGGCTTTGGCGCTTGCACAAGAAGCCATCGCGCAGGGTTTAGATCTACAATTAAGCCCTGAACAGCGCTCATTTTTATATATGCCCTTTATGCATAGCGAATCGACAAAAATCCATCAAAGCGCGTTAAAATTATTTGAGCAACTGGGCAATCCGATCAACTTAGAATTTGAAAAAAAGCATAAAGTGATTATCGATCGATTTGGACGTTACCCGCATCGCAATGCGGTATTGGGCAGAACATCTACAGCAGAGGAATTGGAATTTTTAACCCAGCCCAATTCTAGCTTTTAATTGACGGCTTTTGGCCAGTATCTCCCCTTGCCATGAACCGACTAAACAGGAGTATGCGCATGAACAAACTCATTATCGCAGCAGCCATAACCGCAGCACTGGGCCTCACCGGCTGTGCAAG
Source organism: Acinetobacter sp. YH12086 (assembly GCF_013419345.1). NCBI lineage: Bacteria > Pseudomonadati > Pseudomonadota > Gammaproteobacteria > Moraxellales > Moraxellaceae > Acinetobacter > Acinetobacter sp. YH12086. The sequence continues at coordinate 237,273 of NZ_VPAF01000004.1, forward strand.
CACCCCATCGAAGCCTTTAACCTTCGAACAATTGGGTCGTTATGCTGCAACGCCATTAAATGCTCAAAGCTATCGGATTAGCTTCCAAGCTAGACCCAATATGAGCTATGGCACTGCCGAAGAAATCACCTTGGTTAAAGCTGCTCAAACCACCCTACACAATGGCTTTCAATATTTTAAAGTCATGGATGACCCGAGTAACCGGAGTCAAAAACCGCCGCGCCAAGCGGTGATTTACCCAGACCCAATGCCTTATCCATATGGCTATTACCGTCGCCATCCCGGCTTTTGGCCAGGCCCGTTTTATGACGTTCCACAGGTGGTCACACTCGATCCGACTCAAGTTTCCTACAGTATTACTTGCTATAAAGATCGTGCCAAAGCCCCTCAGGATGCCTTTGATGCTCGCTTGATTTTGCAGTCACTCGGGGCTAAATATGGTTTAGACAGCCAAGGAAATCCTTTACCTGTAGCCGCTGAGCCTACCGCCAAATAAGTCAACCCATAGAGACCCGATCATTGATGAACCCAACTGAACAGCCCGCTGTTTCACCTAGTCTGCAACGCAGTAAACGCTTCGCCACGATTGCTTTGGTCGTGGCGGTGCTGGCGTGGATTACATTGATGATCGCAGCTAAATTGCTGCCTGAATACGTCTGGCTCATTCATATTTTGATGCTTTCAGCAGAAGCTGGAGTGGTTGGTGGTTTGGCAGACTGGTATGCGATAACCGTTTTATTTCGCAATCCCTTTGGTCGGATTCCGATTCCTAAATTTTTACGTGACCACACAGAAATTATTCCTCGTAATAAAGCACGCATTGCCGAGTCGATGGGCCGCTTTGTTCAGGAGAATTTTCTTTCACCACAAGTGGTTGAAAAAAGCTTAGCGGAGACGGATCTCTCTCTTGCCGTCGGGAAATGGTTGGCCAATCCGCACAATAATGCTCAAGTGACCCAAGTCATTCAGCAAACGGTACCGAAAATTTTCGAATTTGTCGGTCAGGAACAAATTGGACAATTTATCCAAAATAACAGCGTGCAATGGGTACGCAATACGCAAGTCAACCATCTTGCCAGTGAAATGCTACGGGCAGTTTTAGAAAATGACTTCCATCAAGATGTGTTACAGCGCGGGCTCGATTTAGCCCATGATTGGGTCACACAGCATCCAGAACAAACCCGCGACCTTTCACGCCAGTTGTTTAAAGAACTTGGGGTATGGAAGTTAGCTAAAGGCGCCAGCTGGATCGGCATTGATGTACAACAACGCACCATTGATTCATTGGTGAGCCGTGTCGAATCTATGTTGGCCGATCCAGAACATCCTTGGCGTCGAAAAATTGAAGAAATGGCACAGCAACTCATGCATGAGTTGGCAGACAATCAAAGTGTAGCCAGCCAACGTTTGAATAGCACCAAAGATGCCATGCTCGATAGTCCACAAATGTTGAATTTTATCAGTGGTGCAGTGGTGATTTTATGTGATGCGATTAAATCTGATCTACAAAAGCCGGACTCAGGTATTGCACAAAACCTACGCGTCGCCATTCAACAAGTGGGCGAAAATATTGTCTCTAACGTTGCTGTACGCCAATTGCTGAATGAAAAAATGAGTGATATTGCCATCAATCTCTCCGATCAATATAGCGAAAAAGTCATTCGGTTTATCAGTGAACGTATACATGAATGGGATTCACGTGAAATGATCGATAAGATCGAAAACGAAGTCGGTGGCGACTTGCATATGATTCGAGTCAATGGTGTCGTGGTCGGTGGTTTTATTGGCCTCGCACTGGGGATTATTCGTGCCTGTGTAGAATGGCTGCTTTAGCCGCCTGCAGCAGTCCTCCTCAAAGGAGATTGGCCGCAGGTTTGAGCTTTATGCGTAGAACCGTTAAACTTTGCCGATCCGAAAATTTAATAGAACAATAAAATCTATGCATTTACCTGCCATCTATACACTACCATTCATTCTAATCATCAGTAGCTTAAGCGCTTGCCAGACCATTTCCAAAACCAGTAGCACAGTCAGCGACAAAGTGATGGGCATGCTCGGTAAAGAAAAAGCCCCTGAAATCGATAAAAAAGGCACTGTCGATATCAGCAAAAGTACCCAACAACAGTTAGAAACCCTACTGACCAATATGCCGAAAAATCAGTGGGTCTATATTGAAAATGATCAACAAGGCACATCTACCCTCAAAAATAAATCGGCAGACAATTTCACCTTGAGCCTCAAATTGAATTGCAAAATCAGCACTCAGCGCCCTACTTTCAGTTTAAGCAATGCAGATGGCCAAGACATCCTAAAAGCACATGACACGAATGTGGGGCAAATTCAAATTTTGCTCGACAATAAAAACTTTGGAAATCCGTTTGAGATAGCCCATCAGCAAAAGTTCCAAAGCTTTAAAACCGCTGTCGGTCAGGCCAAAGTCATCAAAGTGTTTAATGCCTCAAAACTCTATACCTTCCAAAACAACAAAGCCGAATTACTCTCTAAAGCAGTAAGTTGTCGCGATAGCCTATAAATGTTTAAAGCGAAATGCAGTAAGTCACCGTTTTACTCAACTGTGACTTACATGCAGTCTTATTTTGCAGGTGGCTGTGGCCCTGACATATCGACCAACAGGCCTGTAAATTTTCGAACAAACGGCAATAAAATCAGCACAATGGGAAAAGCAATAGCCCAAGAAATCATCCAATTATGCAGCCATAGAGTCAGAAATCCCTCAAACCACCCTAAATTTCTGAGCATATTAATAAACGAAATAATACCGCTCATGAGACAGGATAAAATAAACGGCACAATAATCAGCGCCCAGCGTGCAGCTAACTTCGGCACATTGCCAAAAATTTTAGGGGTGGGTTGTGACATGTCCATATACTCAAGCAGTGATCCTGAATCGCTAAACTACTTATATCGTTTTACTTCGATATAAGCAATGCTTCACTTTTATCGAATATTTTTTATTCGCAACAAATGGGTTCACCTAAAGAGCCTGAAATTTGCTATATTTACCGTTTTTCTGCGACATTTATTTTTCGACTGATTATGAATACGGCAATACAAGCAGCGCTCGATCATGCAGTGCAATCCCTTCAAGCTGAAGGTGTACTCCCAACTGACTGGAACAATACTAGCAATTTGACCCGAACCAAAGACCGAAGCCACGGTGACTTTGCGTCAAACATTGCCATGATTGCCTCTAAAGCTGCAGGTATGAAGCCGCGTGATTTAGCCGAAAAAATTCTGGCAAATCTTCCAGAAGTCGCAGATATCAGCAAAGCAGAAATTGCAGGTCCTGGCTTTATTAACTTCTTTTTAAATGCTGACCAACGTTTTGCTGTCTTAGACCAAATTCAAGCTCAGAAAGATCAGTTCGGTCGCACTCAGGCCAATGCTGAAAAACGTGTTCAAGTGGAATTCGTTTCAGCCAACCCAACGTCTAGCCTACACGTTGGTCATGGTCGTGGCGCAGCTTACGGTATGACCGTTGCCAATCTTCTTGAAGCAACAGGTGCTAAAGTTGACCGTGAATACTATGTCAACGATGCTGGCCGTCAAATGGATATCTTGGCGACATCGACTTACTTGCGTTATTTAGAATTGACCGGTCAACAACTGGTCTTCCCTAAAAATGCATATCAAGGCGACTACGTTAAAGAAATCGCACAAAGCATTATCGACAAAGATGGTGATGCTTATGTACGCCCTGTTGCCGACATCTACAAAGATGTTCCTGAAGATGTGCAATATGCTGCTGAACTCGATAGCGAAGGCAATAAAGTCGTTGTTTCAGGCGATAAAGAAAAACACATTGATGGCCTAATTCATAATTCACAAAACCATTTGGCTGCGGGTTACCGTGTGTTCCATCAAGCTGCGCTGAAAGCCATTCTTGATGACATTAAAGATGACCTCGGTGAATTTGGCGTGACTTTCAATCAATGGTTCAGCGAAGCAACCTTGACTGAAAAAATTGATGAAGCATTACAAATGCTCGATCAACGTGGTTTCTTATACGAAAAAGATGGCAACATCTGGTTCAAATCAACTGATTTTGGTGATGAAAAAGACCGTGTTGTGAAACGTCGTAATGGTCAAACTACATACTTCGCATCCGACATTGCTTATCACTTAAATAAACTACAACGCGGCTATACCGATATCGTTGATATCTGGGGTTCAGACCACCACGGTTATATCGCACGTGTGAAAGCAGCGATTGATGCGCTTGGCTATGATTCTAAAAAATTGACCGTACTTTTGGTTCAATTTGTGAGCCTATGGCGTGGCGGCGAGATGGTTCAAATGTCATCTCGTTCAGGTCAATTCGTGACTTTACGCGACTTACGTAAAGAAGTAGGCAACGATGCTGCTCGTTTCTACTATGTCATGCGTAAATCAGAACAACACATTGACTTCGACTTAGACCTTGCTGTGTCTCAAAGCAAAGACAATGCGGTGTACTACATCCAATACGCACACGCACGTATCTGCCGTATGCTCGAAAAAGCCGCTGCGACAGACGTTCAATTCTCTGCTGAAGCTGCACGTCAATTTGCAGCTAAACTTGAGTTAGAAGCTGAAACTGAAGTTCTTGCTAAACTTGCGGCTTACCCTGAAATTGTGGTTCGTGCAGCAAACAGCTATGAACCACACCAAGTGGGTAACTACTTGAAAGAATTAGCGGCGTTGTTCCATGGTTGGTACAACGAAAATAAAGTCTTGGGTGATGATGCAGAACTGACTCAAGCGCGCTTATTACTGTCTGTAAACGTACAGCAAGTTTTACGCAATGGTCTTGAATTATTGGGTGTGAGTGCGCCTGAATCAATGTAAGCCATTCTTAGTATACGTTAGAATCCGTCCATGTATGAACCATATACATTGACGCCTATACAGGCTCTTTATGAGCCTGTATTTTCATGGATATTCAGTCATCTTTTAATGAAAACTTGAAGATGTTGAAATTGTGAAAATTAAACATAAACAGCATGACAGTCATGTAATATATAATAATCAGAACTTGGTTTTGGGTCAGTTCCCACTAGGTTCGTAACAATTACAATTAAAGAGGTTTCCTCGTGTTTGGAAAAACGCAACGCGGTGTATCAGAGCGGCCAAATCAGCCTAAAAAACCATTGATTCCTGCATGGTTAGGTACACTTGTGATCATTTTAATCGTGTTGAGTTTCTTGGTGGCCTTGATGTTATGGAAACCATGGGAGCCGGTAAAACCGAAAGGTCAAATTACCTCTGAACACTACCAAGAAGAAACCAATAAAGATTACCGTTTTTATGATCTGTTGCCTCAGCAACAAGTCACCCCGATTCCAGATCAAGCTGTGCCTGAAACAGATACCAAAGAAACCGTGGTGATCGTTGAAGCACCTGAAACGGCTACCACTGCACCGACTGAGCCGGGTATTGAAGCCACAGAAACAACACCTGCCCCTGCAAGCTATATTTTGCAAGTGCGTAGCTATGATGACCCTGACCAAGCCGATGCCCGTCGTGCAGAAATTATTTTAAATGGCTTATCTGCCGATGTGATCCAAAGTAATGAAAATGGCAAAGTTTGGTATCGCGTCGTGTCTGGCCCCTATGATTCACAAGAAGCTGCTGTGATTGCACAGCAAACTTTACGTCATAGCAGTATCGACTCGATTGTCGTAAAACGCTAAATTTTGCAATTAAAAAAAGCGCCTGATGGCGCTTTTTTTTATTCATTCCTTCAATAAAGGGAGGTTAGAAGGGATTCTTTTTTGAATACATCAGCTTAGCTCAAAAACCTCTCCCTAACCCTCTCCTAAAAGGAGAGGGAATTGCTTAAATGGTATGCCCTATAGCTTCGCCCATCACCACAGACGAGTTGGCTTTAAAGGTCGCATCCCATTGCATTTTGTTTTCTTCAAACAACACTACCGCTGTTGAACCTAAATAGAAACGGCCCAATTCTGCACCTTTTTCTAAAAATAAATCGTGTTGATTCAGTTCCAAACGCCCTGTAGGTTTAACTTTACCTGTAGCCACGGTTTCAATACCTGCCACGATCATTGCGCCCACTAATACAACCGCCATACGACCGACTTCTGTATCAAATAAGCAGACCATACGTTCATTACGGGCAAATAAACCCGGAATATTTTCAGCAGTGGTCTGGTTTACTGAGAACAATTCACCCGGTACATACAGGGTTTCTGTCAATGTTCCTGCAAATGGCATATGTACACGGTGGTAGTCTTTTGGTGACAAATAAACCGTAGCAAACTGCCCATTTTTAAACGGCTCTGCCAATTGTGGATCGGCAATCAGGTTTTCAACGGTGAACTTCTGCCCTTTGGCCTGAAATACGTCACCATTTTCAATTTTACCTAGTTGTGAAATCGCACCATCTGCGGGTGAAACAACACTGTTGGCATTTGCATCAACTACACGTACGCCTTCTTTTAAAGAACGAGTGAAAAATTCATTGAATGATTTAAATTTCAGGGCATTACTTTGCTCAGCAATCGACATGTCGATGCCATACTGTGCTTTAAATGCGGTAATCACAGCATTTTTCACCACAGGGTTTTCACTCGCAGCCAATTTACCGACGATACGTGATAATTTGTGCTGTGGAACAACACGCTGAGCTTGAATAAAAATTTGTTTTTTTAACTGAGATGTAAGGCTCAAGACGGCAACTCTCCGGTGATCACAGGACTATCGAGTCGGTTGCCCCACTCGCTCCACGCACCATCATAAGCTCGAATATTCCAACCGAGTAAACGTCCCAGTATATAAGCTAGGCCCGACCGATGATGGGACTGACAATATACCACCACAGGTTCGTTTAAATTGAATCCCAATTGTTCTAAGCGTTGTTGTGTGCGTTCTAAAGGATGCAATTTTAAATGATTTTCCCGGTTAAGGGCAGTACTCCATTCGAAATGTCGTGCCCCCGGAATGTGACCGCCGCGTCGCGCAGCCAAACGTAGGCCTGTATATTCATCTTCGGTACGGCAGTCCCATACTTGGATCTGCTCCTGCTGCACACGAGCCAATAGCTCATCATAATCTGTTTGATACTGAGCACGCGCCTCTGCACTTACTTCAACTAACGGGCTCACGGGTTCAAATTGCTCAATTTCAGACGAGGTCGGTAAGCCTGCCCCAAGCCAAGCATGGATGCCACCATTGAGGAGACTGGTATTTTCAAAACCGAGGCAATGTAAGTTCCAAATCAGTCGACCAGCCCATGCCCCACCTTCATCGTCATACACTACTACATGATGTTCTGGACTGATATTCAGATAGCTGATGAGCTGTTCTAAACCGGCTTGGTCAGGTAAAAGTCCCATCGCTTGTTCTTCTTGGCGCACTAACAGTTTCGGCTGCACATGCAGTGCATGTGGAACATGCAATTGGTCATACACCGAACGACGACTCAAATCGACGATCCGTAGTTTTTCATTGCCCAGATGTGGAACCAATTCTTCCGCTTCAATCAGCAGACCAAAATTCAGTGTAGATGCTGTCATCGTTGTTCGTGTTGTATTTTGTGCGATTAAATTCGATCTTAGCATAAGTCATTTTCACTATTATTCTGAATTTTTGCATTCCTTTAGCAATATTTTAGATATAAAAAAGCCGAATCATTGATTCGGCTTTTTTAGTTTTATCTAATGCTGTGTTTAAGCGCTAACTTCAGAGATGTCAAACACCTGACGCAGATACGCTAAGAAAGTATCATTATCCGTCATGGTTTTACCCGGACTATCTGAAATTTTTGCCACAGATTGACCATTACATTCAACCAGTTTCAGTACGATATTCAGCGCAGTTTGCCCCATATCATTGGTCAAGTTGGTGCCAATACCAAAACTCACTTGGAAACGGTCTTTGAAGTAATTATGCAAATCCCACGCTTTTTCGATATTTAGACCATCACTAAAGGTCAGCATTTTACTTTTGCTATCGACTTTAAGCTTTTTGTAATGTGCATAGGCTTTATCGCCCCATTCATACGGGTCGCCACTGTCATGACGTAAACCGTCGAATAGTTTGGCAAAGTACAAATCGAAGTCACGTAGGAACGCATCCATACCGACAACGTCCGTTAAGGCTATTCCTAAGTCACCACGGTATTCCTGCACCCATGTTTCTAGCGCAGACTTCTGGAAGTTACGTAGACGAACATCAAGCGCTTGGAATGCTTGTAGGAACTCATGCGCCATCGTACCAATTGGAGTAATGTTCAAGTCTTTGGCAATCAGAACATTACTTGTACCGCGGAAAATATACGGTGAAGCCTGATTTAATTCTTCAATTACATGCTTTTGCCATGCATAACTATAACGACGACGCGTGCCAAAATCAGAGACCAAGAATGGTGGATCATTTGGATTTTGCCGTGCTTCATACTGCTTCAGCAAGGCAATCTTATGTTGCAAACGGCGCTCACCTTCGGCTAAAACTTCGGGTGTACGAATACGTTGGAAATATAATTCATTGACGATGGCTAAAACAAAGATTTCAAACATCATCGCTTGAACCATTGGGCCTTCTACCCAAATGTCGAGTCGACCTTCATCATCAATACCCGCTTTAATAAAACGGCGTTTAAGCTGAAATAATTCAAGATAATCAACAAAATCGCTTTTAATAAAACGTAAACTGCGTAAATACTGCAATTCATCTTCTTTAAACTTCAACTGACAAAGCATGTCGAGCTGCATGTTTAAATCATCCAAAATTTCAACCAGTGGATAGGCTGTATCGTCCAAGTTACGGCAGCGAAAGTGATACACACTATGGGTTTGCGGAAATTTGTGTAACACCACCTGAAGCATGGTGAATTTATACAGATCTGTGTCTAATAAGGATTGGATGATTGGAGACATAAAGACTTTCAGTTTTTATCAACTCTTTGCATTAAAGCATACTTTATTGATAAAAAGCCGATTGATTTAGTGGAATAACTTATAAATCACCGCGATTCATCGACTTTTTTCAATTTTTTTGCTGAAGCTGAGCGCGATCAAGCTCATTATTTTTTGAGTAACTGTCGATATTTTTCTTCTTGACCAAATTCACGCGCAAACTGTTCTGCAGTCTTTTGCCCCATTTTTTTGGCATTTGCATCGCAATCCACTTGGCGTAATTGCTTTGCAATCGCCCATTCTAATTTAAACATGGCACCCATCAATGCGGTGTTGCCTTTATTGTCACGTGCGCAGCGGTCTGCACCTTGTTCTAGCAAACGATTCACAATATTTTGATGACCATAATAGGTCGCCATCATCAGTGGTGTAAAACCCGAAGCATTGCGCACATCGACCGGAAAACCGTGCTTAAGAAATTCATTGATGACTTCTTCATTGCCAGTTTTGGCTGCAGCAAAGAAAATTGCGATCAATTCCTGTTGTGAGGTCATCTGATCGCTTGCAGTTGCTTTAGCGGGGGAGATATCTTCCGCGATTGCCACGTTTGCGAATGCGGAACCAAACGCTAGAAGACTGGCTAAAGTCAAATGTTGCATAACTTTCATGATGAACTCCAACAGAAATCGAATGTAGAATTGAATTAGAAATAATTCATTTCATAAAAATGAATATTTAAGGAGTGCCTATGAAACTCCCCCTAGGGTGCAGGAAAGGTATGGAGCTTCATAGGACTTTTTTGAGGTAACGTTCTAGACCCTAGTTACCAATCCTTCAGACTGATCGAAATTAGTCTTTCAGTTGTGCTGCTTTAGCTTTTACAGTTGCAAGGTTACCGTTTACTGCTTTAGTCATACGTGTACCGTAGTCTGCATCTGCTTTATAGAAGTAAGACAACATGATGTGTTTCGTTTCCGAATCTTTCACGTTGCCAAGGTCAGCCGCCAAGTTCATGATTAAGTTTTCTTTCTCTTTCGCAGAGTATGAACGATAAAGTTCACCCGCCTGCTTGAAGTTTTGCTCTTTCACGCCTTTTTGCTGAACTGTGCCAGAAAGCGGCGTTTCAACCGCACGCGCTTTCGCAGTCGCTGGTTTTGGCTCAATACGGCTTGGCTCGTAGTTCACATTTGATGAAGTGCCACCAACATTCATGTAACCATCTTGATTGTTGTTGTTTACAGCAACTAATGGACGGTTGACTGGAATTTGTTGGTGGTTCGCACCTAAACGGTACATTTGTGTATCTGAGTAAGAAAAGATACGGCCTTGTAGCAGACGGTCTTCTGATGGCTCGATACCTGGGACTAAGTTACCTGGAGCCAATGCCACTTGTTCCGTTTCCTGGAAGAAGTTTTTCGGCATACGGTTCAGCGTCAATGTACCCACTTTAGTTTCTGGAACTAAGTTCGTTGGCCAGATTTTAGTTGGATCTAGCGGATCAAAATCAAAGCTGTTTAAATCTTTAGGATCTAACACTTGGATGTAAAGATCCCATTTCGGGAAGTTGCCCGCGTTGATGTTTTTGTAAAGATCGTTGGTTAAGTGGTTGAAGTCTTTACCTTGCAGCTCCATCGCTTCTTTAACGTTCAGACCTTTCACGCCTTGTTTAGAGCGGAAGTTGAACTTCACGTATTTATATTCGCCTTTGTCGTTGTACAGTTTGAATGCGTGTACACCGAAACCATCTTGCTCACGGTAGCTAGTTGGAACACCTTGGTTACCATACACATAAGTCAACATGTTGGTTGCCCATGGTTGGCTAGACAAGAAGTCAAATACGCGGTTCGCGTCTTGAACGTTGTCAATTGGGCTTGGCTTCATTGCGTGAATGAAGTCAGGGAATTTAATTGCATCACGAATGAAGAAGACTGGAGTTTGGTTACCCACTAAATCCCAGTTGCCTTCTTGCGTATAGAACTTGATCGCGAAACCGTGCGGGTCACGTAGAGTTTCTGGAGAATGTTTACCGTGAATTACAGTCGAGAAACGTAAGAAAACTGGAGTCTTAGTACCTGCTTTGAACAATGAAGCAATGGTGAGATCAGATAAATCTTTAGTTGCAACGAATTCACCATACGCACCTGTACCACGGGCATGTACCACACGCTCAGGAATACGCTCACGACCAAAACGTTGTAATTTTTGAACCAATTGTACGTCTTGAAGTAGAACTGAACCATTTGGACCCGCAGTAATCGAGTTTTGGTTATCGCCTACTGGTGCACCATTGTCTTTTGTTAATGGCGCTGCTTGAGTCGCCACTGTTGCTGTTGCTAACATCGCAACCAATAAAGAACGCTTAAACATCGTCTTAATCTCTCTGTTAAATACCTTTCCTGCCCCGCAAAGATACTGATACTTAATAAATAGATAAAACAGATTATTTTTATAAATTCAATCGTATTATTAGATTTATAAAAAATATACATTTCATTTTCAAATGTTTGAGCCCAAAATTTTCTAAACATCGCTTCGAAAGAATGCTGTCTTTGCTACAATCCCTGCCCTATGTTCAATTTTCTACTCGGAAGAATTTATGCGGGCCTTGTTACAACGTGTTTTGGAAGCCAAAGTGGTGGTCGATGGTGAGATCACGGGTGAAATCAATCACGGTATTTTAGTGTTTTTAGGACTTGGTAAAGCTGACGATTTAGAAAAGGGCAAAAAACTGATCGATAAGATCTTGAAATACCGTTTTTTTGATGATGAACAAGGCAAGATGGGCTGGAATGTCAGTCAAGCTGGCGGCGGTATCCTCTTGGTGTCTCAATTTACTCTGATGGCACAAACGCAAAAAGGCCTGCGCCCTGATTTTGGCCCTGCCATGCCGCCAAGCGATGCCAAAGCACTGTATGAACAGTTGGTCGATTACACCAAGCGCCAATATGACCATGTACAAACAGGTATCTTTGCTGCCGACATGAAAGTGCATTTGGTCAATGACGGTCCAGTGACCTTTAATTTAGAAGTTGAATAACCACTGAAGCATTAAAAAAGCCCTCTTTTGAGGGCTTTTCACAAGCTAGAATAATACGGTCTTAAATGGTTGTAATCAGTTTTGCACGTTGCATTACTTCCACAGGGATATCTTTCACAAGCATGACTGTTAATGACTGATCATTTTTCTTTGACGTTGTTGTTTGATTTGCGTCTAGAACAGCATTTACATCAGCGGGATTCAATGTATACATTGCACCAGTAGCTGGATCAACAATTAATAAACCAATTAATCCACCAAAAATAATATTGGCTACATACCAACCATTTACTGTCCCTGTTACCTGCACAGTTTTTGTTTGAAAACCATCTTTTTTGAACGTTACTTCATAAGCTGCTGGTTTAAAATATCCTGTACCGCGTTTTAAAGTTACAGTTGCAGGTGTGATGCCAGTATGTACTTTTTCTCCAGCTTTATTTGTAATCGAAATCGATGCTTCATCTGGCACTGACTTAAAGGTTAAAGTTTGAGTTGACCCCGAAATAATGCTTGCACAACCTGTCATTGTTAATGATGCGGCAATTAAACCCGATGTAATTAATTTTTTCATAAAAATACCCCCTAAAAAGCGGAGGTATTGTTACCAAAAAAGCGTTAAATTTCAATGAAAATTAAATTTATTTACCGGTTTTCTCTTTAATAAACGCACGTGCGATTTTGATTTTTTCTTTAACCGGTTTTGGAAGTTTAGGTGGAATTAACTTCGCCACTTGGTTAAACCAAACCAGTAGACCAAAATCACCTTCCATTTTAATACTGCCATTTTGCATACCCGTCATAAATGCTGTTGGGTCACCTTTCATTAGGGTTTTCACGCCCTGTTCGCTGTCCGCAAATTGCAAAATAAAGTCTGCTTTTTCAGCATCGCCTGAAACAGTATCAATCTGCCCATTATTTACAATAATTTGACGTGCAACACCTAAATCCGTGCCGATTTGAATACGGAATTGACGTTCATGAACCAATTCAATGAATTTAGGGCTAGTACGTGCAAGCTGTTTCATACGAAGCGCTAAACCTGCCACGAGTAAATCAAGTGGATCCGTACTGACATCAACTAAAGGTAGTTTTACGACAGGAATTGATGATAGTTTCATGACTTAAAGCCTATTGTAATTGTTGGAAAATTGACTGGCTTCATCCTACCATAACTTGGCTTTTGAGAAGTAAGGCTTTGTATCTCAAATCGGACTAATGCGTTCATAAAAAAATGCGCCCTTAGGCGCATTTTCATTGAAATTTTGTTCTGGCACTTATCGGCTCGAACATTGCTGTTCTTCATCATATACAGGCGTGTGCTCTATACATTGGCGCTTTGCCATCGCACGCTCTGCACGGCGGTCTTCACGTAATAATACTAAAGTGAATACTACCATTGCGGTCATTAATGCCGTTAAATAACTATAAGTCACTGATAATTCAAACATGGTTTGTGTACCAAATCGAATTACTTCAATGAGTCCCCACACCAGCATCCCCGCCAGCATAAAACTTAACCAGCGACGATAAGGCGAGAAGAAAACAGCAATCACAGCCGCCGATACCAAGCTCAGGCCAACGATTGTTGCTAAATTCGCTGTTAACATAAAAACCTCCGTCATTTGACAGCTGACATCTCTTGTCTTACAGGATGCTGAGCCGTCTCACTACTGTATCTTCAGTAAATAGATTTGGTCGATCTCAATCTCTTGCAAGCATTATGCTGAGTTTTTTGCATAAAAAAAGTCTCGTTTTTTGTTAATGCGACACACCTTGTCGCAACATTATTTTGTCATTACATTTTTTCTTTTTAAAGAATTTCTGGAACAATGATGGCATCTCGTTTCGAGTGTCATTACAAAAAAAACAGCTGGTTTTAGGCTAAAAAAATTAATTTTTCGAATGCTGTTAATCGTTGTTTTTATCGACAATTTTCTTCTACCGCTCATCGGATGAGCTGAATTCTTGGCATAAAAAACGCAGCCTTTTGGCTACGTTTTTTAGTATGAATTAAATGCTTTTAAGCACGATTTAAATCTTTATCATGCACCCCAAGCAGGTAAAGAACACCATCTAGACCCACGCTTGAAATGGCTTGATTAGCATTTTGACGCACCAAAGGTTTCGCACGGAAGGCAACGCCTAAGCCGGCTAAAGACAACATAGGTAAGTCATTCGCACCATCACCGACTGCAATAGCTTGTTCTAATGAAATCCCCATTTCTTCAGCGATTTGAGTCAACAAGTAGGCTTTGCGGGCACCATCCACAATATGGCCTTTCACTTCACCGGTTACCGCGCCATCTTGGACGTCCAGTACATTGGCATGGACTTCATCGATACCCAGTTTTGCTTGTAAGTATTCAGCAAAATACTGAAAACCACCTGACAAAATAGCTGTGCGATATCCCAGGGATTTCAGCGTTGAAATCAGACGTTCCGCACCTTCTGTAATGGTCAGACGTTCTGCAATCTTAGGCAATACCGAAGCATCCATACCTTTGAGCAGTGCCACACGTGCACGGAAACTTTGTTGGAAATCGAGTTCACCTTGCATAGCACGTTCAGTGATTTCAGCCACTTGAGCGCCGACACCCGCTTCAATCGCCAATTCGTCAATCACTTCTTGCTCAATCAGCGTCGAGTCCATATCAAAGCAGACCAAACGACGATTACGACGGTAAGCATTGTCTTCTTGCACGGCAACATCTACCCCTAGTTCGGTAGATAGGCGTAAACATGCTGCACGCATCGCAGTGGCATCCAACATCTGGCCTTTTAAACCAAATTGAACGCAGGCACGGCGCGGACCTTCGCTTGATCCATCTAACTCTGGACGGCCAGATAAACGAGTCACAGTTTCAATATTAAAGCCTTGGCTCGACACAATATTTGTAACTGCCTGTAAATGAGACGCCTGTAATTCTGGCGCAAGAGCCGTAACGATATAGCGTGTGCGGCCTCCCTCATTTACCCATTGTTGATATTCTGTTGTAGAGATTGGTTTAAAGCGCACAGTTAAGCCAATATCATGTGCTAAAATCAACATCTCCTTCATGGCTAATGCTGTCGCAGTCTGGTCTTCCGACGAAACAACAATACCTAAAGTCAGCTGATTGTGGATGACTGCTTGTCCGACATCTAAAATCTGTAAGGAATGTGCGGACAAAACCTGCATTAATCGTGTAAATTGATTAGGTTGGTCAGGTCCTAAAAGTGATATAAGAATGATTTCTCGCATGAATTGACTCGGGTCTGAGCTACAACTAATGTAAGAATCATAATCTAAATTGAATAGAATTGCCTTGGAAGTTTACGTTGAATGCGCCTAGACAAGGGCTATTTGCTAGCCTATTAGTAGTTTGTTTTGCTTTGCATACCTTTTTATTGGTATTGGCAACAACCCACCAACTGAACGAAAACCGTGCCAGTCAGGGACAACTGATGACCAGTCAATTGGTTACAGACAGCCTATCTGAGCTTGAGCCGGCCAATACCGTATCATTAGCCTTACTTGCTGACCGCTATGCAACCAACCCGAGCGTGGCTTCCATCCGCATCTTAAATGCCAATAATCAAGTCTTGGCTACAGGCGGTTTGACCAAAACCCGTGACGGTGAAATCTTTGTTCGTGATGCGCTGCAAAACGAAAAGAAAGTCGGAACGGTTGAAATCACTTTAATTAAACCAAGTATTGGTGAAATCTTACGTACGCAATGGGCCGCGATTCTATTTTCATTATTCTTGCATGGCTTGTTATGGTTGGCGTATCGTGCAATTGCACGTCCAAGTCGTACTGAATATTTAGCGCGAATCAACAATGAATCACGTCTAAAACACGAAATTCAAACGCTAGCGCAGGCTTTAGAACAAGAAAAACATAATGCCGCTGTGGCGATTGCTCAAGCGCAGCAAAATGCGCAAGCCAAAGCAAAACAGCATAAAGACATGAAACCAGTGGTTCTCGACAGCAACAGCTTGGCATTAAATATTCAATTTTATGATCCGAAACAGCTGCTCGATAGCGTCAACAAAACCGTGTCTGTGCCGTATTTTAATCTCTGCCAAATTTTCTTGAATAAAACCACAGAACTCTGTGTTCAACATTATAAATTGAACAGTTCTGACATCAGTACAGTGCATAAGTTTGATGAACATGGCGCAACCATCAGCATGACTGCTGACACTCCAGATGCGCTGCGTTGCCTCACCATGATCAGCTCAGTATTCCAATTGCTTTCTGATGTTTTATATAAACGCTACCGTGAAGAAAAACGTTTCGTTTTACAAACCCGTAGCGCGATTTCAAGCTCTGTCGAAGCCATGCAATTGTCTTCTGTACAAGCGGCTGAGCGTTTAGTCCAACAATTGGTTGCCAAAGAAAGTGCCATTCATGTGCCGACAACTTTGCTCAAAGAGATTTCAGATCATTTCCAATTGGTCAGCTTGCCAAATCCGACCAATGTGTTGACGCGTCATGCGTTTATGCTCAATGGTATGGACAGTGATGCCGCTGAATTGGCTCAAAACTTCAGAACTGAAATTTTAAAATCCAAACAGTCAAAAGCCTCGTAATGGTTTTAGCGAAACCAAAAATCCCGACTTAAGTCGGGATTTTTTTGTCTTAAACAGTCGAAATTTTCTGTGCAATCAAATATTTTTGCGCGTTATGCGATTCGGTACCTGCTTCAACCGTGACTTTCTCCCATTGCCCATTTGACTGCATTTCCCATGCATTTTGATTATCGTCCAAATAGTTAAGTAGACCATCTTTCATAATGCGTTTTTTCAAACGGCTTTCTAAAATGGGAAAACAGGTTTCGACCCGTGAAAATAAGTTACGTCCCATCCAATCGGCACTGGCACAGTACAATCGTTTTTCGCCTGCATGCTCAAAATAATACACTCGTGTATGCTCTAAAAAGCGCCCAACGATAGATCTCACATGAATATTCTCAGACATACCTTTGACCTGAGGAATCAAACAACAAATCGAACGGATAATTAAATCTACACGTACCCCTGCTTGCGATGCACGATACAAAGCAGCGATCAGTTGCGGTTCCGTGAGTGCATTGACCTTCACAATAATTCTTGCGTATTTTCCCGCTTGTGCGGCAACAATTTCCTGTTCAATCAGTTTCAGTAATTCAGTATGCAGGGTAAATGGTGCATGCAATAACGCTTTCAGCTTCGCCATCTTGCCCATGCCTGTCAGTTCCTGAAACATGCGATGCACATCTTCGCAAATATCGGGATGCGTCGTCATCAGGCCATAATCGGTATACATCCGTGCATTGCCTGCGTGATAGTTACCTGTTCCCAAATGGGCGTAGCGTAACAGCTGATTATTTTCACGGCGTACAATCAAAATCATCTTGGCATGGGTTTTATAGCCCACAATGCCATACACCACTACAGCGCCCGCTTCTTGCAATAAATTGGCCACGGTAATATTGGATTCTTCATCAAACCGCGCCCGAAGTTCTATAACTGCGGTTACTTCCTTACCGTTGCGAGCCGCCTCCGCCAAAACTTGTACGATGTCCGAATCTGGCCCACTGCGATAAAGCGTCTGCTTAATGGCTAAAACCTGAGGGTCTTTTGCAGCTTCACGTAATAGGTTAATAACCGGTTGAAAGGAGTCAAACGGATGATGTAACAAGACATCTTGTGTTTTTAATACATCAAAAATCGCAGTTTGTTTACGAAAAACTTTAGGAATAATCGGCGTATAGACCGGATATTTCAGTTCAGATCGATTAAAACTAGTACTGAGACGCGATAAATTGATCGGGCCGTCAATGCGATAGAGCTCCTGCTCACTCAAATCAAATTCATCTAACAAATAATCAATAATGCTTTGCGGACAATCATCTTCAATTTCTAAGCGAACTGCCCGACCAAAACGCCGTGAAGACAATTCATCTTTTAATGCCACCGCCAAGTCATCCACATCTTCAGCCAGAACCAAATCCGCGTTGCGTGTCACTCGAAAGGCATAACAGCCCGTCGCTTTCATCCCCGGAAATAGGTCATTAATGTGTTGCTGAATAATGGCGGTCAGGAAAATTTGTGTCTCTGCACTGCCTTCAACCTCGGCGGGCATTTTGATTAAACGCGGCAATGAGCGTGGCGCAGGCACAATTGCCATTTCAATGGCACGACCAAAGGCATCTTTGCCTTCTAGACTCACAATAAAGTTGAGGCTTTTATTGACCAAGCGTGGAAACGGATGCGATGGATCTAAGCTAATCGGCGTTAAGACCGGTTGAACTTCTTTACTAAAATAATGGCTAATCCACGCCCGATGTTTTTCTAAAATATCTTTAAATTGAATAAAACGAATGCCTTCACTTTGTAGTGCAGGCAATACAGCATGATTGAGGGTTTGGTATTGCTGTGCAACCGTGTCATGAATCACTTGGGAAAGTTCATCTAAGACCACTTCAGTCGGAATGGCATCTGGCGTCCGTGCAATTGCATTCAAATCTCGTTGTTTCATTAGCCCCGCAATGCGAATTTCAAAGAATTCATCTAAATTGCGTGAAAAAATGATGAGAAAATTCAAGCGTTCAAGTAAAGGTAAACTTGAATCGAGTGCCTGAGCCAAGACCCGCCGATTAAAATCTAAAAGCGACAATTCACGATTATAATAGGTCTCTGATGAATGCTGAAAATGTTGCATACCCTCTCAATGCTGCTTGAAACAGTCTATATCTAAAGTGGTTGCCGGCATGTTAGGCAGCGGAGATGACACTTATGTTACAAATAGCATTAATCAATTAAAAAAGCATGCAATTCCCTAAAACACTGTTCATCAAATCGTAAAATTTATTTTCGACATAAAAAAGAGGGACATTGCCCTCTTTTTTACTGCATTGTTTTTTTGTTTATTGTGCTGGCTTGTCTTGTTCCGATGCTTTGGGCTCACTCGTCCGTGCTGCCCAATAGGTTGCCAGTGCAGGACCCGAGATATTGTGCCACAAACTAAAAATCGCACTCGGCACAGCGGTCAAAGGTGAAGCAGCAAAATGGGTCGCCGCCAATGTCACACCCAAACCTGAGTTTTGCATCCCGACTTCAATTGATACTGCTTTACAGTCTGCATAGGGCAATTTAAATAGTCGGCTGGCCCAAAAACCCAATAGATAGCCCAAGCCATTATGTAAGGCCACTACCCCCAGAATCAGTAAACCTGATTGCAAAATCTGTGTTCGGCTACCCGCAATGATTGCCGCCACAATCGCCACAATTGCCACAACAGAAACCAGTGGCATGACCTGTATATAGGCATCCACTCGGTGCTTAAAGACAGTTCGAATCATTAACCCCACAATGATCGGAAATAAAACCACTTGTAAAATTGAAACCAACATCGATGCCGCATTAATTTCGATCCATTGGCTTGCTAACAAATAGAAAATCGCAGGGGTTAAAACCGGTGCGAGTAATGTCGAAACAGAGGTACAGGCAACAGATAATGCGGTATTACCTTTTGCCATATAGGTGATGACATTAGAGGCCGTTCCACCTGGACAGCAACCGACAAGAATGACCCCGATCGCGATCTCTGTCGGCAGTTGTAATAATTTACACAAGAAAAAAGCCAATCCCGGCATCACAATAAACTGTGCCAAAACCCCGATCATCACAGCTTTAGGGCTTTGCAATACACTTTTAAAATCTTGCAGTGTCATGGTCATGCCCATACCCAACATAATGATGCCTAGCATCCATGGGATATATGCTTTTAACCAAACAAATACATCGGGAAAAAACATGGCGAGCGCTGCAAACAGCACCACCCAAATCGCAAATGTTTTCTGCACAAATTGAGTGAATTTTAAGAAAGCCGACATAGGCATCTTCCATTTAAATACAGGGACAAAAAAAGGCACACCCTTGTGCCTTTTCTCAACTGAGCCCACTGGGTCATGCCAAAGATAATGCCTGTGCATGCTGCTGCACAATATCTTTCAGGTAAATACGCTTCACCCCATTCGCCAACATGTCTTGCCATGCATGCTGTAAAGAACCCTGTAAATCGATCCCTTTGGTCAAATCAGCAATCACAAAAGTTTCAAAACCAAGCTTACGTGCATCCATTGCCGTCCATGCAACACAGAAATCCGTGGCAATGCCCACCACAAAGACTGTATCAATACCACGTTCGCGCAAATAGCCCGCCAAACCTGTTGAAGTTTTCTGATCTGCTTCCATAAAAGCAGAGTAGCTGTCGATATGCTGATGAAAACCTTTACGGATAATTAGCTGCGCCGTTGGTAAATTTAAATCAGGATGCAATTCGGCATCCTGTGTGCCTTGTACACAATGCGTCGGCCACAATACTTGCGTTCCATAATTCAGCTCTATGCTGTCATAAGGTACATGCTCAGGATGATTTTCAGCAAAAGAGATATGGTCGGCTGGATGCCAATCTTGAGTCAGCACAATATTCGTAAAGTATTGCCCCAGTTGATTAATCCCTGAAATAATTTGATCGGCATTGGCAACAGCCAACTGACCACCTGGGGTAAAACCATTTTGTACATCGACCACAATCAGCGCTGTATTTTTTTGCATATCTCTCCATCCGTTGTCATGCATTGTCGGCGACTCTACTGATTCGCTCATATTTTAAAAGCCTTAGTATTCAGTCCTGTGCATAAAAATAAAATGACTGTCCTTCCTGACAATACCGATACTTGGGCAAATGCTCAACCAGCCGCTGTGCAAATCGTGGGTAAATACGGGCTTTTCGCCGAGTCGAAGCATGAAAATAAAAATATCGCGGTTGATGTTGAAAGATATATTTTAATAAATGGCGGCGTGTCTGTTGCATGACCTCAAATGCATTAATATTTTCAGCAACATCTTCTAGGGTAGGTTCATCGGCAAAGGCCAACCACGCATTTTGTCTAGGCTGATGGCGATTTCTTTGAAATACAGGTTTGAGTTCCAAGATAAATTCGTATTGATATAGATACAAACTGAATTCACGTTGATCAACTTTAAAAATTGCGACCAGTTTTCTTGCTGACATAGCCCCTCTACGTTGATTTTTTTGTTTTTTCTTTCTGCTGTATTTTTACATAAAATACATTTATTTAAATTGGTTTAGAGCATTAGTGCGACTTCTATTGTCGCCATAAAAAAAGCCCGCATGATGCGGGCTTTTTTTGATATGGCATGTTCCTTATGATGGAATACGACGTACCAATAACAACATAAATATTGCAGAGATTGCGATACATGGAATTGCCGCGGTAATCACCCCTGCCGCACCAAAACCTGCTGCCAATAACTGACCCGCAATTGCAGGGCCTAACATTGCACCGACACGACCAACGGCTGAAGCTACACCAACACCCGTACCACGTAACTGTGTCGGATACACGATACCACCGAAGGCATACAATACACCTTGGCAACCAATCACGAATGCACCGACTAAAGCTGACGCCATGTACATTTGAGTCAATGAACCTGCACCATTCAGCGCAAATAGACCTGCCAAAATACCGCCGTACATCAAAATGATCACATAAGCTTTCTTCCAACGATCAGTCAACATACCTAAAATGATCGTACCAATGGTTGCACTCACCATGAAGTAGAACTGCGCAGTTGCACCATCTTTACGAGTGAAACCGAGTTCGGTGAACAACGACGGTAACCAGCTCAACATGATGTACACCACCATCAAGGTGAAGAAGTAGCTCACCCAAATTGAGAAAGTACGTAAACGGTTTTCTGTGTTAAAGAGGTTTTTGAAAGCACCTTGTTGCACTTCGCCATTGGCGGTCGCTTGAACCGCTTGATCTTTGGCTTTCAAGAATTCACGCGATTCGGGCAGGAACCAAATCATCAATGGAATCACAACAATCGGTAATAAACCGCCTAAATAGAAAATATTTTTCCAGTTTGCACCGAAGTCCGTCATTGCGACCAATGATAAGATTGCCGCACCCACAGGCATACCACAGTACATCAAACCGACTGCACGACCACGATTTTGTGGCGTTACCGCTTCAGATGCCAAGGTAATTAAAATTGGCATTGCTGCACCTAAACCTGCACCTGCAAGAAAACGTACAGCGAGTAAGCTATGGAAGCTATTTACCCATACCGTACATAAGGTAAAGATGGCGAACATCCCCGTAGACCAAATTAATACTTTTTTACGGCCCATTCGGTCTGCAATCCGACCACCCAACAAAGCACCAGGTAATAATCCTAAAATACCGGCACTAAAAAACACCCCTAGCTGCGAGCTATCCAGCCCGAAATATTCACGAATCCCTGCTGCTGCAATACCTGCAGCCTGAATATCCAGACCTTCGATTACGGCAATAAGGAAGCAGATTGCTACCGTGACAATAGCATGCTTATTATCTGACTTTTCCATTGGAGAATCCTTGTTGTCATCAGCGTTCAAATTAAGTCGCATCATCGCTGAGCCTTATAAAGGATATAACTACCAATAAGTTGAAGCCTTTCGTCCAAAATTGGATTACGTGCATGGTGTAATAGTTTTTGTGCTTTAAGTCACAAAGTCGTAAAAACAATTAAAAATTTAAAATAAAAAAATATGAATCGTGCAATGAACAGTCAAATCAAGCGATCTTTTTAAACACTCATAAAAACATGTCTATTTCTATTAGATATAAAAAAGATTATTACCCAAGTTTTTAACAATCATTTGTAATAAAACCCGAGCGAATTGATATAGTTTTTAAATCTTTAGTCATTGTTATTTAATCTTAAATTCTGATTAAAAAGCACGGAATACACATAGATCAACCTTTTGCTGATGATTTAATCAATCCCATCAACCATGCCAACCCTCTCGATTGAATAACACATTTTCAAGATTCAGCCCTTGTTGAACAATTTTCAGGCTGCAAAAAAACCGCTATTTTACACTTGATTGTTTTAAGTTTGATTTGTATAAAGAATTTTATGGCTTTGACCAAAGCATATTGTTCTTATGCGTTTGATCAGTCATAATTTGCGTAAGCATTATTCAATTTGGGTATAGCCCAATGAACATGCTACAAATCAAAATTCGAAACCATCCAGAAATCAATATTTCATCTTGTCGGATGGACAAATAGGATAGCTTTTCAAAATGACTCAGCAAGCTCAGACCATTCAAGGTTCAATTGTCGCAATCGTCACCCCAATGTTTGAAGATGGCAGCGTAGATTGGAAGAGCCTCGAGAAGCTGGTTGAGTGGCATATAAAGCAAGGCACTAACAGTATTGTTGCTGTAGGGACTACAGGTGAAGCTTCTACCTTGAGCATGGCCGAACACACTCAGGTGATCAAAGAAATCATCCGTGTGGCGAACAAACGCATTCCAATTATTGCCGGCACAGGTGCAAACTCAACCCACGAAGCAATTGAACTCACCAAAGAAGCCAAAGAATTAGGTGCAGATGCGGCATTATTAGTTACACCATACTATAACAAACCTACCCAAGAAGGCCTGTATCAACACTACAAAGCGATTGCTGAAGCTGTTGATTTACCTCAAATTTTGTACAATGTACCTGGCAGAACCGGTGTAGACATGCACAACGACACCGTGATCCGTCTTGCTGATATTCCACAAATCGTGGGCATTAAAGATGCCACTGGCGATGTTCCTCGTGGTCAAGAACTCATTGAAGGCCTTAAAGGCAAAGATATGGTGGTGTACTCAGGTGATGATGCAACGGCTTATCAGTTAATGGGTATAGGTGCTAAAGGCAACATTTCGGTTACTGCGAACGTGGCGCCAAAAGAAATGAGCGAAGTGTGTGCAAGCGCTTTGGCGGGTGACGCAGTCCAAGCCGAGCAACAAAACAATACTGTTGCAAATTTACATCAAATTTTATTTTGCGAATCGAACCCAATTCCTGTGAAATGGGCACTTCATGAGATGAACCTGATTGAAACAGGCATTCGCTTACCATTAACACCCCTTGCAGAACAATATCGTACTCCGCTTCGTGAAGCACTCATCACTGCGGGCGTTATCAAATAAAGAAGAGCAAACATCATGCAATTACGTTTAGGACTTAGCCTGGCACTTTCAGTATTTACATTAGCCGGTTGTAGTTCACTTGCCTTTAATAATGGCACACTGGACTATAAACAAACCACAGATGTTGAACCGCTGAAATACCCTGAAGGGTCAATGGTTCGTCCTGCAACGCCTTTGTATCCTGCTCCATCAGTTGACCCACTAGCAATTGAGCATGCACCAAAGCTTGAAAATAAGCGCGGCAATCGCTATGCCCTTCCGCGTCCAGCCGCGGAAAAAAATAATGTCGTTGCAGATTCCTCAACAGACAGTACAAATATTAGCCGCCCTCAACTATTGGTGGATGGAAATCAAAATCCACTGATCAAAGTTGAAGGAAATTCTGCTACAATTTGGCAATACACACTTGCTACCCTCAGCAGCCTTAACCATACCATTGTTGGTCAGAGCAAAAACCGTTACGAAGTAACCGTCAAGGTCGATCAGCAGACCTATGTCTTAAGACTTTCTTCTGTAGGTTCAAGCAATAACATCGCTGTGTTCAATGCCGATAACAGTTTTGCAGACAAAGAAAAAGCTGCAGATCTGTTAGCTCAGATTTACCAAAATTGGCCAGCCTAGTCGTACTAGGCATTTTTTCTCGAAAAAGGTTCCCTCATGTTAAAACAAACCTTGCTCTATACTGGTAAAGCGAAATCTGTTTATGAAACAGATAGTTCTGACCACCTCATCCTAGTTTTCCGTGACGATGCTTCTGCATTCAACGGTGAAAAAATTGAACAACTGGATCGCAAAGGTAAGGTGAACAACCGTTTTAACGCCTTTATCATGGAAAAATTGGCTGCGGCTGGTATCGAAACTCATTTCGAAAAACTTCTTTCTCCAACTGAAGTTTTAGTGAAAAAATTAACCATGGTTCCTGTAGAGTGCGTAATTCGTAACTATGCAGCAGGTTCACTTTGCCGTCGTTTAGGCGTTGAAGAAGGTAAAGAACTTACTCCGCCAACTTTCGAATTGTTCTTCAAAGACGATGCGTTAGGCGACCCAATGGTGAATGAATCACAAGCGATTGCATTAGGTTGGGCGACTGCAGAACAACTCGCTCAAATGAAAGAATTGACTTATAAAGTAAACGAAGTACTTAAAGGTCTATTCGATGCAGGTAACATGCTGCTTGTTGACTTTAAACTTGAATTTGGCGTGTTCCACGACCGTATCGTACTAGGTGACGAATTCTCTCCAGACGGCTGCCGTCTATGGGACAAAGACACTAAGAAAAAACTCGACAAAGACCGTTTCCGTCAAGGTTTAGGCGGTGTAGTTGAAGCTTATGAAGAAGTTGCTGCACGTTTAGGTATCGACCTTTCTGATATCTAAATCGTCTATCGATTATAAAAACCGAGCTCTTTAGCTCGGTTTTTTAATGAAATATTACTCGATTAATCCATGATCGAAAAAACAAATGTTAACCATAAAAATCCTCTGTTTCACATTTACCCACGTTCACACTAAGATAGCTACATACCAGGCAGCACTAGGATCTATAAGTTTCCAATGTGTATGCCGACCAGATTTTCCATCTACCCTCTAGGATGTATCTCCCCAAAGACATCCTATTTTTTCAGCCCAGCTCGCCTTGAGTTGGGCTTTTTTTTGCATGAAATAGACATAAAAAAGGGCGCCGAAGCGCCTTCCCATTATGATCATTCAAATTATTACTGCTGTTGTTGCATCCAACGTCGTTGCTGCAAACGCTCACCTTCAACTTCACGTTTATTACGTGCAGACTCATACAGCTTAGTGCCTTTCAGTTCAGGCGGCATATAATCCTGCATGACAAAATGCTCAGGATAATTATGTGGATATAAATAGTCCACGCCATAGCCTTGCTCTTTCATCAATTTGGTTGGTGCATTTCTCAAATGTAGTGGCACAGGTAGATTCGAGGTTTTTTCTGCCAAATCTAAGGCTTTGTTGATGGCCAAATAAGTACTGTTACTTTTAGCACTGGTTGCCAAATACACCGCACATTGCCCCAAAATGATTCGACATTCAGGCATACCAATTGCCTGCACAGATCGGAAACATTCTCCAGCCAACAGTAAAGCATTTGGATTTGAGTTGCCAATATCTTCAGATGCCGCAATCAACATACGACGGGCAATAAAGACCGGATCTTCACCACCTTTGAGCATTCGAGCCATCCAATACAAAGCGGCATCTGGATCACTGCCTCGAATCGACTTAATAAAAGCCGAAACTAGATCATAATGCTGTTCGCCCGATTTGTCATAGCGTGCAATATTTTGCTGCGCAACTTTGACTACCACCGCATTGTTAATGATATTCTCTAAGTCTGGCTCAAACGTACTGGCGATTAAATCTAAAAGATTTAATGCTTTACGAGCGTCACCTGCGGCAAATTGAAATAAAGCTTCATATTCTTCGATTTGAATATAACGCTCTTTTAAAAACGAATCTTGCTGAATGGCTTGATCCAATAAGCACTGAATTGCGTCATTATCCAGAGCATTTAAGGTATACACCTGACAACGGGACAATAAGGCATTATTAACTTCAAATGAAGGGTTTTCTGTGGTTGCACCAATCAGGGTAATTTTGCCCTTTTCAACTGCATTCAGTAATGCATCTTGTTGTGACTTATTAAAACGATGAATTTCATCAATAAACACCACAGGTGTCAATAAATCTCCACCATCGGCGATGATTTCACGTAACTCTTTCACCCCAGTATTGAGCGCAGATAAACTAATAAATGGTCGGTCAACAGCCTGCGCCAGCAACAATGCAATCGTGGTTTTACCTACACCCGGAGGTCCCCAAAAAATAATCGATGGCAAATGCCCTTGGTCAATCATCTGGCGTAACGGTGCATCTTCACCCAGAAGGTGATCTTGTCCAATAATTTGAGATAAATCATGAGGACGCATGCGTTCAGGAAGAGGAATTTGGCTGTCTGACATCTTATTATTTCGTTTCCGGCAATTGGGGACGTTTTTTCTATTCTAACACTGCCTTGGCAGAATCTTTGCTTTATTCGGTATTCAATTTAGGAGGGTGGTTTAATGTCGTTATTTAAGTATCTTGCATGTAAAAAAGCTTAGGCGAATGTTAACTATAATGTAACAAGACATCCTAGCCCTTATTGATCAAATTAAAGTATCATCGGCAAGATATCCCATTTTAGACTTGCCTGACCCAATTGGACAGATTGTATGAAGCAATCAACAAAGCAAAAGCGAATCGTTCAAGTTCAACAAGGCATTGATCTACCTATAAATTTATTTCAAAAAATGCCCCAAGCCAAGAATATACAATTACAAGATAATCAATGCGCTGAATTACGAGAAAAACTGAATAGTCGTAATCAAATGTTAGATGCCAGTGTCGACTGTATAAAATTATTAAGTCTAGACGGTCATGTTCTGCATATGAACCGCGCGGGATGTTTAGCTCTCGGCGTATCTCCAAATAAAACTGAGTTTGGTATGTCTTGGCATAAATTACTGCCTGAAGAAGTCCGTGACGCGTGTTTGAATGCTTTTGCCGAAGCCAAAGAAGGCAAAATATCTCGCTTTGTCGGCATGAGCCAAGTAGCAGATGAACCCTTGGCTTATTGGGATAATATGCTCAGCCCAGTATTCAACGAATATGGCCAAGTCAAAGAAATCCTCTGTGTATCTCGTGATATTACGATACAGCGACTTGCAGAAAATAAACTTCAACGCATCATTGAACAAGATGATTTAACAGGTTTATTAAACCGCCGTGCGTTTAGTCGAGTATTTAAAAGCCAATTAAAAGTGGCGCGAGAACATCAGCAACAACTGGGTTTGTTATTAATCGATCTAGATTATTTTAAGCATATTAACGACACCTTAGGTCATAGTGCAGGAGACCATTTACTGCATACCCTTGGGCAGCGTTTTCAGCAATGTTTTGATACAAATATTGTAGTTTCACGTTTAGGTGGCGATGAATTTGCCATTTCTATTCCAAATTTAAAATCGCAACAACAATTACAGAATTTTGCCAGCATCGCCTGTCAGCAAATGGACATGCCCATTTTCTATAATGGGCAAAGTATCAATATTGGTATGAGTATTGGCTGTGCGATCTACCCTCGCGATGCACAAAATACCTCCAATTTACTTAAATGTGCTGATATTGCGCTAAATGATTTAAAAAGCAGTGGTCGTGGTGGTGTACGAATGTTCAACCATACTATGTTCAAAACCCTTGAAAATACTACTCGCCAATTAACGCTTGCACGCAGCTTGATTAAGTCCAATCAAATTATTCCGTTTTATCAACCCAAAGTTCGTCTGTCTGACAGTCAAGTTATCGGCTTTGAAGCGTTGTTACGTTGGTATGATAAAGACCAACAATTACAATTACCTTCTCAAATTTTTGCTGCATTTCAAGATTATGAATTGGCTTCACGCATTAGTGAAACAATGCAAATTAAAATCTTTCAAGATATTCAAAAATGGATTGAACTTGGACTGCAACCGCTACCGATTTCAATAAATGCTGCACCTGTCGAATTTTTACGTGATGATTATGCGGAAAAATTACTGAATCGCTTAAAGCAGTTTGGTATCTCACCAGACATTATTGAGGTCGAAATTACCGAGCAAAGCCTGTCAGAACGTGGCTCAAATTATGTGATTCGCGCTCTCCATTTATTAAAAGAGCATGGCATACACATTTCTCTAGATGATTTTGGTACAGGTCATTCATCATTAACACGTTTGAGTAATTACCCTGTCGACTGTATTAAGATAGACCGTAATTTTGTGGAACGCATGCATACCGACTGTTCAGCACTTGCCATTGTCAAAGCGATTACACAAATTGGTGCGAGTGTTTCCCTGAATATATTAGTCGAAGGTATAGAGAAACCGGAACAGGTCGATACCTTAAAAGAATGTAATTGTCATACTGGACAAGGTTTTTACTTTTATCGTCCGCTCAGTTATGACCATGCGATGGAACTTTTGAGTCACTAAAACTTGTGGAGCAAGACACGATGACACTGAAGTATTTAGTCAGTGCCTGTCTGGCAGGCCAACCCGTTCGTTATGATGCCAAATCAAATACACAACAAGCGATTTGCCACCTGATGCAGACTCACCAAGTCATTACGGCCTGCCCAGAAATGATGGGCGGCCTGAGCTGTCCACGTTTTCCTGCAGAAATTCAAAATGGTCAAGCCACTGATGTGCTCAATGGTACAGCTCAAGTTAAAGATGTTTTGGGGACAGACGTTAGTGCTGAATTTATTGCAGGTGCTCAACGAATGTTAGAATTGGCACAATTACACAAAGTTGATGTTGTTGTCTTGAAAGATCGCAGCCCGTCTTGCGGCAGCCATTATATTTATGACGGTAGCTTTACCCGTACGAAAATTGAAGGCTATGGAGTAACCACAGCACTCCTCAAACAGCACGGTTTTCAGGTTCTGTCAGAACAAGACTTTCTGGCTATGATACAAGATCAACTCTAGATCCAAGATAGAGCGTATCTGTGTCCTTTAGCGTACCCAACGTACAATATAATCTTCAATATCGTCAGGGTTGACGTCTTCTTCACTGATGCAACGCCCTGCGGCAGACTTTCGTGCCTTCAAAATACTGTCACGATTTCCCGTCACTAGATAATGCCAACGTGGTAAATCTTTACCTTCAGAAATTCTACGATAAGCACAGCTCGGTGGTAGCCAATGAAATTGGTGAATCTGATGTGGCGTCAGCTGTATACAGTCTGGAACATGTGATTGACGATTTGGATAATCGGAGCAAGATGCCTTTTCACAATCTAAAAGTTTGCATGCCACTTTGGTGTAGGCAACCTCATGAGTATCTTCATCTTCAAGCTTAATTAAACAGCAAAGTCCGCAACCATCACAGAGTGACTCCCACTCCAAATGGGTGAGTTCAGTCAAAGCATGCTTTTTCCAAAAATGTGGGCGTAGAGTATCGGTCATCTTCTCGCTCGCAACAAAGGTGGCAGGCATATTAACTGAACCTGCACATTAATTCTTTGTTTAAGTTACCGAATATTGAACATTAAATAAACAAAAGACTACATAGTAGGTTTTTTTAGCCTCTTATAATGGGCATACAGAATAAAAAATCACATGGAGATAAAACTATGTTCCGCTGGGCTATTATTTTCGCTGTAATTGCATTGATTGCGAGTCTGCTAGGTTTTGGTGGTGTGGCAGGCTTATCCAAAGACTTTGCTGTTATTCTTTTGGTTATTGCAGTTATCCTTGCAATTGTTGGTTTCCTCTCTCGAGGAAAAGTTTAGGCGACGGATTGTATGTCGTTTTAAACTACAAATTACCCCCCCCTTAGACTCATGGATAAGAAACGTACGTTTTTATCATCTTGAGTGTCAATGAAAAAAATAAGAGCCTATGAGCTCTTATTTTTTTACATCCACGTAAACTTACTACGTTGTATGGTTCTAGCTTTATGGTTTTAAATGACGTGGTCTAAAGCCTGTTGCAATTAAGGCGATACCATAAGCAGCAACACCAATCACACATAAGATGATCACTTCCGCGACACGCATCCACGCAGACACATCACCGTTGTACCATGTTAAGCCGTACCACAGTGCAGCAATCATCACAGCATTGGCAATCGCAAACTGAATCACCAATTTTTTCCAATGCGCCCCAAAACGGAAAATATTGCGCTTATGTAAATAAAAATACAGCATCCCTGCATTCACTAATGCGGAACCAGAGGATGCCAATGCCAAGGCCATATGCTCAGCATGCCAATCAATCAGTTTAAAGAATCCAATAAACACCACATTAAGAATGGCATTGGCTGCGACCGCCATTAAACCTACACGTACTGGAGTTTTGGTATCTTGTTGCGCATAAAACCCTGGTGCAAACACTTTAATGAGCATGAATGAAATCACACCGGCACTCATACATTGCAATGCCAATGCGGTCATCTGTGTATCTTCAAAGCTAAATTGACCACGTTCAAATAAGGCCTGAATAATAGGTGTAGAGAGCATGAAAAGCGCAATACTGGCAGGCACACCCACCAAGATAATGACCTTAGCTGCCCAATCAATCATACGGCGGAATTTGTCCTGATCTTGTTCAGCGTGGCGTGCAGACAATGACGGTAAAATCACGGTACCAATAGCTACCCCAATCAAACCTAAAGGCAGCTCGGTCATACGTTCAGCACTATACAGCCATGACACTGAACCATCTTGCATGAAAGACGCCCAAATGGTGTTCAACAGTAGGTTGATCTGCGTCACTGAGACACCAAACAGCGCTGGCAGCATCAACTTCATGATGCGATCAACACCTTCATGTTTGAAATCGACTTTCGGTGGAATCAGTAATTTTTTACGCCATAGCTCAGGAATCTGAATCGCCAATTGCAAGAAGCCTGCCGCGACAACAGACCAACCCAAAGCCATAATTGGCTCGGCCATATAAGGGGTTAACCACAGCGCACCGGCAATCATCGCGACATTGAGTAACACTGGAGCGAACGCAGGTGTACTGAATGAGCCATAACTGTTCAAAATACTGCTGGCAAATGCCGTTAAGGACATAAACAATAAGTAAGGAATCGTTAGGCGGAACATATCGGTAGCTAACGCAAATTTGTCTGCATCACCATGGAAACCCGGTGCATAGATATAAATAATCGCGGGTGCCGCCACCATTGCAACGAAGGTCAAACTAGTCATCACCAGACCTAAACAGCCAAAAACACGGCTAATCAGAATCTGGACTTCGGCATGGGTTCGACTGGTTTTATATTCAGTCAATACAGGAATAAAGGCTTGTGAAAATGCCCCTTCTGCGAATAAGCGCCTAAAAAAGTTAGGAATACGAAAGGCAACCACGAAGGTATCGAAGTCTTTACCTGCACCAAATACATTTAACAGGACAATATCCCGTACCAGTCCCAATACACGGGACAACATAGTCATTGCACTGACAATAACTGTCGAACGCCAAAGCGCCATCGGTATTTCTCACTTTTGAAAGTGCGCCTATTGTAATGAAACTCGTCAAGGAATTTCATTGGTTTATTAAACGCAGTATGTATTGTTTATTTGTTTTTAAAATGATGCAGCTGTTGACGAAAAGTGTTCCACTCAAAAAATGGACCTGGATCAGTTTTACGTCCCGGTGCAATATCTGAATGCCCTGCAATATGTTGTTGAATTTTAGGATAAGCCTGTTGTAAACACGCCACGACCTCGGTCAGCACGGCATATTGTGCAGCTTCAAAAGGTAAATCATCACTTCCTTCGAGTTCGATGCCTATC
Organism: Acinetobacter sp. YH12086; assembly: GCF_013419345.1. Classification (NCBI taxonomy): domain Bacteria; kingdom Pseudomonadati; phylum Pseudomonadota; class Gammaproteobacteria; order Moraxellales; family Moraxellaceae; genus Acinetobacter; species Acinetobacter sp. YH12086. The sequence goes on from NZ_VPAF01000004.1 coordinate 269,569, forward strand.
GAATAATCATTGCATTCTTTTTGTGCTAAATAGGTTGAGCGACCTGCATGCCAAGCTCGATCATTAAAATTGACAAACTGTAGAACTTCGCCTGTGCGCAGGATCAATAAATGTGTCGATACTTGCATCCCTTCAATAGTTTGAAAATAAGGATGTTTCGACCAATCCAACTGATTTTGGAAAAATTGTTCGATATAACCACCGCCGAACTGAGAAGGTGGCAAGCTAATATTGTGAATCACCACAAGCTGAATTTCAGTATCTGCGGGACGCTGATTAAAGTTCGGTGATGGAACTTGCCGTGCACCGATAAGTTGCCCATCCTGCACCTGAAATGTTGTTGCTTGTGACATAAAAAAATCCTGTGTCTAAGCCGGCCTGCAATGCTGCAGATCAAAACGCCGAGCCCTACTTGAAAGGTTTAATGCTAAAACTTTCACATTGAAATCTCAATTCAAGTCTGTGAAAGGAGTTAAAAATCGCTCATTTTTAAGGAACAATGCTAATATAACGCGCACATTTTCTCGGGTTAAAAAGATACGGAATTTCTTATGAGCATATCGCAATCTTTGCTTGAACAATCTATCCAAATCAATATTCAACACGCACTACAAGAAGATATTGGCGAAGGCGATATCACTGCCCTTTTAACTCCAGAAGATGAACAAGCGACCGCAACAATTATTAGTCGTGAAGATATGGTGCTAGCAGGGCAACCGTGGGTCAATGCGCTCATTCAAACTTTTGATGCAAGTGTACAAGTCACATGGTTAAAAAATGACGGTGACCGTGTTGCCGCAGGCGAAGCCTTTTTAAAACTCGCAGGTTCTGCGCGTAGTTTACTCACGGTTGAGCGTCCAGCCTTAAATTTTATACAAACATTATCTGCAGTAGCGACTAAAACTGCTGCCTATGTCCAGCAGCTTGAAGGTTTGAATACTCGTTTACTCGATACCCGTAAAACCTTACCAGGCCTACGTATTGCACAAAAATATGCAGTTGCTGTCGGAGGTGGTCAAAACCATCGCTTAGGTTTATTTGATGCCTTTTTGATTAAAGAAAACCACATCATGGCTGCTGGTGGCATTAGCCAAGCTATTGCTAAAGCGCATACCATTGCTCCGGGTAAACCCGTTGAAGTGGAAGTAGAAACTTGGGATGAACTCAACCAAGCGTTAGAAGCAGGTGCGGATATTGTGATGTTGGATAACTTTAGTCAGCAACAAATGATTGATGCCGTCAAACATGTGAATGGTCGCTGCAAACTTGAAGCCTCAGGCAATATCACCATTGCAAACTTACGTGAAGTGGCAACGACAGGGGTCGATTATATCTCGATGGGTGTGCTTACCAAAGATGTCACAGCGATTGATTTATCGATGCGCTTTAATGCCTAAGCTCTAGGCTTACTCTAAACATAAATAAAGGGTGCTGTCGCACCCTTTTTTCTGCTTAACCTCTAGCATGACTTAATCATCATCTTGCTGTTGTTTTGCACCTCGTTGATCTTCATGTTCAGAGTCCTTTTCATGCTCCGCATCGTCTTCATGCTGCTCGCGCTCATCTTGATCATCGTCCTGATCTTTTGAGTTTTCACTTTGTTCAGAAAAACGACCACCTTCACGCTCTTGATCCTGATTCCCCAAAAAATCACAACCACTGATCAAAAATACGCTGAATAAAGAAAAATACATCATCCAATTTTTCATTTTTAGTCCTTCAAAGCATTCTGATCCTATTAATTTGAGTCAAAGACACGCTACTTAATAGCCGATTCTTGTTGGATTTTCTATATTCAGCGCATAAAAAAACGCATCCGAAGATGCGCTCTTTATTCAGTTTAAACTGAATCAAACAACTTACCAGCCTAAAGCTTCTTGTTGTTTTTTGATCAATTCTTGAATGCCTTTTTCAGCCAATTCAAGCATTTCATTACACTGTGCACGCGTAAATGGTTTGTCTTCAGCTGTGCCTTGAAGTTCAATGAACTCACCTGCTTGTGTCATGACCACATTTAAGTCAGTTTGGCAGTTCGAATCTTCTTCATAGCAAAGATCAAGTAATGCTTCATCTTGATACATACCTACAGAAACTGCTGCAACTAAGCCTTTAAGCGGATCTTGTTTGATTTTTTTATTTTCAAGCAAGACATTCATCGCATCGACCAAGGCAACTGCTGCACCTGTGATCGATGCTGTGCGTGTACCGCCATCTGCTTGAATCACATCACAGTCGATGCTAATTGTATTTTCACCCAATTTTTTCAAATCAACCATGGCACGTAAGCTACGACCAATCAGACGTTGGATTTCTTGTGTACGGCCACTTTGTTTACCACGTGCTGCTTCACGGTCACTACGGGTATGTGTAGAACGTGGAAGCATGCCGTATTCCGCAGTTACCCAGCCTTGACCTTTCCCTTTAAGGAAACGTGGCACTGAGTTGTCGACACTTGCAGTACAAAGAACTTTTGTATGACCAAATTCAACCAATACAGAACCTTCCGCATAACGTGTGTAGTTACGGGTAATTTTTACTTCACGTAATTGATCTAATGCTCGTTGGTCGATACGCATGATGAGTCCTTAATCTGACAAAATTGATTGCGGCACATTATAACAGAAGGTACAGCCAGATTCGGGACGCATTCGTGTGCATTTACAAAATCCATTCAACCAAGTTTTGATAGGCCCGTCGTACGTCATCAGGAAATTTGTTAGACTGAAGCCACGCAAAATTCAGGACGAATTGCATGTCGATACGGGAAGAACGTAAGCAACAAAGTCGTAAAGCCATACTTGATGCAGCGCTTGCATTGAGTACCACAGGCCGTTCTTTTAGCAGTCTGAGCTTACGCGAAATTTCCCGTCATGTCGGCTTGGTTCCTGCTGCGTTTTATCGCCATTTTCAAGACATGGACGAACTCGGTTTGGAACTAGTCGACCAAATGGCCCTGCACCTTCGGAATGTCCTCAATCAACTGAGTCAGCAATGCTTTCAAGCACCAGATGCACGCACACGACAAAGTCTGGATTATTTATTTCATGCCGTTGAGCAATTTCCTGAGGCATGGATGTTTCTCATTGCAGAGCGTTGGGGTGGTTCAGCTTCCTTAAGACAAGCCATTACACGTGAGTTTAATTTTCTCAGTACCGATTTGGCCCATGCACTGGCTCAAGTTGAAGCGACTCAACATATTCAATCCGAACAAGACCTAAAAGTATTGGGACAAATTTTGTTTGAATTGGCCTTAAGTTGGGCAATGCAATGGATTGACTTACATCGACATATTGACCTTCCACAACGTACGGATGCGCTAAAACAATTTCGCCGCCAAGCTCAGACTCAAGTTCAGCTCTTATTTCGTGGCATCTTGCATTGGGATCGATCTTTGGCTCAAATCTCTGATCCACAAAATTTATCGCCATAAAACGCAAAATGTACCGTCATAAAAAAAGCCGCATCGAGTGCGGCTTTTTTATGACATCTGTTATTTCGCTTTGCGTTCTTTATCAACAAGGAATTTCACGATTTCAACAGTACGTGCATCTTCACCTTGTACGATGTATTTACCATTGACGGTAATCGCAGGCACGCCGCTCAATTGATATTGAGCCGCTAAGTTTTTCGCTTGAGCAATTTTTGAAGACACAGCAAATGATTTAAATGTGCTGTTAAATTTCGCTTCAGGAACACCATAACGGGTGTAGAACTTAGCAAATGCGCCTTGTTCTAAGATATTTTTTTGACCCACATGAATGTCATGGAACAATTGTAAATGTGCTTTTTGACGAACACCCAGTGCTTCCGATGCATAGTAAGCACGCGCGCCTTGTTCCCAAAGTGGATTCATTGCTGCAGGTGTACGGACAAAACGTACATCTTTAGGCAATTGCTTTAACCACGTTTGCATATGCGGTTCTAATGTAAAACAATGTGGGCAGCCATACCAAAAGAACTCACGGACTTCGATTTTACCCGGACGTTCGACTTTAATCGGTTTTGGAATAACCGTGTAATCAGTCCCCGCGACAAATTGTGCTGCCATCGCACTGCCGGAAAAAGCCAAAATAGCTGTTGTAATCGTGCCTAAAAGGAATTTTTTCATTGAACTTATCGTCCTCAAAATCATTATGATTAGTTTATGGCAACACTATAAATCAAATCTGTCGATTTCGTTTTCATTCTGTGAACTTTTTTAAGGCTTTTATCGCTTTTTTTTCAGGACGCGCTACACTAACTCCCATAAACTTTTTTCTAAAATATAAAGACTTGATTGAGGTGCAACCGATGTCGCAATTGAATGTTGATCCACAAGAAATTGCCAAATTTGAAGCTTTCGCAGCCATATGGTGGGATCAGCATTCTGAGTTCCGCCCTTTGCACATGATTAATCCCCTGCGTTTGAACTGGATTGATGAGCATTCAAATGGTATCACTGGCAAGAAAGTATTAGATGTAGGCTGTGGCGGCGGTATTTTAGCTGAAAGCATGGCACGTCGTGGCGCGCAAGTATTGGGTATCGACATGGGCGAAGCGCCATTAAATGTTGCACGCCTACATGCCGAACAAGAAAATGTGCAAAATATTGAATATCGCCAAGTGCCTGTAGAGCAATTGGCAGAAGAACAAGCAGGTCAATATGACGTCGTTACCTGTATGGAAATGCTCGAACATGTACCTGATCCAGCATCAATTATTTTAGCGTGTCAAAAACTGGTAAAACCGGGTGGTCATGTATTCTTCTCGACCATTAACCGTAATCCTAAAGCCTATTTGTTTGCGATTATTGGTGCGGAATATGTTTTACGCATGTTGGCGAAAGGCACTCATGATTATTCAAAGTTTATTAAACCTTCAGAATTAGCTCATGATATTCGTCAAGCCGAGTTAAAACTCAAAGATATGACAGGTTTACATTATAACCCGATCACCAAACGCTATTGGCTCGCACCGAATGTGGATGTTAACTACATGGTTCATACGGTGAAAGAAGCCTAATGAAAGCTGTACTCTTTGATCTTGACGGTACACTGATTGACACCGCGGCTGATTTTATTCGTATTATCCAAGACATGTGCCGTGACAAAGGCATTGCGGTGGTCAGTGCAGAAGACATTCGTGTACAAGTATCTGAAGGCGCGCGGGCGATGGTCAAACTGGTCTATCCAGAGTTAGACGTTGAAGATCCTGTCTTTCTGGCACATCGTCAACGCTTTCTAGATCTGTATGGTGCTGATATTGCAGTTGATACCGATCTGTTTGAAGGCATGTATCCACTACTCGCAGAGTTAGAACAACATCAAATTCCGTGGGGCATTGTCACCAATAAGCCGCGTTCACTCAGTGAAGCGTTGCTCAAAGCGTTGAATTTGACTGAGCGCTGCTCGGTATTGGTTTGCCCAGATGATGTCAGTAAAACCAAGCCAGACCCAGAGCCGATGTATTTAGCAGCCAAGCACATTCATCTAGATGCTCAAGACTGTATCTATGTCGGTGATCATCCACGTGATATCGATGCCGGTCGTAATGCGCAGATGTACACAATTCTTGCGGCTTATGGCTATTTACCTTTACAACACAAAGATGACTTAACAGCTTGGCATGCAGATTGTATAGTGAAGACTGTTGCTGAATTGCATGAAGTCATTCATGATTTGGTCATCAAACCGAAAACGCTAAACACTGCGACTTTATAACGATAGAACACAACACAATAAAACGAGGAGGTACGGATGAAATATTCAGAATATCAACCTCGCCCCGATCTGCTCAAAGATCGCATTATCCTGATTACAGGTGCGGGCGATGGTATTGGCCGTGCGGCTGCCCTCAGCTATGCCTTACATGGCGCAACCGTGGTTTTACATGGACGCACACTGAATAAACTAGAAGTGATTTACGATGAAATTGAAGGATTGGGTGCCCCCCAACCGGCGATTTTACCGCTACAACTGTCTAGTGCCTCTCCTCGTGACTATGAGCTATTGGTCGACACCTTAGAAAAGCAATTTGGTCGCCTAGACGGCATTTTGCATAATGCAGGGATCTTGGGTGAGCGAACTGAACTAGAACATTATCCTGTGGATGTATGGGATGATGTTATGGCGGTGAACCTTCGTGCGCCCTTTGTACTGACTCAAGAGCTGATGCCCCTACTGCAAAAATCTGAGCATGCCTCAGTAGTCTTTGCCAGTTCAGGTGTGGGGCGTGAAGCCCGTGAACGTTGGGGCGCGTACTCGGTCTCAAAAATTGCCATTGAAGCGGTCAGCACTTTATTCGCAAAAGAAAATGTACATCCGAATATTCGCTTCAACTGCATTAATCCCGGTGCGACACGTACTGCCATGCGTGCAAAGGCGTATCCAGACGAAGATCCAAAAACTTTGCCTACGCCTGAAAGTATCATGCCTGCGTATTTATATTTGATGGGTGATGACAGCTTGCATTTAACCGGTGCCAGCATAGATGCTCAAGATGAATAAGCTGAAAGCCAATTTAAAAAAGGAAGCGCGAGCTTCTTTTTTTATGTATTGAATGCCTACAAGACATCATTAACCGACTGATTTCGCGGTGTCCACGCGAAAGTCGACTTGAGTTTTTAGCAAATTTGCCGATACTTGAGGCATTCTTTAAAAACATTGGATTGATACATGTCTGACTTTAGCAATATTACAGTGACTCCAACTGAGGACGGCATGGTTAACCTACTGGTCGATGGTCAACCGATTTCAGCAAAATATGGCATGAAATTCGACCCGAGTATCGTGGACGATTTAAAAGGCTTAGATGTCGGTCAAAATGCAAAATTATTTGAACAATTTATTTTTTCGCATACTGACTTAAACTTTGAGCATGCCTATTTCTATGTCACTTGCATTCAAAAGCAAGAAGCAGGCTATCAAGTGATCACTAACTTTGTTTATCGCATCATTGCGCAAGATCAAGCACCGTTTGAGCATGTGATTACCAAACAAGGTGCAGCAATGACACCTGAAGATATTAATGAATTTATTCAAGCTCATATTCAAAAATCATTAACAGATTATACCGACCTGAAATACGCATACTAATTAAGTTCCAAGTGACACATTTAGAACTAAAAAGGGCCATTTGATGCCCTTTTTTTAAACTCTTAGATTAGCATTTGAAATTCAATAAGCTTTGATCAATAGACAGCTTCATTACCCAATTTGCCATTGATCGTATTTTTAAATTATTTTTATAATAATATTCGGTTTTTCAAATTAAGTATAAAAGCATAGACTGTTGGCCATGACATAGACCGACGGCAAGGAGACCCAAATGGCTGATCAAACACGTAAAATTGAAACCATTCGTTCAATTGAAAACTTACAACTGACTGAAAATTTGATCTCTGCAATGGACGATGCCGAGCAAGCTGAATCTGTGGCTCAAGCAATTTATTCACTCCAATGCCTAAACGAGCAGTGGTACTAAAACCCGAAGTTACTCAACATTTTCAGTCTTTCATCTCTCCCCTCATTTGCCTGTCAAGACTTGATGGGCTGTTTTGATCGTGCTTACAATAGACCTCAAATTTAATCAAAGCTGAATTGCAAGGATAAAAAGCGCGCATTATCGGACCATCTCTTCCAAGATGGAAAGATTGTTCTCAGCGCGAAATTTATCGCATAATATCCGCAATCTCTTCGTTTTATTTAAAGAAATATTCATCTTTCTTCACAGTTTCTCTGCATTTAATGCGTACAGTAGTGATATTGAAGATAAATTACTCATGAGGGTTGAACATGAAAAAGATTTTGCCAATTTTGGCTATTTCTTTCAGTGCTTTAATAGCAAGCAGCATCACGTCTGCAGCGCCTCACTTCAAGAACGATGAACGTGGCTTTGATGGCCCACGCGGCAATGCATATGGTCAAATGAAAAAAGATCGTGATTTCCGTGGTTATCAGGACGATGACGATCTTGAAGATCGACGCCGTATGCGTGAACAACGTGGAGTCAAACGTTTGCAACAACATAAATGGCAAACGGGCTATGTGATGCCACAGCATTATCGTGGTAATGGTTATAAAGTCGATTATAAAGACCATAACTTACCTAAACCATCGCGTAATCAGCAATGGTATAAAATCAATAATGACTACATATTGGTCAACTCAGATAGTAACAGTATTCTGAAAATTTTAGGTATGTAAGCCTTTTTGAATTTAATTTCGCCATATTTTTAAAGCCCAGATCAACTCTGGGCTTTTTTTATGAGGTTTTTTTAATGTTTAACCGCAAAAGCTGATGCTGCCTAGCGTTCAGATCATTTACACACCTTCAAATTTCCTCCATACATTTCACAATTCAACTATATTGCCCCCACGCTTTCTCTGAACTTTCTCGCTAATTTTGAATCATCGAAAAACAGATTAGAAATGTATAGAGGTGTCCCATGAACAAAATCGTATCGAGTTTAGTTCTTTCCGTATCGGCTTTGATGGCAACAACAGCAGCCATTGCTGCGCCAGACCATCGTCAAGATGACCGCCGTTACCATCCGTCATACCAACATCAAGACAACCGTTGGGACAAAGATCACCGTCCGAGCAATTGGAATAACAACAACCGTTATGACAATAATCGCTACGACCGTAATGACTTTCGTCGTGTAAATCCAAGCCGCGATTGGCGTGTTGGTCAAAGCTTTCCTCGTTATTTCGATTCAAGCCGCTACAAAGTGAGTGATCGTGAAGCGCGCCGCTTACCGAACACCGGTCGTTATCAACAATGGTACAAAATCAATGGTGACTACGTGCTAGTCAATGATCGTACCGATCGCATCATTCGCATTAAGAATGGCTAATCATTCGACGATCTCTTAAGTCCCTTTCCCAACACCTGAACACTGTTCAGGTGTTTTTTTATATTTGCTTTCCGCTGTCATATGTTTTTGTTTAGAATCATCCATACCAAAGCGAATAAACAGGCATAGGCATGCAAACGAATATCACTGAACCATCTTCCAGCACAACCTTACAGTATGTGCATTGGTTCCGTCATTCTGCACCCTATATTAATGCGCATCGCAACAAAACCTTTGTCATCATGTTTGATGGTGAAGCGCTGCAACATGAAAATTTTCAACACATTATTCACGATATTGCCTTATTACACTCGCTTGGTATTCGTCTAATTTTGGTGCATGGTGCCCGTCCGCAAATCAATCATAATTTACAAAGCAGCGGCATCCAGACACCATTTCATCATCATCGTCGCATCACCACTCGCGAATCTTTACCTGCTGTGATGAATGCTGTTGGCTCCATTCGTCTGCAAATTGAAGCCCTCCTATCTATGGGTTTAGCCAACTCACCGATGTACGGCGCGCGTATTGATGTGGTCTCAGGTAATTTGGTCACGGCAAAACCGTATGGCATTCGTGACGGTATCGATTTTCAACTGTCTGGTGAAGTTCGTTCCGTCGATATTGATGCGATTCAACGTCATTTAGAGAGCCAAAACATTGTGGTGCTTGGGCCGACAGGTTATTCCACTACAGGTGAAGTGTTTAATTTATTGGCTGAAGAAGTTGCGACCAAAACTGCGATCAGTTTAAAAGCGGATAAGTTAATTTTCTTGGGCAAACAACACGGTTTGCACAATGAACATGGGCAGCTACAACGCGAAATTACACCTCATCAACTTGATCAGCATATTTTGCAATATCAAGATTCTAATCCCGATATTGCCCTGCATTTAAGCGTTGCTAAAGATGCTTCTTTACAAGGCGTACACCGTGTTCATCTTATTTCATATGCCTATGATGGCGCATTGATCGAAGAACTGTTCACGCGTGACGGTTCTGGCACCATGATCACGGATGCGCATTATGAAGAAGTGCGTACTGCCGATATTCAAGATGTGGGTGGCTTAATCAATCTCTTACGCCCTCTCGAACAAGAAGGCATCTTGGTTTATCGCTCACGCGAACGTCTGGAAAATGAAATTGGACAATTTGCAGTGATTGAACGTGACGGTACGATTTTGGCCTGCGCTGCGTTGTACCCGATTCCTATCACAGGGGATGAAAAACGCTCTGCTGAAATCGCATGTGTGGCTGTGCATCCGGGTTATCGAAAATCGAATCGCGGTAGCCAAATTTTGCATTATTTAGAAGAAAAAGCGCGAGATTTAGGTATTGAACAATTGTTTATTTTGACCACACGGACAGCGCATTGGTTCCTTGAACAAGGTTTTGAACAAGTCAGTGTCGATGACTTACCGAGTGCCCGTCAGGCCTTATATAACTACCAAAGAAACTCATTGGTTTGTAAAAAGTCACTTTAAAGTGGCTTTTTTTATGCGCTGAATAGCATTATTTTGCATAAGGTTATGCCGAATCCCTTGGCTATCCCCTCAAATCACTTTGCAAGCCATAGAATAACCATATCTACCATTTAAATAACCCAAATAAATAAAATAATTTCAATAACTTAAAATAATACTTCGACACATTATATGTTTTTCTAAAATCATAATTTCTCATAAGTTTTGCTGATTTTTATTTATCTTTTTTCCTAATTTTAAATTTAAGTTTTCTTATTTTTTTCAAAAAAGAAAAATCTTTAGCTTATGTGTTCATAAATCAACAGTTCTGCACATTTAGACCTTTATAGGAGCAACACATGCGTACTCACAAAGCAAAACTCTGGACAAAAACACTTGTACTGTCTACAGCGGTTGTGGGTGCCATGATGATGTCGGGCTGTGGCAAAAAAGAGGCTGAAGAAAATGTCACCTTAAATATTGGTTTCCAAAAATATGGCTTATTGCCAATTTTAAAAGAACGTGGAACCTTAGAAACAGCCTTAAAAAGCCAAGGTGTAAATATCAAATGGGTGGAATTTCCTGCGGGTCCACAGCTGCTTGAAGGCCTCAATGTGGGCAGTGTTTCATTTGGTGAAGTCGGTGAAGCACCACCTATCTTTGCTCAAGCCGCTCAAACCGATTTGGTTTACATTGCCAACCAATCTGCTGTTCCAAAAGCTGAAGCGTTAATTGTGCAAAAAGATTCGGCTATTCACAGTATTCAGGACTTAAAAGGTAAACGTGTGGCCTTAAACAAAGGCTCAAACGTGCATTACCTGTTGCTCAAGTTGTTGGAAGCCAATCAGCTTAAATTTAGCGACATCAATGTCGTGTATTTACCGCCTGCCGATGCACGAGCTGCCTTTGAAAAAGGTGCAGTCGATGCATGGGTAATTTGGGACCCGTTCCTTTCTGCCGCTGAGCATCAACTTAATGCTCGCACCATTGCCAATGGCGAAAACTTGGTGAAGAACTACCAGTTCTATTTGGCCGATCGCAAATTTGCTCAGGAAAATCCAAAAGTCCTGCAAGCTGTGGTGAATGAGTTGAATTTGACCACGCAATGGGTCTCAAAAAATCAAGATGAAGCGGCCAAGTTACTCGAAGGCAAAACCGGCTTAGGTCTAGATGTACTTAAAACATCAATTTCTCGCTTAGGCAATCAAGTGACGCCGATTACTGCACAAGTGGCACAAGAGCAGCAGCAAGTCGCTGATGCGTTTTATAACGAAAAATTAATTCCAAATAAATTAAATATTGAGTCGGCCATTATCAAATAAGCCGACCACAGCATAAGGGCGATGCCATGCGTATTCTAAGAACATTTTCCATACTGACTTTAGCCACCTTAGGCCTTGGGCTCAGTGCCTGCCAAAAACAAGAAACAGCACAGCAGGATCGTGAAAAACCAACTGAAACTGCCGTAAAAACCTTGGTTATCGGTTTTCAAAAATCAGCATTAAATTTGCTGGTTGCCCGTGAACAAAAGCTCTTTGAACAACAATTTCCCGGCGCTCAGATTGAATGGAAGGAATTCCCTGCTGGCCCACAAATGTTAGAAGCTCTTGCGGTCGGTGCGGTGGATTATGGCTATGTCGGCAACACCCCGCCTATTTTTGCCCAAGCTGCCAATAAAGACCTGAATTATATTGGCTATGAAGTGGTGCCTGAACAGTCGCTTGCTGTCGTGATTCCAGCGGATAGCTCAATCAAAACCATTCAAGAATTACGTGGCAAACGCGTTGCTGTACAAAAAGGCTCGAGTGCGCATGAGTTATTAGCCAAAACTTTAGAAAAAGCCGGTTTGACTTGGAATGACATTCAACCGATTTGGATTCCACCAGCAGATGCACGGGCCGCATTTGATAAAAAATCAATTGATGCATGGGCCATTTGGGACCCGTTTTTATCTGCAGCGGAGTTGGATGCTCAGGCTAAAGTGCTGATTCAATCTGGTGATTTTCCAAAGACCTATTCATTTTATGTGGCAAATCCAAAAGTCGTTCAAGCGCACCCTGATGCCCCAGCTAAATTTTTAAAGGCCCTAGACGCTTCCGATCAGTGGATTGTGAAGAACCAAAATGTGGCTTTAGAGGTTTATCAAAACAGCACTGGGCTGCAAAAGAATATTGCTGCGCAAGCCTTTTCTCGCCGATCTAAACCATCTCCTGTGCGCCCACTGACACCCGAGGTCATACAAGCACAGCAAAATATTGCGGACTTATTTAAACAAGTCCAACTGATTCCAAACAACATTCAAGTCCAAAAGCAAGTTTGGACACCTTCATCACATTGATACCCGAGCCATCAAAAATACAAGGAACTGAACATGAAAATTTTCTGGTTTATCCCTACCCACGGTGACAGTCGCTACTTAGGAACAAGTAAAGGTGCACGCCAAGTCGATCATGCCTACATGAAGCAAATTGCGGTAGCGGTGGATAATCTTGGCTATGAAGGCGTTCTGATTCCGACAGGTCGTTCATGTGAAGATCCATGGCTTACAGCTGCAAGCTTGATTGATGCCACTAAAAATCTAAAATTTCTAGTCGCGCTACGCCCAGGGGTGACAACGCCTGCACTGACTGCACGTATGGCTGCAACATTTGACCGTTTATCTGGCGGTCGTATCTTACTGAATTTAGTTACAGGCGGTGATGAGCAAGAACTCAAGGGTGATGGTGTCTATGAAGATCACGCAACGCGTTACCAAACTGCCGCGGAATACACCACAATTTGGCGTGAAATTTTAACCCGTTCACATACTGGTGAAAGCTATACCTTCCATGGCGAACGTTTGAGTGTAGACGACGCCAAATTACTCTATCCACCGGTACAAAAACCTTATCCACCACTATGGTTTGGCGGTTCGTCAGAAGCTGCTGTTGAACTCGCGACAGATCAAGTTGACACCTATTTAACTTGGGGTGAGCCACCTGCTGCGGTAAAAGAAAAAATTGCAGTGGTGCGTGAAAAAGCCAAAGCCAAAGGACGTGAACTGAATTATGGCATTCGTTTACATGTCATTGTGCGCGAAACCAATGAAGAAGCATGGAAAGCAGCAGAAGAGCTGATCCAATATGTCGACGATGCCACCATTGCAGCCGCGCAAGCCAAGTTCAAAACCATGGACTCTGTTGGTCAACGCCGTATGGCTGAACTGCACAATGGCGACCGTAGCAAATTAGAAGTATCGCCAAACTTATGGGCAGGTGTTGGATTGGTTCGTGGTGGTGCAGGTACGGCACTCGTTGGTGATCCTGAAACTGTAGCCGCACGTATCCAAGAATATGCCGATCTCGGGATTAATACCTTTATTTTCTCTGGTTACCCACACCTTGAAGAGTCGATCCGTTTTGCAGAATTGGTGTTCCCATTACTGCCATTGGAAACACGTCAAAAATTGGTTCAACCTAACTTAACCGGCCCATTTGGTGAGATCGTCGCGAACAACTACACCCCAGATGAAAATAAAAAAGCTGAAAAGATTCAGGAGCCGGCCTAATGTCCAAAACTGTTTCTGTTGAAACCTTCAAAGCACCGAAGGTTTCACGTGGAACACAACTCGGGCAGCGTTTGCTGCCTTGGTTGTTTCCTATTGCATTAATTATCGTGTGGCAAATTGCCTCTGTTACAGGGCTGTTAGAAAGTCGTATTTTGCCTGCGCCAAGTGCGGTGGTGGTGGCCTTTTGGAACTTACTGATCAGTGGTGAACTGTGGAAGCATGTTCAAATCAGTGCGGGTCGTGCTTTGGTTGGGCTTTTAGTCGGTGGTGGATTAGGTCTTTTTTTAGGGCTGCTGAATGGTTCATCCAAAACAGCATCGACGCTACTTGATACCACGCTGCAAATGATCCGTAACATTCCTGCTCTTGCCCTGATTCCCTTGGTGATTTTATGGTTTGGGATCGATGAATCGGCCAAGCTTTTTTTAGTTGCTATTGGCGTATTCTTTCCCATTTATATCAACACCTATTATGGTATTCGCTCTGTAGATCCTCAACTGATTGAAATGGGCAAAAGCTACGGTTTGAGTGGCTGGCAACTGTATAAAGAAATCATTCTACCGGGGGCGATGCCGTCTATTTTAGTTGGTCTGCGTTTTTCACTCGGGCTCGTTTGGGTTTTGTTGATTGTGGCAGAAACCATTTCTGCACAAGCCGGCATCGGTTATATGACCATGAACGCACGCGAATTTCTACAAACCGATATCGTCTTGGTCGGGATTTTATTGTATGCCCTACTCGGTAAATTAGCCGATGTACTGGCTGTTGCCTTAGAAAAATATTTACTCCGTTGGCACTCGGGTTACCAAAAATAAGGAGCATGTGATGACCGATTTAAGCATAAGCCGTCATGCAGACGACTCAACCCAACCTCAGCGTTCTTCAGTCGAGGATATCAACCCCCATGCGGTGTTGGGCGCAGAGATCCTGATTGAACAACTACACAAATTTTATGGCGATGTTAAAGTCCTTGAAGACCTTGACCTACATATTCAACCCGGTGAATTCTTGGCGATTGTCGGTCGTAGTGGCTGTGGTAAAAGTACCCTGCTTCGCCTCATCGCCGACTTAGAAAAACCGAGTTATGGCGAAATTAAATTTAAGTCTGCACGTCATATTCGTGAAGGCATCACCAGTGATGATATTCGTGTGATGTTCCAAGACCCTCGCCTCCTGCCTTGGCGTAGCATTGAGAAAAATGTGCAACTCGGTTTAAGCAAAGACCAACATGCCAATGCCACAGCACTCCTCGAGAAAGTTGGTTTAAAAGACAAAGCGGGGCTTTGGCCAACACAGCTATCAGGGGGGCAACGTCAACGTACTGCACTGGCACGTGCTTTGTCACATAAACCACGCATTTTGCTGCTAGATGAACCACTGGGTGCGCTCGATGCCTTAACACGTTTAGATATGCAGAATTTGATTGAAAAACTCTGGACTGAACAAGGGTTTACCGCGATTTTGGTCACGCATGATGTAAGTGAAGCCGTGCAGTTGGCAGACCGTATAATCTTGCTCGATAAAGGCCATATTGCCAAAGAATTTAGTGTCGATTTGACCCGCCCACGAAAAAAAGACATTGAATTTACTGAACTTGAACAACAAGTCTTACAAGCGGTCTTGGCCACTTAAGCTGTACTTGTGCAGGAAATCATCACTTAAACCGTGTGACTTCCTGTACTATTCAAGAACAATATCGCAACAAAACCATATTTAGCATTGAGGGTAGATTTATCGCCTGTTGACAAATACATCACAAAAATTACGACAAATCATATAAATCCATGACTAAAAATAATGATTTATTTAAATTTCACCCTAAAATGATTATTTGAAATATTATGGCATTCGTCGTATTTATTTGACCGTTGAACAGAATAAACTGCCAAAATTCATAAAATTAAAAACGATGATTGTGCACAAATCTGTTGATTTGCCGTACAATTCAATATTCCCTTTTCATTTTCTTAAAAGAGCTAATGGAACAAAAAAAGAGTACCCAGAAACGCCACCAGTTGCTTAATGCAGCACTGGATGTCTTTTCCCTGTATGGCTTCAATGGCGCCAGCTTGGATGAGATCGCACAGATTGCAGAAATGCATAAATCGAATATTTTCTATTACTATGAAAATAAAGAAGCGCTTTATGTTGAAGTTCTGACAACGGTTCTACAAAAGTGGCTTGCTCCGCTACAAATGTTGGAAGCAGACCTTGAGCCTGAAGAAGCGATCACCAATTATCTATTGCAGAAAATTGAAGTATCTCGTACCCAACCGAAAGCCTCACGTTTGTTCGCACTTGAAGTCATTCAGGGCGCACCACACATTCTTGAAATTTTAAAAGGTCCACTAAAAAAATTAGTGAAACGCAAAGCCAAAGTCATTAGCAACTGGCAAGAACAAGGCAAAATTTCAAAAGATATTGATCCAGAACTTTTAATTCTGAACATTTGGGCAATCACGCAAAACTATGCTGACTTTGCAACCCAAATGGAAATGGTCACTGGAAAAACCTTACGTAATCGCAGTATGCAACAACGGATTATTCAACATACCGTCCATATGATGCTTTACGGTGTAATTCCACGCCCAGAAAAGTAAATTGAATTGGGTCGAATTGGCATACGACCATAGCATTCTATGGTCGCCGACCGAAATTAGCTGAATGCCTTATTTTACTGTTTGATATAATTCCAATAATTTCTTTGCGCCGAATAATAAATTTTCTTCCCAATCCAGATGTGCTGTGTCATTCGCACCATCGGTAATATATTTTACCGACACAAAGCGAACACCCAGTTTTTTACATACTTTAGCGATTGCGTAGCCTTCCATATCGACAAGATTACACGGTACTTTCGGCAGCCCAGTTTCAAAGCTGTCGCCTGTACCACAAATTCCTTTAGGCAAATGGCTAAACATGCTCTCTGGCTGAATTTCAGCAGGATGATCGGTATCCATCGGCGTCACCCCGACATCAAAACCCAAAGGCGATACATCCATATCCCGTTGTACAAATTGAGCCACTTCAACCAAAGCATGTGCATCAAAATGTGAACTTCCCGCTGTGCCCAAATTCAGTAAAGTACGACATCCGGTTTTTTGAATCACATCAAAGGCTTTAAATGCGGCATTGACTTTACCAATACCACTGTAATGCACTTCAATGCCTGCGGCTTCAAACAAGCCTTTAGATTCACTCGGCAGTGCCATAATTAAAGCGATTTGCTGACGCATAGCGGTCTCCTCAAATTGATGCCTTCATATAGCATACATTTGCACGTGCGCAGAAAAAATCAGCTTCAAAAATCACATTGCTCAGAAAAATAAACTCCTCAAGCAGATTCAACTGCTATCAAATTTGAAATTGCATCGGACGTTTGCCAATAAAAGATGGTGCCAATTGTTGGTCGTGACGTAAGGCATCTAAAATCTTCTCTAAGGCAATATGTGCCATATCCCCTCGTACACTATGCGAATGGGTCATCGGCATATGCTCGATGCCAGCTCTTCGCGCTGACAAAATTTTAATGTCTTGTTTGTTGACCACCCAAGTATAGGCATTCACAGCCGGCATCAATGCCTTAGACAACAATTTTGGAATCGGAAATTTATAACTAACACAGGTATAAACCCTTGACTCATACGGTCCCACAGGGCTAATCAGACTATTAAACACCATGCCCGACGGCTCTCCCCAATGGTATTCCACCAAGGTAATATTCGGCGCGATAAAACTGTCGCGGTGGACTTGTTCAGCACCATGCGGATTGGTCAGCCATGGCATCATGCCAACATCTGCATCATGGTCATGATAGTCAACGACTACTTTGCGCGGCCCGACATCTATGGTGGCATCCACGGCTTTTCCCGACTCTGAACGAAACCAGCCTTCATGGACAAATATGGTATGGGTCACATCCATAATATTTTGTGCAACAGCGCCCATCTCGCCATCATAACTGCCGACCATGTAATAGCTGACCCAGCCGGCTTGATCATAAAACGGTAATTTAAATATTTCTGGGCGTTCTTGTTTTGGCTTTTCACCGAGATAAATCCATACCACCCCATCTTGCTCACACACATCAAAACTACGCTGTTTAAAAGGATGCGGTTTTTCTGGAAAAAATTGTCCATTGACACTAGGAATATGCGCCACATGCCCATCACCCTGATACGACCAACCATGATATGGACATGTCACGCAGCCATCAGTCATTTTACCCTGAGACAAAGGTACGCCACGATGCACACATTGATCAAGCAATGCAGCGGCTGTTCCATCTTTTTGTCGGAACAGGACAATTTTTTTACCATACAGGGTGGCTGAAAAAGGTTGATCTTTTTTGAGTTCTTTAGAGGTACAAGCAACGTACCATTCTTCTAATAATCCTTTGGCATCATCCCAAAAACTGGTTTGATTACACATAATTCGATCCTTATTTTTATCTTTTTTGTTTTAATCCATATGCCTTGCTCTAGCACCTACTACTACAAGCAAGTTTATATCTCGAAGCCAGTTGATCTCTCGAAAATACGCGCAAATTTTATACATGAATGTTTTGCTTGGATAGCAAAATAACGTAACTGCATCACACGCTTGCAGAAGCTCTATATTTGTTTGCTGAAATCCGTCAAAGCCATCGCGCTATATTTTTCTTCAACGGATTTACATTCACCCGACATCATTTAAGATGCGCGCTGAGCATCACAATACGCTTTTAAACACGGAGAAAAAAATAAGCTGCCGCGATAAAACCCTTGTATGGTTTTCAGCATCACCAATGTCCAAAGCGTACAGAGCAATACTGCAAAAAAAGTACCGAACTGTTGAATAGCGTGTAACTGCGTTTGTTCCGCCAAATGGATGACCGCCAAACTAAAAACGCCGAATGGAAACGTCATCGCCCACCACCCGAGATTAAAGGGTAAATCTCGTAAATGTTTTAGCGTGATGAGTATAGCGATTCCAAACCACCATACACCAAATCCAAGTAGAACAAGGGCTGCAAACACACCGCCTTGAAGTAACACCTGTCCTAAATCAACCAAATTTACTGCTGTCAAAATACGAGGGGCTTGCTCTCCCAAAAGTACCAGCGCTAACGCCCCTGTCCCAATCGGTCCTAAGGCCAACCAACTGCTGATTGCCATCTCCTTGCTTGGCAATTGATGTAAAGCCAGACGCAGCAACAAGATGCTTAAGATGGCAAAGGCTGGAAATACTGAGATTCCCCAAAGCAGATAACTCCCCAGCAAAATATGGACAGCATGGGCCTGTGCAGGTAAATGCGCCAACAATAAACCGCCTGAACTGGCAGCCACCTCGCAAGCCACTATCGGCAATAACCATACTGCGGTCATGCCTTGCAGCGCATGTTGCTGACGACTAAACATCAGAAAGGGAACACACCATGCAATCGCAATTGCCATCAACACATCGACATACCATAAATATTCAGCCCATGTGATGATGCTTACGCCCAAAAACTCAGTGTACAGCGTGGTGCCAAATTTCAATGCGCCATTGATCAGGATTGCCAGTGCCATGGGGATTGCCCCAAGAAATAAACTCATCACCGGATGCTGGAAAATCTGCTTGGCTTCTTGTGGATACAAGATCCATCGGCTGAGATACATCCCACTAAACAATATGAACAACACGATGCTGATCTGCCACAACCCTGCTCCGATGGACCACATCCACTGCGGCGCCAACGCTATAGATGGTAAAATGAGGGCCACCACACCTGTGCCCATCACCACCGTAAACCAGTTTGGGGTGAAATGACGAATCAAGTCTTGTTTATGCTGGAGTTGATAAAATGGCATTTTCATCGCATGATGCTCATCAAAATGGAATGTCTATAGTTTAAGCACACCATTAAATAAGAAAAATTGATTAATATTTATTTTTATAATTTATTTTACTGATAACCAATTCATCTCTGCATAAAAAAACTTGAGTAAAAACACAACAACAAGACGAACGCAGAAGATTATGGCAATATATAGCCCTCAAACATTTTCAACAATTGATTCGCCCATGAAGCTGCTCCGTCTGAATGCTTTAGCGCCCCACTTAGAACTCCCCAAAACTGCCGTGACCATTGGCAATTTTGATGGCGTACATTTGGGTCATCAAGCGATGGTCAGCCAGCTCAAAGACATAGCACAGCAACAAAACTTAAAAACAGCTGTGATGATTTTTGAGCCACAACCACTTGAATTCTTTAAAGCTTATGACGCTCCACCTCGAATCAGTTCACTACGTGAAAAAGTCGAATATTTAACTGAACTGGGCGTCGACTATATTGTGGTGGCGAAATTTGACAATGCCTTTCGTAATCTCAGCGCTGAAGAATTTGCCGATATTTTAAAAAATAAACTCAATACACAAAGTTTAGTTTTGGGCGAAGATCACCACTTTGGCAAAAACCGTCAAGGCAATAGCGAATTTTTACGCCAATACGGCTTCCAAGTCACAGCCCTGCAAAATGTCGAAGTCGATGGCGAACGTGTCAGTTCAACACTGGTTCGTCAGACATTACAAGCAGGCGACCTTGCCCATGCCGCAAAGCTTTTAGGTCGTCCTTATAGCATCACAGGTCGTGTACAGTATGGCGATCAAATCGGTCGCACGATTAATTTTCCTACCATTAATGTGCGTTTAAACCGTCATAAACCTTGTTTAAATGGCATTTATGCAGTCGATGTCATTTGTGAAACCGAATCTTTAACAGATAAAGTAAAAAGCGAAAATGCTGACAAATTAGGGGTTGCAGGTTATGCACCCTCTGCCCTGTTTGGTGCAGGGCATGTTGGTACGCGTCCCGCGATTAAACAGGAACATCCTGAATGGCGATTAGAAGTACATTTTCCTGATGTTTCTGCTAATCTGTATGGCCTGTTAATGCGGGTGACGTTCTTGAACTTTTTACATGGCGAAAAGGACTACCCTTCGCTTGAAGCACTGAAAGCCGGAATTGATGACGACGTCGAAAAGCTCCTTGAGTTTCGAGGTCAGCACCCTCATTTCCCCTTTTAAACCCCGATTATTTATTGTAAAACGCGTCAGTCAACGGGCTGATAAATTTGGAAGACAACTTGCATGAGCGATAAGCAAACTCCTGAAAATGCAGTGGATTATAAAGCCACGCTAAACCTCCCAGGTACTGAATTTGCGATGAAAGCAAATCTCGCAGTACGTGAAGCGAAATGGTTAGAAGAGTGGTATGCCGACAACATTTATCAGCAGATTCGTGCATCGCGTATTGGCAAGAAAAAATATGTGCTTCATGACGGCCCTCCATACGCAAATGGCCAAATTCACTTAGGCCATGCGGTGAATAAAGTCCTGAAAGACATCATCATCAAAAGCCGTGTAATGGACGGTTTTGACGCACCGTATGTACCAGGTTGGGACTGTCACGGTCTTCCAATCGAACTGAAAGTTGAAGAAAAAGTCGGTAAAGTCGGCGTGAAAGTAGATGCCTCAAATTTCCGTAAAGCGTGCCGTGAATATGCCTACACCCAAGTTGAATTACAGAAAAAAGACTTCGTGCGTATGGGTGTGTTTGGTGATTGGGACAACCCTTACCTCACCATGAACTTCAAACAAGAAGCCGACATCGTTCGTTCGCTCGGTGAAATTGCCAAAGCAGGCCATATTGAGCCGGGTCTTAAACCTGTAAACTGGTGTTTGGACTGTGGTTCTGCCTTAGCTGAAGCTGAAGTGGAATACGAAGACAAAAAATCAGATGCGATTGACGTTGGTTTTAGCGTTGTTGATTTAGCTGATTTATCTGCACGCCTAGGTGTTACAGTTAGCGATTCTACAGATATCGTGATCTGGACAACTACGCCTTGGACCATGCCTGCCAACCAAGCGGTTGCTCTACATGCTGAGCTTGAATACCAATTGGTGAAAGCAACTGGCGAAGACAAAGCAGCGCAAAACTTCATCCTTGCAAAATCATTGGTTGAATCTGCAACGCAGCGTTATGGCTTTAACGCAGTTGAAGTGATTGCTGAGTTTGCTGGTGCAAAACTTGAAAACCTAGTACTACAACATCCGTTAATTGCTGAACGCCAAGTACCAGTAATCTTAGGTGAGCATGTCACAGACGGCAGTGGTACAGGTGCTGTACATACAGCGCCAGGCCATGGTGTGGACGACTATAAAGTTGGCTTACAGTACAACCTAAAAGTCGACAATCCAGTCGGCGGCAACGGTGTGTATTTACCAACTGCGCCAATTTTTGCAGGCGAACACATCTACAAAGCTAATCCAAAAATCATTGCTGCTTTAACCGAAGCAGGCAAACTTTGGGCACATGTGGTGATCAAACATAGCTATCCACATTGCTGGCGCCATAAAACACCGATTATCTTCCGTGCAACACCGCAATGGTTCATCAGCATGGATGCAAAAGGTTTACGCCAAGGTGCATTGAACGCGATTGAAAATGACATCAGCTTCGTACCGGATTGGGGTAAAAACCGTATCCAGTCGATGATTGAAGGTCGTCCAGACTGGTGTATTTCACGTCAACGTACATGGGGCGTGCCAATTCCATTCTTCGTGCATAAAGACACCAACGAACTTCACCCGCGTACGCCTGAGCTGATCGAAGAAGTGGCGAAGCTGATTGAACAAGAAGGTATTGACGGTTGGTATAACCGTGATGCGTCTGAGTTTATCGGTGCAGATGCAGAGCAGTACAATGCGGTTCGCGATACGCTAGACGTTTGGTTTGACTCTGGAACAACACACTTTGCAGTGCTTCGTGAACGTGAAGAATTGCAAGACCCTGCTGACTTGTACCTTGAAGGTTCTGACCAACATCGTGGCTGGTTCCAATCTTCATTGTTGACGTCTATGGCAATTAACAACCGTGCACCGTACAAAGGCTTATTGACTCACGGCTTCGTTGTGGATGAGAAAGGCCGCAAAATGTCGAAGTCGATCGGTAACGTGATCACTCCACAAGACATCATCAAAGACATGGGTGCAGATGGCCTACGTTTCTGGATCGCGTCTGCAGACTACCGTTATGAAATGACTGCGGGTAAAGAAATCTTTAGCCGTGCATCAGATGGTTACCGCCGTATCCGTAACACATTGCGTTTCTTGTTGGCTAACTTGAATGGCTTCAAACCATCGACGGATGCGTTGCCTGTTGATCAATTGATCGCGCTTGATCAATACATCTTGCAACGTGCTGCGGAAGTACAGAAAACCATTCAGCAAGCCTATGAAGATATGAACTTCCATATCGTGACCAGCGCATTGACCAACTTCTGTATTAATGACTTGGGTGGTTTCTACCTCGACATCATCAAAGACCGTCAGTACACCACCAAAGCCGACTCTGCGGCGCGTCATTCTGCACAAACTGCGTTGTATCACTTGGTACAAGCTTTCGTACGTTGGATGGCACCAATCTTGACCTTCACTGCACAAGAAGCTTGGCCGTTAATTCCAGAGCAATCTGAGAAATATGTATTTACTGCGGAGTGGTATGACATTCCTGTAGCCTCTACAGCAAATTTAGTGACTGAAGCTGAATGGCAAACCTTGATCACCGTTAAATCTGCAGTGAACAAGTTTATTGAAGCTGCACGTACTGCAAAAACTGTGGGTTCAAACTTGTCTGCTAAAGTTGAACTTTGGGCCAATGCTGAGCTGAAAGCTGTTTTAGACAAATTCGGTGAAGAACTGCGTTTTGTCCTCATCACTTCTCAAGTGATTGTCAATGAATTTGATGCAGCGCAAGGTGAAGCCTCTGACCTTGATGGTTTAAATGTCAAAGTCTCTGCTGCTGATGGTGAAAAATGTGCACGCTGCTGGCATGTCCTGCCAGATGTGAATACACATCATGAACATCCAGGTCTTTGTTCTCGTTGTATTATTAACCTTCCTACAGGTCAAGGCGAAGAGAGAAAATATGCCTAATCCACAAGAAAAAAAGGGCTTCTTTCAATTCTACCCACACAATTTAGTGTGGGTGGGCTTATCCATTGTTGCCATTATTTTGGATCAATGGACCAAATGGATTGCAAGTACACATCTGAACTACGCAGATCCTGTACCTGTCATGCCCTTTTTAAATTGGACATTACTACATAACTATGGCGCTGCCTTTAGTTTCTTGTCCGATGCCGGTGGATGGCAACGTTATTTCTTTACTTCACTCGCAGGACTTGTGTCTGTCATTTTTGTATTTTGGCTCATGCGTATGCCAAAAAACGTGAAAGTCCTTCCGATTGCCATTGCCCTAATTTTAGGCGGCGCAATCGGTAACTTAATTGACCGCGTATCTTTAGGCTATGTGGTGGATTTCATTCACGTGTATTACAACAACAGTCACTTTCCTGCATTTAATATTGCAGACAGTGCCATTACTTTAGGCACGATTCTGCTTCTTATCGATACGTTTTTCTTAGAAAAACACCGAATTCAACGTGCGGAAGCGCAAAATGACTGATTTTATCAATCCTAACGAGGAAACTCGTATTGAAGAAGGCTCTAAAGTAGACCTTCACTTTTCTGTTGCTATTGAAAATGGCGTAGAAATTGACAATACCCGTAGCCGTGCTGAACCTGTCAGCCTTGTCATGGGTGATGGCAGCTTATTACCGGGTTTTGAGAAAGCTTTATTCGGTTTACGTGCAGGTGACCGCCGTACCGTAAGCCTTCCTCCTGAAGATGCTTTTGGTCCATGGAACCCAGAAAACGTACAAAAGTTTGATACTGTCAAATTTGAGCAACGTCCTGTTGAAGGCCATATGATTGAGTTTGAAGATAAAGCCAAACAAAGTCTGTATGGGGTGATCAAAACTGTGGGTGAAGACATTACCGAAGTGGATTTCAACCACCCTCTAGCCGGTAAAAATATCACCTTTGAAGTTGAAATTTTCAAAGTGACCCCTGCCGGTCAACAAGGCGTGAAACTGATCTAAGTTTCAGCAAATAAAAAGCTCCTTCGGGAGCTTTTTTTATCACTATTTTTATAACTATCAATCGACTCGATACATTTTCTGTATATGCAACGGACCGTTTTCATATTAATTTAATGCAAGACTTTAAAACAAGACAGGAAATACGATGAAACTTCATATTATTGTCGGCAGTGTCCGCGAAGGCCGTACGGCAATTAAAATTGCCAACTGGCTACTTTCAGAAATCGAAAGCTATGACTACAGTACCGTAGAAACTGAAATTGTCGATTTAAAAGAATGGGATCTGCCAATTTTTGCAGGCGCACATCCGCCATTAACCGGGATTTATGACCAACCCAAACAACAAGCATGGGCAGATAAAATCGCACAAGGTGACGCATTTATTTTCATTAGCCCTGAATATAACCACGGCTACAGCCCTGCGCTCAAAAATGCATTGGATTACCTCGGTAAAGAATGGGCCGGAAAACCTGCGGCATACGTTAGCTATGGTGGCACCAATGGTTCACGTTCGATTGATCAAATTCGCCAAGTGGCAACCCAATTGGGCTTAATTGACAGTAATGCTGTAGTCGAAATTCGCGATATTTTCGCACGTAACCGTGCTGAAACCTTTGAAGGTAATGAGTTTGATAACAAAGCTCTAAAATCTGTGTTTGATAAATTGGTGCAGTATGTCAGTGCTTAACTCATGTCATGCGTTCGATGTAAGAAAATGCTTACAGCAGATGGCGTCCTTGACCACTATGCTAATTGAAGCACCTTATTTATAGTTAAACCATACAGAGACAGGAAGTTTCTAGAATAAAAAGAATGGAACATGCAGGAAGCGATTGATTTGACAGGAGTTGAATCTTAGCAATATACGAAAAAGCCCCAACAGGACGTTGGGGCTTTTTCATTTCGTTCTGTATGCTTAATCATAATGAAGCCCACCTAGGTAGGCTCCTTCTAATCATTGCGATATAGAATATTATCTTGCTTTCGACACATCCACAATTAATCGTGTTGCCAAATACAAACGCGGAATAATACTGTCTTTTAAAATATATTCTGCATTGCTTGAGTGAGCCCCATCTCCTGATAATCCCATTCCCTCAATTACAGCAGCTTTCGACTTTACTCCAGCAAAAGCAGCATCAGTACCGCCTCCTGTTGGAGTCAAAGAAACAGTCAATGGAATGTTTAACTCATTTTTATAGATGTCTTGCGCTTTTTCAGCCAACTTTTTAGAGGCATCATTTACAGCCAACGGTGGACGGCGGACTTCAAATTTCACACTGACTTGGCTATCTGATAACTTTTTATTTTTGATTTTCTCATTTAACGTTTTTTCCACGGCCTCAAAGTCTTGGACACGTAGTGCTCTGACATCCGCCTGTGCAGCAGCATGTTCTGGAATGACATTGCGTGTTTTACCCGCTTCCGCCACAGTCCAATTCAGCTTTAACCCAGTGTTAGGATCAGATAGATTTTGCATTTGTGCGATTTGGTGAGAGAGCTCAGTGAGTGCATTCACCCCTGCCTCAGGTTTCACACCGGCATGTGAAGATTTTCCTTTAATTTCTAAATAGGCTGCGCCAATGCCACTGGTTGCCAGACGTAAGTTACCATCTTTACCGCCCCCTTCAAAAGACAACACCACATCCTGATCTTGTGCTGTTTCTGTAATCAACTTACGTGAGGCAGGTGAGCTGATTTCCTCATCTGAATTCATCAAAACAGTGATCGTGCCATAGTCTTTATAATTCAATTTTTTAAGGGTATTCAAAACATGCAAAATTGCAGCTACCCCTTGTTTATCATCAATGATACCTAAGCCATAGACCTGATTACCGTCAATTTTAAACGGTTGGTTTTTAAGCATTCCCCGTTCATAAACCGTATCCATATGCGCGATCATCATGATTTTACTTTTACCTTGACCTTTCAATACCCCTTTAACTATTGGTCCCATTTTCTCAGGTGTATCGTCCATGCGATAAATATCTGTACTTTCGATCACACTCACTTCAGCACCGACATTCTTCAACTGATCTGCCACCACTTTGGCCATTTGATTCAGGCCTTCAAGATCCTTACTGCCGGATTCAATATTGACCAAGGTTTTCAAGGTCTCTAAATAACTTTGCTTTTGACTTTCCACAACTTGCTTAATCTCTTGTGGAGATGCTGCCCAACTTGCTGAAGCACTAAGCGCAATGACGCAGCTTAATGCGAGCTGAAGTTTTGATGTCGTCCGTTGTTGTGTAAGTGTTCTTAGCATCGATCTTATTCCCTGTATATTTTTCATTATGAATTTTTAATGTCTGATAAATTAGTTCACCATTCAACAAATTAATCGCAAAAATATGTAACACCGCTGATGAAGATTTTAATCTCATCAAAACCAGCTTCCCGCTGTTTTAAAACAGGTTTAGATCGATTTGGGTCAATAGTTCTATAGGTCGATAGCCTTAATGCTGTGCAATACATTGACGCGACGGACAAAATGATAATTTAGGTGTTGTACGTTTTGGCTTACATCAGATGCGGATAATAGACACTATTCACGTTATTGGATTACTTTTATATTAAGGTCATACAGCGACAGGATGTCACTGACCATAAAACAACAATAATAAGACAATGAGCAGGAAGCTTAACGGTAGGACAGGAGTTATACCGCTAGAATGAATCCGAAAAAGCCCCGACAGGATGTCGGGGCTTTTTTCGTTTAGGCTCCGTGAAAGCAACATTCCATGTATTTGCACAGACTAAACATCCACCTGAAAACCTAAATCAACATCACAAGCGGCTTGACCACCTCGAATCCCCCAGTTTTTTTGGGGGCTTTCACATAAGGTAATGATGATATGGTCGGCCGGAATGCCAAATTCCACCAAATTCTGCACCAGCATTTGATATAACTTACGCTTGGTTGCTAAGGTTCGTCCCGCAAAACAATCGAGGGTGATATGTGTAAAGCGCTCAGGCTGCGTCAAATGATCAAACACCTGAAACCGATGTGGCGCATGCACTTGCAAACGTATATTGCGGTCATATCGAGGCAGTTGAAAACTCTGTTGTAAGGCGTCAAAGACAGCATTCATCAGCTGTTGTTCTTGTTCTATGCTGTATTGCATCCGTATATCGATTTGTGTTGCAGGCATGCGCGAAACTCATTGTTGTTATTTAAATCACTACACTAGCAGGATTTAGCGGCGTTCTGCTGTAGGCATTTACCTACAGCGCTTGCAGTAATTACGCCTGTAGCCTTAACAGCAACGCGCCTATAGTAAGAACATACAGAGACAGGATGTCTTGCAATAAAAATAAATAATGCACATGCAGCAGGAACGCTGATCGGTATGACAGGAGTCATATCTTTAGAATGAATCTAAAAAGCCCTCGATAGGATGTCGAGGGCTTTTTTCATGTCGTCATTCATTCAGCGATCGCACTCTATTCGTCGAAAAATCGCAATTTATCAACAATACTTACATCGCAACAGTAAAACTGTACTTATAATCGGCAGAGAATTTAGACAGAATAACGGCTGCGAGTTCAGCAGCTCGAACTGTCAGCGCTTAGGGATTAGGCGACAACAATAAAAATTGAATTAAAAAATTAGAGAATGACCTATGCAATTGCAACAGCAACAACTGAATAGTTTTACCCGCATTTTTCATGCCGCTCCAGAACACAATAGCCCGCAAGATCTTGCACAATATATTGGCGCGCATCGACAAGAGCTTTTACAACAAATCCATGAAAATGGCATCTTACTGTTTCGTGGTTTTAACATCGAGCAACCCGAACAATTTAACCAACTGATTGAACAATATTTCCAGTTTACCCCATGGAATGCATTTAACCCCAATATGCCCAGCTGGGTTGCATCATGGATGCGAAAATACAGCGAGAAATTGCTCGGCGCAGGCGACTACCGTCGTTATATAGATCGCAACACAGTGCAATTAGGTCCAGTCGAAAACTCAGTACAAGGTCCGCATGTTGAAGGCGGCGTGCGCTCAGAACGCTCGCGTTATATCGCCTTATTTTGTCAGGAACCTTCGACGTATTTAGCAGAAACTGGATTTAATAACTTAGAGCAAATTTGGGAGAGTTTTCCGAAACATCTACAAGAAAAATATCTCGGCGCATGGAACCATTTTTCTTATGTCTCGGCGCGCGAGGTGGGATTATTTGATCGGTTATTGCTGAAAAAGAGCCCGTTTAGTTTAGAGATTCGACAAGATAAAAAAGCCAAACTGACCTTACAGCGTTCGCCACTGGTGATTCATCACCCTGATACAAAAAAGCATGTGATTCAGCCATGGGCTTTTGCCAATAATACCAATCCATTTGCCCATCAGGCCGCGAAAAATTGCTTTGAAAATCGAGGGGACATTGAAATTGATTCGACGGCGGATGGCATGCAACTGACTTGGGAAATTTACACGCCAGAAGGTCAACAAATTGAATGGAACGATGCCGAAAAGCAGCAATTTTTTGATGCGATGTATAAAGATGCCCTGCTTTTACAGTGGCATAAAGGCGATGTTGCTATTGTGGATAATATTAAAATTGCGCATTGGCGAATGAATGGAGAACAAGGAAATCGTAAATTAATTCAAATTCAAGCCAATGCATTTAATGCCGATGAGCACTATGCGGCTTAGCTGACGTATTTAAAATTCGTGTAGGCCTGTATGTGAGAAGCCCCGTAGGGGCTTTTTTTTATTTTTTGAATTTTTTGTTTATTTTTTAGCCACTATTTAGGCTCAATTTTGAATAACCATGCCTTTTCTCCATCTTCAATGCCCCAAATACTGCCGTCTTTGGTTTCAATGAGTCCACGGATACGCTGTGGCATGGCAATTCGTTGTGTTTCTTGGACAGGTTTAAGCTCTGTATCAACAATTACAATCGCTTGTGAAGATAAGCCACCAATCAGGGCCTTATTTTTCCACTGTGGGAAACGATCGCCCTGATAAAACATCAGACTGGATGGTGAAATCACAGGTGTCCAACTGATGAGCGGCGCTTCAAATTCAGGCCGTGTATGATGATCAGGAATCGGTTGATCATCATAATGATCGCCATTCGACACATGCGGATAGCCATAGTTTTTCGCACGCTGCACGAGATTTAACTCATCACCGCCTTTCGGGCCCATTTCGGCCACCCACAGCTGTTGTTTTGCATCAAATGCCATGCCTAAAGGGTTACGGTGCCCGAAACTCCACACTTGCTTTGCAACTTCGCCTTGGGTCTGAAATGGATTATCCGCAGCAGGTGTTCCATCACTATTTAAGCGCAGTACTTTACCCAAATTTGACTGCAGATCTTGTGCAGGATCAAACTTCTGACGTTCGCCCGAACTCACCCATAATTTTCCATCTGCACCAAACTGCATACGGTGTGAATAATGGCCTTGACCTTCTACTTTTGGAATTTGCCTCCAAATGATTTTCCGCTGTTTTAAACTTGGTGCAGCTTCATTGAGGTTTAATGTGGCTTTTTCGATGACAGCGCCATAACCGCCCTGTCCCGCTTCTGCATAGCTCAAGTATATCTGATGATTTTTTTCAAACTGCGGATCAAGTGCAATATCACCTAATCCGCCTTGTCCGCCATAGGCAACTTTGGGAAGGTTTTTCACCTGTATTTTCTGCTGATTTTGCGGGTTAAAGATGATCAGTTGACCTTTTCTTTCAGTTAGCAATAAGCGTCCATCTGGGAGTTGTTGAAACGCCCAAGGTTCATTAAATTGAGCGATTTTTTGTATTTTAAAGCGTTGTTCTTGCTGGATTTGTGCCGATTTTTGAGCTTGGCTTGGTGTTTGATCTTGTGCTGTAGTTGTGGTGTTTTCCGCATGGCATGCGGCTGTCATCAAGATACCGACGATGAGGCTAGGCATTCGAAAATATTGTATACATTGTTTCATTTACTGTTCCCTTCCCTTTTATAATCATTTGATTCTAATCAATTAATCAGATGATTTTTCTTTGGAAAGGTAACAGAATAATTTTGTACGTTTTGGCTTACATGACATGCAGAAAATTGCGGCTTTCCAAGTTTATGAAACAGGCCTAATCTACAGTTATCAGGAGACAGGAAGTTTCCGAAACATAAAACAATAACAATAAGTTTCTGCATCAGGACGTGAGATATGACAAGGAGTTGTATCTAGAACACGAAATACGAAGAAAACCCCGACAGGATGTCGGGGTTTTCTTTTTTATAGCTGATTTTTTAAAGAATTCGCTCTAATCTAGAATTTTCGAATAATTTCTCTGTCAAAACTTCTTACACTTTCCTGCGAAATTATTACATACCCAAATCCGTCAAGTTGCTAGCGTGGTAGACAATCCTCATTGCAAGGAGTCAATCATGACTTTAAAAGCTTTAGTGATAACGTCAAATGTCGGTGTTGAACATGATGAGCTGATTCAACCCTTAAATTATTTAAATGAAAAGGGAATTGAAGCCATTCATGCCGCTGTTAAACATGCTGCGGTCCAGACAGTAAAAGCAGACAAAAAGGTCGAAGCTGAAGTCCAACCCAATGCCCAATTGAGCAGCGTAAATGCTGAAGACTATGACGTGTTGGTGATTCCGGGTGGAACTGTCAATGCAGATCATCTACGGATCGATGAAGATGCGCTGCGGCTTATTCAAAACTTTGCTAGCCATCAAAAACCTATTGCTGCAATTTGTCATGGTCCTTGGGCGCTCATTAATGCTGAACGAATTCGTGATAAAACTCTGACGTCTTATAAAAGTATTCGTTTGGATTTGGAAAATGCGGGTGCACATTGGGTCGATGAGCAGGTGCACCGCTGTAATACGGGTGGTTGGGTGCTCATTACTTCTCGTTGTCCAGATGACTTGCCTGCGTTTAATCAAGCGATTCAGCAGGAGCTTGAGCAACAGCAACAGCAACAGCAACAGCAACAGCAACAGCAACAGCAACAGCAACAGCAACAGCAACAGCAACAGCAACAGCAACAGCAACAGCAACAGCAACAGCAACAGCAACAATAATACTAAAATGAAAATACCCGCATATTGCATGCGGGTATTTTATGAATCAACATTATAAAATATATGGCTTACAAATTTTTTAAGTAAGCTACCACATCATCATTGCCTGCCATTTCTGCGAGCTCTAATGCTGTGTATTGGGTCTTATGCTGTACATTTGCACCTTTCTCTACCAATAGCTTCACTACGTCTAAATAGCCGTTTTCTGCGGCTGCATGCAGTGCGCTGTAGCCTTCTTCATCGGCAGTGTTTACGTCTGTGCCATTTGCCAAAGATTTTTCGACTTCTGCGCGTTCACCTAAAGATGCCCAGTACACCAGTTCAGGCAGATGCAGCTCTTCATCATCTTCAGGGATTGGGGAGATAGAATTAAATTGCATGATCATAATACCTATTTGTAATTTCTATAAATATCGCTTGTCAATTAATGACCATGGCAGAATTGGTCATATAAATCAGTTTATTTAACGAATTTTATCAAATCTATTTAAAGCGTAATTCACAGTTTCCTTTGAATTTAATAAATATTTTCCATTTTTATCGCGTTCAATACGAATGGATAATTTAGCCGCTTGTGTAATAGTTCCAGATTCCAGTAATCGACTGATATCACTATTTGGAAGAATAATATAATTATTTACATAAGATGGACCATTACATGATCGTAATACAAAAATATAGAAAGTAGATGATGCATCCTTTGAATCATAAGATCTCTGATTTATCGTGAATCTATACTGATTATTTGATTCAGATATATTGGCTGTTTTAACCTGTATATGAAAGTATTTATTATCTTTTGCTGCGACAAGATCAATACCATCATCAACAGCCATATATGATGTATTAAATCCAAAAAATAATAATTCAGCCATCACTGCAAATTCACCAGCCTTGCCCGTATACAGTGCATTAACTGTAGGTGGCGGTGGAACAATATCAGGTACAACTTTTTTGATTTTTAATCTGTAAATTCCCCGTCTTGGAGCACCTTTAGAATTTTTTGGTTTTGTGAACTCTGATTTTGTTTTATATTTGTCAATATCCTTTGAAAGTATCGAAGAGATTTTCTTAGATAAAACATCTAGATGCTGCTGAGTATGAGGATATTTCGCTACGATTGCTTCTGCTATTTGATCAACATGCATTTCTTTTCGCGATTCCTTCATTACTTCTTTAATTTGCTCAATAAACTCCATCTCTCCCCCCATAAAATAGTCATAGTTAAGTTTTTATATCTTTTTTAAAAACTTATAAATATAGAATATTAGAAAATATAAAATAATTATTTTATTAGCATTTTAAATAACCAAAAAAAAGCCCCCTTACGGAGGCTTTTCTATTTAAAGAATCACAACTTAAGCTTTGGCTGTAGATGCCTCTTTAACATCAATTTTATCACTGTCATTTTCATGCGTGATCAATGCAACCGCGATCGCAGTAATCAGTACAGGTAAACCTACCGCCATAAAGTTGAAATGCGCAGGTAAGTTCATACCGAGCAAACCACCAATCAAGATCGGCCCTACAATCGCGCCCATACGACCGATCGCAGAAGACCAACCAATACCCGTCGAACGTACAGCAAGTGGGTAATACTGCGCCACATAGCTGTACAGCAGCATTTGCGAACCAATAGATGCAGCACCTGCCAAGAACACCAAGATGTATAGCAAGAACTGATTAGACTGGAAGCCCATCAAGCTCATCACAATCGCGCCCATCATACCCAAAACCATCAACACAGGTTTTAAATGGAAACGGTCAGCCAAAATACCACCGCCCACAATACCCACAACTGCGCCCACGTTCATGACCATCATGAACATTAAGCTGTTATCCATAGAATAACCGGCTGCCATCATCAGTTTTGGTAACCAGCTGCTTAGCGCATACATGGTCAATAGGCACGTAAAGAACGCCACCCAAAACAGCAATGTATTTACGGCACGACCACGGCGGAACAAGCTCACCACGTTTGCTGCTTCTGGTACATTTTCCTGTGGTAAAGTGAACACTGTATTTTCAGTCACTTTCACTTCAGGTGCTAAGCGCTTCACGATACTGCGGGCTTTTTCCTGTTTGTTTTCTTTCACCATAAATGCCAAAGATTCAGGTAAAAATTTCCAAATCACAGGTAAAAGAAAAAGTGGAATACCCGCAATAAAGAACATGATTTGCCAACCAAAGTCAGGGGTGAACCATGAACCTAAAAGTGCCGCCATCACACCACCGACTGCATAACCACTAAACATGGTCGTTACCAGTGTGCTACGCATCTTCTGCGGCGCGTATTCCGACGTTAAAGCCACAAGGTTAGGCATTACACCGCCAATCCCTAAACCAGCCAAGAAACGCAAAATACCAAATTCTGTTGGATTCGACGCAAAACCACCAGCAAAGGTCAAACCACTAAATAAAACAATACAGATCATAATGACTTTTTTACGGCCAATCTTATCTGCTAAAGAACCAAAGAACATGGCACCAAACATCATACCTGCGAGCGCAGTACTGGCAAGCATCCCCGCTTGCATTGCACTTAAGCCCCAGTCTTGCATGAGTAAAGGTAAAACCACACCATTGATTGCTAGGTCGTAGCCATCAAATAAAATAATCAATAAGCACCAAGCCACAACATTGAAGTGGAACGGGGTAAACTTAGCCTTATCGACTACAGAATTTATGTCTATTTTTTCCGTTGTCATCGTTCTCATCTCCCATGAGTACTTGTCCATAACATTCATTGAATTTTTAAGTAAAATTCAACAGCCACGGAATATACGGAACAGTGTTTTCTAGGGATATTAGACGTATGTTTAATAAATCGAATTACTTATAAGTACATGTTAATTTTATTATTTTTCATGTTTTAGTTTAATTATTAAACATTATCAATATATGATTATTTAACTGATTTTTTTAAATAATAATACCCTTATTTTCAGGCTTAATTCTTCTATTCTTTCATTAAACTTCAGAACGACAGACCATCATTTATTTCTATCTTTAGTTTAGAAAAATTTTAAATGTCTAAAAAACAAACGTAACCATATATATAGAAAAGCTCGTTTGAACACTCTTGATTGTTTTAAATGCATTGATAGCCCTGAGACTAAGCAATCACCTGCTTACAGCGAAATCCACGAGACGCATAATATGACTGCGCGCTATTATGATAGCTAAATACATGATCATAACGTCGATCACAAAACAGTGCCCCGCCCTTTTGCCGCATATCAACTGGCGTCACAATCCAGCTCGAAGTCTTCAAATTAAAATTGAAAACTTTCTGTATCGCACGATATTCTTCTTCTGTCAGCAGCTCAGCACCGATGTCTCGAACCATGTCTATAACGTTATTTTTCGGAGGATGATCCTTCCGATTCTTCAAGGCATCACGGTCATAACATAAGCTTCGTCTAGATTTTGGCGACTCTAAGCTGCAATCATAAAATATCAGGTCATTAGATTGCCGATTCAGCGTCACAATATCTGGCTCACCGCCTGTTATTTCCATTTCGATTAAAATTTTTAGTTTTGAGGACTGTGCTATCAATTGTTTTTTAACTTCATCCCAAAGCAATTCTGGATGACGCTGCATATTTGCCTAAAAGCGTTGCTGCAATATCTCTAAAATAAAGATTTCATCGAGATCTTGGAGCGTATGTATATTCTATTATTTTTATACATTGCAGACTGAATTTCACTATAAAGAATATAAGCTCACCTTGATGTAAATTTTTTGCGCTATTTAGCCTCATTCTTTTTAAATATCTCTCGTTTTCCTATTTTTGTGCTTTAGCTTTTTCTACTTTTATAACGTTCGTTTCCTTTTATCTTTTTCCGAACACATAAAAAAACACCCCCTGACGTATCAGGGGGTGTTTCGAATAATGAGCTGGCGATGACTTACTCTCACATGGGTAACCCCACACTACCATCAGCGCTAAGAGGTTTCACTTCTGAGTTCGGGAAGGGATCAGGTGGTTCACTCTTGCTAT
>NZ_VPAF01000041.1:0-3414 GCF_013419345.1 Acinetobacter sp. YH12086
GCATGTTCCGCGTCCTTGCAATACTGTGTTTACATACAGTCTATCGCTTAGCGGAAAGTTCTTTTACCCTCAGCCGAAATGCCTGCCGTTGCTAGACATTGCCAGCCAGTGCCCGTCACTCCCACTCGATTGTAAACAAGCACACAAAACCCTTTAGTGACAACAATTTGCAAGAACTATCAGGCTCAGTGCCATGAAAAATACCATGACCAGATCATGAGGTTGAACACGGCTTGCGCCGGCAGCGTTCACGCTCCTGGTCGGCGATCTCGCCCGGCTGCAATGCTAGCTCAGCATCGGTCATGCGCTCCAGCACGTCGCGTAGGCGGATGGTGCAAGGAATGGGCGGCAGCTCGAACTCATAGCCGCCGGCGATCATTTCGGCCGCAATCTCCTCGGTGATGAAAAACGGCTCGTCGTCTTGGTTCGGCTTCTTCATGCCCTTTCCTCCTGGCGCTCATCCTGGCCGACAGCGGCCAGGGCATCGGCTTCCGTCAATGCGTCCTCCACGAACGCGCCGTGCTGCTTCGCTTCGGCCTGGCTGACCTCGGCCCATATCCGTTTCACCTGGGCCGCACTGTACCCGGCCAGCTCGGCGGTCTTGTTGATGCTGTAGCCGGACTTGCGCAGCGCGACAACTTGGGCGCGGCGCTTCGGATCAGCACGGCGGCCCTTGTACCGCCCGGCCTGGCGGGCCAACTCAATGCCTTGGCGCTGGCGTTCGCGCCTGTCCTCGTAGTCGTCGCGGGCCATCTGCAAGGCCAGGCGAAAAAGCATGATCTGCACGGCTTCCAGCACGATCTTGGCGACGCCCTGGGCCTCGGCCGCCAGGTCGGATAGATCGACCACGCCAGGGACGGCCAGGCGTGCGCCTTTGGCCTGTATCGAGGCCACCAGGCGCTCGGCCTCGGGCAAAGGTAGGCGGCTGATGCGGTCGATCTTCTCGGCAATGACCACCTCGCCGGGCTGTAGGTCGCCGATCATGCGCAGCAGCTCAGGCCGGTCGGCGCGTGCGCCGGATGCCTTCTCACGGTAGATGCCGGCGACGTAGTAGCCGGCGGCCTTCGCGGCCGTAGTGATCGCCTCTTGGCGTTCCAAGTCCTGCGCGTCGGTGCTGACGCGCAGATAGACCCGCGCCACCATCGGCGCGGCTACTGGCTTCGTCCTGCGCATACTTGCGGGCTCCTTTGGGCATACTCAAATGCACCCATCTTAAACTGGCAGCTAATGTACAAAAGTTGATAGAAGCACACAAGTTCAATTTTGCACTTCTGCCCCACTATTGCAAAACTGCTTGTTAGTAGCCGTTTTTTCTTACTGTTTATAGATTCAATAATTTTTGAAACGAAAAATTGGGACTAAACATTTCGGTTTCGTTTTCTGTCGATTCGTCCTGCGTATCTTTTGCATAAACAAACATTTGTTGTTCGTAGTTTTCGATGGCATTTTCAATACTTGTAAATTCTCCGTTTGTAAGGTTTTCAGACAATATCAAAGCATCCAATAATCCCGTATTTACACCCTGTCCTGCAAAAGGCGACATCAAATGAGCAGCATCGCCAATCATTGTTATGGGTAATGGACGGTTACTTTTCCAATCATTGTTCAAAGGAAATTTCCTTGTGGGCAAGCATTGAAATGTTGATACCGAACGTATTAATTGTTTGTAAACTTCACTCCATTTGGAAAATCTTTTCAATAAAAAATCGGCAACGCTGTTTCTGTCCTGAAAATCTAAGGGAATTTTATTTTTCCATTCATCGGGCGTTTTAAAACTAATTCCTAAATACAATGCACCATTATTATTGGGATTGGCAAACAATAAAATGCCCTGATGTCCCGCCATTAATCGGTTGCCGTTGCATAGCTGAAAAAATCCGGGACAGTTTATTTCCGGTTGAAGAATATCAGCTTGGATGTTGAAAGTACCGGTTTCTTCAACTTGCGTGTCGGTAACAAAGCTCCTTATTTTCGACATTCCACCATTGGCAAGAATAACCAAATCTGCTGTTTCACTCGGTTTATTCTCAAAAGTTAGTGTCCACTTCTTCTTACCAGGTTCAAGCATAACAAGTTTTCTATCCCAAATAACCGTGTCGTTTTCTAAACTATTCAACAAGATAGCCCTTAAGTCATTTCTGTTTATTTCAGGATTGTCAAATCGATTTTCGGGCTTTACATTTTTTGTGGATAAAATATTGCCTTTTTCATCAGCAATATTTACACCCATTGGTAAGGCTAAGTCATAATAAGTTTGTAACAATCCCGCTTTTTTCATTGCTTCCTGACCTGAACCTTTGTGTAGGTCAAGGGTTCCACCAAAAATTCTTGCCTCTCGGTCGTTGTCTCTTTCGTAAACTGAAACGTCTATGCCGTTTTGCTGTAATAATTTTGCCATAGTCAGTCCAACGGGTCCACCACCAATTATTGCAACGTTCTTATCACTAAGTAAATTCATTTGTTTGTCCGTATCTATTCGCATTGTCATTCAAAAATGGCACATAACAAGTGGCTATACGCCAAATGGCGTATATATCCACTATATCTTATTTTGCTAAACCTTTCATTATCAGTGACAAATCCGTTTTCAACCGTTTACCGTTCGTTTCTACTCTCTCAAAAGGATTTATATTCATAGTGCTTTTTGTTAAGTTTTGCTCAAATATACAAATCCTTTCTATATATCTAACAAATCCATCGGACTTTTTAATTGTTCCATTCCCTTGGTGGTAATATGTGTATAAACCTCAGTTGTTTTACTGCTTGAATGACCTAACAACGATTGAATATAACGTAAACTCGTACCATTCTCAAGCAAATGCGTTGCAAAGCTATGTCGTAAGGTATG
The DNA here is from genome assembly GCF_013419345.1 of Acinetobacter sp. YH12086. Classification (NCBI taxonomy): domain Bacteria; kingdom Pseudomonadati; phylum Pseudomonadota; class Gammaproteobacteria; order Moraxellales; family Moraxellaceae; genus Acinetobacter; species Acinetobacter sp. YH12086. The sequence goes on from NZ_VPAF01000041.1 coordinate 2,849, forward strand.
TACAGTAACTTCCTTTTGAATCTTTGCTTTTAAAACAGCTGCTTTAAAAATGTTTTGAATACTTCGGCTTGAGTATGCGCCACCTTTTTGACCTTCAAATAAATAATCTTTTGGTTTATATTCCATAAAGTATGTTCTTAAAATAATTAATGTTTTCTCAGATAAAATGGTATAACGATCTCTTTTTCCTTTTGACTGTTCTATACGAATTTGCATGCGCTTGGAGTCAATGTCTTTTATTTTCAGGTTTATACATTCAGAAATGCGCAAACCTGCCGAATAAATAGTCATCAGAATAGCCTTGTGTTTCACGTTTTCAATAGCGCGTAGTACCCGAATGGTTTCTTCTTCACTCATCACAACAGGAAGTGTTTTTTCTTTTTTTGGTCTTTCGATGAAATATGTTTTCCGTTGTCCACCCAAAACACGTTCGTAATAAAACTGGCACTGTTGCAAAGTTAGCGATGAGGCAGCCTTTTGTCTTATTCAAAGGCCTTACATTTCAAAAACTCTGCTTACCAGGCGCATTTCGCCCAGGGGATCACCATAATAAAATGCTGAGGCCT
>NZ_VPAF01000042.1:0-2770 GCF_013419345.1 Acinetobacter sp. YH12086
CACTTATTTATTATTTAAGTCTTATGCGCATCTATCAATCACCATACCTGATATTCTGCTCAACCTTTCGATTGTAGCTGATACCAGGAACACACTTGAACCCATCACACTTCTGTGATAGACCAATCACCCGGTAACACCGTGGACATCGACCCAATTTCTTGGCTCTACGTCTCTTGGCGTACGTCGACAGGCCTACCTCAGGGGGCTCTAATTTACTAATTATCACACTAGCTATGTCATCATACTCACGCCTTGGCCCTAAGCCATAGTGACGCTTGAACACACCAACTAGCACCTTCCTCAACACCTTTGAACTAAGCCTCATTGCCGCTTGTTATTCGCATTGTTGTGATCCCGAATTAACTCTGGCCCAAGTCTGCCCCCGGTAATCTCCACGCTGGTATTCGCATACGTCTCGTTCCGATTAGCCTTCCTCAAAGCAATGTCTTTGTGGGTGTCATGTGCAATCTTCTCCTGCGGTGTTGGCAGCCTGATTAAGCCCTCCAACGGCTGGATAGCCGCTGGATTCTCGACATAGTCGAAGAAATCAAATGCCGCAAATCTCTCAGTCTTCTGGAACCCCATTGCCTGCCAATCTGAGGGTGGGTCATCGTGCACTAGCATGTGATTCCACACGATTGGTGCGTACAGTCTGCACACTCTTCTTAAAGTATTCGCATCTCTCTTCATGACCGCAAGCACAGAATCGGCAGTTATCGCTCCCCCAGGGTACTCGAACGTGCCTCTCGGGTCTAGAAACACAGAACTGCTCGTGCTCTTACAGTAGATCACAGCTTGAATGATGATCATGGAGACGAACTCTGTAGGTACGCCCAAACCCTCAATCGCCACGGTAACTCTTGCCATATCCTCAGGTGTGGCGAGGTTATTAGAGACTGCTCTCGGTTTCAGTTTGTACAGCATGTCTATGGAAGGTCGACTGTAAATGTTCCCGGGGTCGTACCTCATGTCCTCAGTGGGCTGCAAGTTCGGCCTGCCTATCTCGAAACTAGCATTCGTGATTCTAGAGGAGCTCCTTTCTGCACGCAAGGTTTCTAGCAGCTTCATTATCCTACTTTCCATGAATTGCTCCGAGTTGCCTGTTTCTTGCGCACCGCCTGTTGGTGCGGCTTGGGGCTTAGGCGTAGGGATGCTTGAAGTAGCGACATCCATAGATTTTCCCTTCTTGTCGTCAGCCATTGTTTATTCAGATCACCGCCCAACAACCTAAGGGCCTACCAGTGATTGGCGGGCTTAAGGTTCTTAGCGTATTCAATAAAACTTTCGGTGAACTCACACCCAATGATTTTCACAGATTCCCCTGTAATCACCACAGTACAACCCTGTCTGCTTTTTGGAGCTTTCAAAGCCAATTCACACCCGAGGAAAGTTACCACAATGATTGCAAAGTACAAAGCTAGGCGTGGAAGTTCGAGCATTGAGCACACCTCTTGCTATCAACCCAGTGTGAGATCGCAATCAGGGCAATCAAGAACAGCACAATGGACCAAGGACTGAAGGCACTCTGGGAAAATTTTTCAATGGAATTCAATCCCTTTGGACTACAGTAGGCAATTTGTTTTGTGCCGTCCCGGTAGAAGCCCCCGTGTGGGAGTGAGTGGATATTATCCCCTACAGACGGTAGAGTGCTACGAGTGCTCAGATGCACAATCACAGACAAAGCAACGCCTACACAAGCACAGAAAAGCACTTTGGTGTAATCAGGCGGCGGTGAAAGTGGCATCTGGAGTTAGTATCAACAATTTGCTTCGATGCCTGGTCATGCACTGATACGCAGCTACCCTGTTTGAACTTAGATTACTCTCACCACTCACGAATGTAACTTTCTCAAAAGTTTGCCCCACTATCTCAGTATAGTGCTTGCACTCAACGTGGTGTGCTCTCAGCAAGCACCCCACTTCTTGCTCGAAGTAAACTACCTGTTCTACTGGATCCACTTGGTAGATATCGGCTACAGCGACTTCGTCGTCTGCTTCCGCAACAACGTCAAAGCCTAACTCACGAAGGAATAGAGCTGTGCCCCGCCCAAAGCGCTTACTTCTGTTGCAAGTGTAATCTGCACTCCGGACCACTTTTGTGTTGGATTGAATCGGGTCACCAAATACAGCAAATAGATTATCCGGCAAGCTCTCTAGCAAGGTATATTCATCCAAGATCACGAACTTACCTTCATCCACCACACCTTCGAATTTCCTAATCCAGCGCCCACTAAGGTGAGGCTCGTCCTCCACTCCAGCGGTGTATGCAACGAATCTTGAGTCAAGTTTGATCAACTCGCGGATGAGGCTTGTTTTACCGGCACCAGGCACACAGTGCACAACTATAGGAGATGACAGTTTACTATGAATCCTAGTGAAGCTATATTTATTCAACAAATCTACCAGCACATCCATTAACAATCCTAAAGCTAAGACCTAAGCTAACATCTCAAACATTTGCGTTACTGAAAACTTCAACAACATTGGACCTACAGTGATGCTTATTTTTCACAATTATCCTCACGCAGTTGTAGAAGGCTTCCAGCTCCTCCTCATCCATTCGGTTCACAGCACGTTCTCCTAATTTGTACGCAAAGGCAACTTCGATGGCATAATTATCTATACAGTTCCGCAGATTATTTGTCTCTTTTGCAATGCACATGCGCTCGAGGACCAACTGAGGTTTTTTGTAAATTCCATCAGCGCACAAATTCCACCCGCAGAAGGTGGGCTTTGAAGTGTGCTGCACTTTTGCTTTTAACTTCAAC
>NZ_VPAF01000043.1:0-2365 GCF_013419345.1 Acinetobacter sp. YH12086
TTTAGCGGTTTGGGGGATTTATCATTTTCCGACAGCAGGAGGGAATGCACGCTTCCGCGTTTCTCTCCGAGAAACAAAAAAACGGCCTCTGAAAAAGATAAAAATAAGCCCCAAAAGTTGGGGCGTTTTGAAATCTTTTTTAGAGGGGGAAACTCAAGGATTAGATTTTAGGAAATCGTAAAATTGAAGTTGCTGTTTTGGGTCTTTTAGCATGATGCAAAGCCGTTGCATAAAATCATTAGGTGATTCATTCTCTTGCTTCAAATGTTTGAATTTTTTATTTCTGGACATGCCGTAAGAAATTCGGTTGATCTGCATATTTGGAAAATCTATAAACTTAGGTTCATCGACCTGTTTGATTGGTGCTGATTGTATTTTCTTAGAACCAAAGCCGAGCTGTTCCAGTAGCGGATAAAACATCCTGAATTTTTTTGGCTCTAAAAGCATGTCTGCAAGGCGTTTCGTAAAGTCTTCGGATGACTCTCCGATCTCTGCATATTCGCTACCAACTTCGGGCAGTTCAGATAATTTGTGTGCAAACAAATGCCGTTGTGCATCGGTCATTTCGACAAAGAAATCAGGTGTGTTTGGATCTCGTTTAGGGTCGGTTTTTTGTTGTTTTTTTGGCTGTGCCTTCTGTTTAAATCGGAATGAAAAACCAATAATATTACGTCCTCTTTTGTGCTGTTCTTCTTTGACAGTAATATCTGTATTTTCATTGATTTGCTTTAATGATGGTTCTAAAACACGCTTTTTAAAGTCGTGCATTCGATGATATTCACTTTCTAATACTCCCAATCTTTCTCTGAACTCACTTAGCTCAATAATTGGTGTTTTCCCACTACTACGCCAAGCAATCAAAAGTTCATAAAGTCTAATGGCGTAGCCAGTGGAAAGCCCTTTTACTTGCTCTAACTCATAGCTCGTAAATTGTTTTTCTAGCCGAGTTATTAAAGGGATAATTGCAGGTGAAAAAATTAACTCAACAGATGCCGTTTTTTCGATGTATGCAATTTGAGAAACCCAACGTGAGGTAATATGAGCTACTCCTTTTCCTCTTGGTTCTTGATAGCTAAATTGACGAGCAAACAAGTCTTTACAGGCTTCTTTTAGTGCTTGATAAGCACCATTTTTCAATACATCAAAGTGGTTGATATAGCTCTCTGCGTGAATAGTTAAAGGGTCATTCGCATTAATACCTTTACCACTTTCACGGGCTTCAATTATTGCTAAAAGAATTAACCGTTGTTCCACTAGGTCAAGATTGTAGCTGGCATTAATTAAAGCGTTATCTTTCACAATTAAATCTTTCATATAGCGTCTTATTTTATTATGTCGTCTTATTGATCTTATGTGAAGCCTTATCAAGAAGCAATAAGCAGACATATTTTATTTTGTCGCATCTTGCAAACTAAACGTGCTTAAAACGACATGTTTTATTTTGTCTTTCAAAGCACACTAAGTGTCGTCTTATTGAGAATTTCTAGCACACTAAGTGTCGTCTTTTAGCACACTAAGTGTCGTCTTATGTCCTCTGAAACGCACGTATATCAATGCTTTCAGACTGCTTAAAAGCATTTAAAAGCTTTTTTATTATTAAAAGCCCAAAAAAATTAAAAACGGCATTTAAAACTGCCCTATGTTTTCGCTTCGCTCAAACTCTATTGAATCTCGCTGCGCTCGATTCCTGGGGGCAGTTTTTTTCAAAGACCGGCTAGGACGCTAAAAACAAGAATGGATTCGCTTCGCTCATAAAGCTTTATGCTCGCTTCGCTCGTCATGGAGCCAGTGGCTACAGTCGCTTTGCTCTGTAAATCTCGTTATGAAGCAACAGGGAGCTTGTAATCAGGGAAAAGGCAGGGGCAAATTTTTATAATGCTCAGTCGCTCGTAGACACTCGCTCGGTTACTTGATCAATTTGTTTAGTTGTTCTTCAAAATCTTGCTTGTTTAAATCACCTGAAACGTACTGATCATAAAGTTTTTGATGATCTTCAGTGATTTCTAAATCGTAATATTCTCGATCTGATTTCTTTAAAAACACCTCTGACAAACGATTATTTTTTTCAGCATCACTCAATTTCATGGTCTAAATGCTCCTATTTTGCGTTTATTGGCGTTTTTAGCCCTGTTTAGCTAGATTTCCCTGTTTTGAAGAAAAGTGCGCTTAAAGGCGATTTTAGGCGGTTTTAAGCCATGTGTGAAAATTTGATATTTTAAAAGTTGCCGATCGGCAACTTTTAGCGGTTTGGGGGATTTATCATTTTCCGACAGCAGGAGGGAATGCACGCTTCCGCGTTTCTCTCCGAGAAACAAAAAAACGGCCTCTGAAAAAGATAAAAATAAGCCCCAAAAGTTGGGGCGTT
>NZ_VPAF01000044.1:0-2180 GCF_013419345.1 Acinetobacter sp. YH12086
ACCGCCATCGTGTCGTGATCGGCAAGGATACGCGCCTGTCGGGCTATATGCTTGAACCCGCGCTCACAGCCGGTTTCACCTCGATGGGCATGGACGTATTCCTTTTTGGCCCGCTGCCGACAACGTAATAGGAAGAATAAACGCCCTTTTCACCCAAGTCCAAATTAATTTGCCGATTCCATAATCAGGGTGTATTACAATTCCATAGAGTTTTTCAATCCAGGTGGTTTAGCTGATAACTTAACGATTGATCAGCTTCTTCGTGAAGATTACTCGCCATGGGCGCGCAATAAAAGGATATCTGCCACGTTCAAAGAAGCGCATTTTATTGAAAAATATGGGTCAGGCATCAAACGAATCCAAGAAGGCTTCGCATCCTATGGTCTGCGTCCCCCTGTCTTTGAAAATTTCCAGCACGGTTTTCGAGTTATTGTCTCATCAAAGCTACTTTTCGAATCTAATGAGGGAGTAAGTGAGGGAGTAAATCTACTATTTAATCAGATAAGAACTAATCCAGGAAAGCGTGCACCATTTTTAGTAAACGAGCTATTAGTTCCTGTCAAGATAGTAGAGCGGTGGCTCAAAATCTTAAGAGATGATCATAAAATCGAGTTTCGAGGAGCTCCTAAAAGTGGAGGATACTGGCTAAAATAGAAATCAATGATACTCTTAAGTGGCACCAATCGAACTCCTATTTTAGCATTTAAAAAAGTATCCTCACATCATTTTATTGAACAATACCTAAGGCTGCTCTGGCGGCATTGATATGATTATCGTCGTTGCACTCTACCGCAAAAGCGCCATATGCTAATGGAGCTGCAGCAGCCCTCTCTATAGATTGTTCGTAGAGCCTATCCCATATCGTTCCGCCTTGTTTAGCATACTCCGTTATCAAACTCTTCAGGCTATCCTCTCCAAAAACCGATACGTGACCAGAAAAGTCCAGTGCAGGATCACCCATATGCGCAGTAGACCAATCTATGATACCAGAGGTCTTACCTTCCTTCGAGGTTAAGACATGCCCTGCATAGAGATCGCCATGGATGAAACAAGTGAATTCAGGCCACAAAGGGTCATTGTCCAACCATCTACGGTATCTGTTTTCCAACGGCTCGCTGATACCTATCTCAGATTTCACCAAGTGGATACGGTCAGCTATTTCGGTCCTCAATTCACTTGGAGTCATTATTTTCAAGTTGCTCTTTCTCACATCGTCAGCTGTAATACGATGTAATTCGGCCAATGATTTTGCCAGAGACTCCACATAAGCTATGCTATCGCGATCTATGTTCCAAGAAACCTCATGTGTTATCGCATCGAATGTCAGAGCAGGCGCATCCTCCAGTAAAGGGTAGGCTATTAGGCGCTCCGATACAATTTTCCAATCAGGGACATTGATCGACAGGTTTCTTTTGGCTAAATCCAATATTCTACTTTCATTTTCGATTTGTTCAAGCATATCGCTTCTTCGAGGTATACGGAGTACCCAGTTCTCACCGTTTACTTCCTTTACAAAGGCAACTCTAAAGTCGATGCCCATCTCATTGACGCTCATCTCTTCCGAAATTCTCAGCCCATGCTCTAGGGCTAATGTTTGCATATCTTCGATTGTCATTTCTATACTGTTTTCTTTTATTAAATTGGTACCAGTTCCCCCGACAGGACATTCTGAATGTCATATACAGGTGTAACACTTTACCCATATTCTTTTCGTATGGATAACACTTCCCATCAGGGAACAAAAATCTGATACATGAATTAATTGTGAGACAGTAGACCTACTGTCGCATTGAAGCCATCTCGGCGACTATTTGATTAGGAAAACCAAGGCTTTGCCATCATAGCCTTATCATAGAAGTATAACATAGTTGTAAAGATAGAAAATTATTTTTTATTCATCCATGATGTTATTATTTTATAATAACATCATCTAAACATGTCCTGTCGCTCTTTTGTGCTGTGATATTTCATACCTATTAACTGCTTTCGTTTGAATTATACGACGTTCTACTCACAATAGGGCAAGGGTTACTCATTCCGTAGGATGCGGTTCACGTATAGGAAGAATAAACGCCCTTTTCACCCAAGTCCAACAGCTTTGGACCGCAGTTGACTCTTTCGACACCCCTGCGATGCAACCCAATCCGGCTGACGGGGAGCCAGCAACGCTGAAAATTTAC
>NZ_VPAF01000045.1:0-2132 GCF_013419345.1 Acinetobacter sp. YH12086
CTGACGCGATCGGAGGCTGAGGTGCTGAAGGTGGTCAATGTAAAGTGCACTGAGGCACTTGTGGGAAAGATCTGGGAAGGTGAGGGCGTTGGTCTTGACGAGCTAGATCTCGTCTTTAGCTGCTTCGACATCCGTGCGATCGTGCACCGAGGTAATGAGCAGTTTGTTTTGAATGAGCAGGGGAAAGTGGTCAAATCGTTCTCAGCGACGGATGATCACCTCGAGTACCTAGAGAGGAAGAGAACACCAAGCGCCGAATTGCTAATGGGACACAAGAAGTGTAGGGAGGTGGATCAAAGAGCCGTGAATGAACTGGCGATGGCTGGGACCTCTCTGGTCTACGAAATTAGCGCTACGCGCGCGAGAGTACTCGCGGAGTGTTTGCTTGAGGGACGAACTGGGGCTTTCAGCTCAGAACTTTTTGATGGAAAAAGAAGTCTAATGCCTACTGGCACTGATGTGGAGGTCCCTCGTTGTGCGCGAGTACATGTTATTATGGGCACCTTCGGAGCTGGAAAGAGTACCCTCTTCAAGAAATTCATGGGCAAATGCTCGGGCAGAAAGGTCACGTATGTGTCGCCACGCAAGGTGCTGGCGGATTCCTTCAAAAGCATGATGGGCCTGGGGAGGGCCAAGGGCGAAAGTACGTTGGTGGGCGCTGAAAACTGGTCCGTTCGGACGTTCGAGGCGTTCTTACACACAGCTTTCACAGTTGAGAAAGGTGAAGCACTCCTTTTTGACGAGATCCAACTCTATCCACCTGGATATCTCGACCTAGTCTGTTGCATAGTGCCACCCACAGCACACCTATTTCTGATTGGCGACCCGTGTCAGAGCGAGTATGACAATGAGCAGGACAGAGCTGTCTTCAGTGATAGTCAGACAGACATCATGAGACTTTTGGATCGCTCAGAGTATAGGTACACAGTGGGTAGCTACAGATTCCTCAACCCAAAATTCAGGGATAGGCTACCATGTAGTTTTCTGAACTTCAATGAAGAGGATGAAGAGGATCTGTATGTTCTAAGAGAGGGGATTGAGCGACTGGCCGAGGTGGAGGAGAAGTACAAAGAAGTATTCCTCGTTTCCTCCTTTGAAGAGAAGAAGCTTGTCAAGTGCTATAGCTCCATGGATGCCAATGTGCTCACATTCGGCGAATCAACGGGGTCTACCTTCAATTATGCCACATTGCTCATCACACGGGCTTCCGCCGCTGCTAGTGAGAGACGTTGGCTAACTGCGCTAAGTCGTGCAAGGCGGGGTCTCTACATCATAAATGCAACGGGTCTGGGGATGGAGGGCCTGATTATGGGTTATTCCCAACGTAGCTTGGGGGGTTTTCTTACAGGGAGATCAAAGAAGGAGGATCTCTTAAAGCTGCTTCCTGGAAAGCCAATATTTCAAGAGGTGTTCTACCCCTCCCTCTGCAAAGATGAAGGGATCATGGAAGAGAAATTGCAGGGCGACCCATGGCTCAAGACAATGATTGACTTGTTGCAGATGCCTGATGTGGAGGAAGCGGAGGAGCTTGCAGAGGTGATGCAAGAGGAGTGGTTCAAAACGCATCTACCGCAGTGTGAACTAGAGTCTGTGCGCGCAAGGTGGGTGCACAAAATCCTCGCAAAAGAAGCTCGTGAGAAAAGAATGGGCATGCTGGTTTCAGAGCAATTCACTGATGAACATAGTAAGAACAAGGGGATGCAACTGACCAACGCCTGTGAGCGTTTTGAAACCATTTACCCCAGACACAGAGCAAATGACACCGTTACTTTCATCATGGCAGTGAAGAAAAGGTTGAGATTCTCGAGCCCGGCAAATGAAAAGGCCAAGCTGCATGAGGCATCGAACTACGGCAGGTATTTGATGGAGATATTTCTGAAGAAAGTGCCGTTGAGGCGGGAGCACAACACAGAGCTGATGGCCCAAGCTAAGCATGAATTTGAATTGAAGAAAACCAGCAAGAGTGCAGCCACAATTGAGAACCACAGTGGCAGATCCTGCAGGGATTGGTTAGTGGATATTGGGCAGATTTTTTCTAAGAGCCAAATATGCACTAAATTTGATAACAGGTTCAGGGATGCCAAGGCGGCACAAACAATCGTGTGTTTCCAACATGCAGTGCTATGCAGAAA
>NZ_VPAF01000046.1:0-1891 GCF_013419345.1 Acinetobacter sp. YH12086
CGGACGTTGAAGAAACCGGACGCACAGTCAGCGATGGCCAAGCTGAGTCAGATATTGCCGAGCCCCACGAGCGCTGAAATTAAGTTCGTGAGCGAGTTTGCGGATCTCGTCATAGAGACGAAAGGCATACATAGTATGATTTGCCCCGCTCGCCTAACACTGTGGCTTGGAAAGGTTGGGAATGTGTTACCACCCTGCTGGCGTGAGAGAATCGCGACGGTCAAGGAGGTTTCCCTAGATGAATTTGTAGCAAGTTTTGAGCCTTACACGCTAAATGTTGAGGTGGTTGATGTGTCCACCTCCAGTGTGGAGTACATAGTGGAGCTCTTCACGGCCGAGGTACCCGTAACTGAAACAGATCTCCTGAAGGCCATGTCCAGATTTAACAGTGGGGAGAGCGTGGTCCTTGATAGGACGCCGCAGCGGTACACAGGTATGGCCCCATTGAGTGGGAAGGTCGAGTTCTCATTGGAACTCAACTATGATGCATTGCCGCGATTCTGCGCTGACAACTTCATCAAGTCATACTCGAGGTTCGACGAGCCGAAACCCACGATCGAAAGCATCAAAGTGGTGATTCAGCATTTTTCCAGGGTGAGTCTAGCTTTCCCGACGAGAAAGGTGGGGGAGGTTTTTGGCCAAGCAAAGTTCTGGCGTCGTGTGATGTTGAGCGTACATGCGAAATTGGCCCGTCACAGTCGTTCCAGCTATCCGAAAGATGGTGTGGGGTGGTTTCAAGCTAGGAGGAGAGCAAATAAGAAATACCTATGCGGCACTGGGGATCATCCGAGTGTTGTGCATGCTGTACGCTCCGCCTGGGCCATGGTGGTGCGAGAAGTGACTGCGAAAGGGGATGCAGACCTGCCATGGATAAAACATGCAAGTGAGGCCACTGGGTGCCACAATACGGGAAGTAACTCAAAGGCACAGCTAGATGAAGTGAGTGTTTGTGGAGAACATGCGCTCTGCGCGAAAATGAGGGTGGTCTACACGGCCCACTCAGGGTTAAATGGATTTGACGTTGGAGCAGCGAGTCGAAGCGGATCGAGCTACATAGCTTTTGGTCGCAACACTGCATCGAAAGACGCATTGAAATCTTGCGGCTTCCATGTGGAATCAGAATGGCCCGCGTGGCTCGATCAATGGCTGGAGGTGGTTGTGCTGGATGCTGCGTACAATGTGTGCGTCGTGAGAATGAACCAGGTCACCGGAGGTGAAGCGCAAATGTGCTTCGAGAATTTGGACAAATTGAGCACAGAAAATACCGCCTTGGTGTGCCTGAGTGGCAAAGCAAGCCTAGCCAATTGCAGGGATAACTGCGATCGCGCAATGGAGGTTACTGAAGGTGGAACTTTGCGCCTGGAAAGGGAGGCCCGGACTCTTGGTGAGATGGGTTTGAAATGCGCCAATGCAATGTATGTTGATGTGGTCATGTTGCGGCTTGTGGAAACTACAGCATCTGTAGAGTTGGCAGAGGTACCCACGGAAGTGAGGAGTGACCGTAGTGAACCCGCATTGTGTTACGACAATTTGGGTGCTCAGGTGACCATTGTGAGTGAAGCGTCCATGCCGAAGGGGGTGTTGCGTGATGTGCCGGGGGATGGTGATTGCTATTGGCACTGCCTCGCTGAGGTGTTGGACATGAGCGCTAAGGTGATTAAGAAGTTGTGCTGTGAGCGCCTGCTGAGTGTGGCCCCAAAGCTCTCCGAGGAGGTTATGCGACAGATCGAGGATGGAGAGAGCGCATGCGACGAGCTAATCGCAATTTCTGCTGCTCTTTTTGGACTTTGCGTAATCATCTACAATGAACAAAAGGGGGATGAGCGTACCTTCAAGGGACACAGCGCCACAATTCAAATCAAGCTTCTCCTTAAAGGGGAGCATTTCCAAC
>NZ_VPAF01000047.1:0-1850 GCF_013419345.1 Acinetobacter sp. YH12086
AAATTGCAGTAGGATCAAGAATCCCCAAATCCCACGATGTATAAACGGGTAAATTTGGATCATGCGGAACTTTGCAAATACGATTCTCACGCTTGATCTGCTCAAACTCAGCTTTGTAGATTGCGCCGTCTGCAATTTCTTTTGGTTTACCAAGCCAAATGTGCTCATATTGATCGTAGTCATCAGCTTTCATCTGTTCAGCTAGTGCAATCAATTCGGCTGGGCATTCCCTGTTGTCTGTGTAATTAATCTGCACCACAACCGTGTCGTCACGCTCACCAAGCACGTATTGCGAATAAACAGCGTCACTTGGTAATTTTGGGTTCATTGACATGATAACCATTGGCTTATAAGTACGAACAACTGTAGGAATCAAAATAGACAAGGAGAACGCACTCACTGTCTGCGCTTCCTCGATCCACGTGATTGTTGCACCCTCGAATGACTTAACTGATTCAACCGTATGATTCAGTAAGCCAGCAAAGCTAAACTCAGTGCCATTAATGCCACGTATTTCTGTTTCTAAGATTTGATAGAAGTGACCCAAGCCTAATGCAGCAATGCGATCCGATAAAAGCTTGTGAACAGACTGTTTAATTGACTTTTGCACTTCACGACAGCAAAGAATGCGATGCTTTTGTTTTGCGCCTTCGATCAGTAGAAAGTCTGCAATTTCCCACGACTTACCACCCCCACGACCACCATGGTAGACGTAAAAAAGTTTATTATTTTTTAGGTGTGTATAAAGTGGTTTAAATCTACTCGGTACTCGCTTCTCCATCATCTTCGAATACCACCTTCAAACTCATATTGATTGGGTTATTTGGGTCGCCTGAATGCTCAATTTTGTCTTTAAACATGCCCAGGTGCTTGCCAAGCAACTCCAAACCTCTTAATGCGCCAGTCTCCTTAAATTCAAAAAGACAAGCTAAATCACCCTCAGGGCCTTGCACTAGGAGTGGTGAGCCATCTCTTGCTTGAACAGCTTCTTGCTGCATACAGCGCTCAATGACTTTTTGAATATTGCTTAACACGTAATCTTGTGTAATCTCAGTACGTTCAGCGCGTTTGTTTTGCGCTTCCTCTATCGCTTTTTGAATGTTAGGTTTTGTGAGGTTTTCGCTACCAATCTCTTTTGCTGTCTTTTCGCTATACCCTGCACGAATGGCGGCTTGCGTAGCATTCAGGTCTATCAGATATTCTTCGACAAACCTTTGCTGTTTAGGCGTTAGGTTCGCCATGCTTCATCTCCCAAGCAAACATCAAATCATCAGGCGTATTCAACCAACACCCATGTTTATTACAAAAAGCATGAATGTCATTCAAATACTCTGTGAACTGATCGACCGTTGCATCCGTTGTGCTAATTAGCTCATTTAGCCCATCTGCTACCTGTTGATACATCGGATGATTTTGTTCTCGCAGCACTGTCACAGCGGCAAACGTGGCCCTGTATTGTCCAACATCATCACGCGCATAAATCCGAGCAAGCATGTGTTTCTTAAAATACAAATGCTCTGAATCTTTATCTGTACCTTGACGCTTGGACCACTGGTTCATCCACATCCAATAAAGGCGGTTCTGCGCTTTACTCCGGTCATCTTCTTTTTGATTGATCCGAACAACTAAAGGCTTGCCATCACTTAACGCATTCGCATGATGTCTATGCATGTATGCAATAGCCTTGCCCACCTCTTCAAATGACTTAATGACGAATGTTGCAGGTTCGAGTTTAAAAGTATTCTTCATCCCTTTTACCCATCATCAACTCAGTCTTAACCAGCCATTGCTCAAACAGCTTTTCACTTTCTTCACGATTGCCCAACTTGTACTGATCAAATTGACTATGG
>NZ_VPAF01000048.1:0-1738 GCF_013419345.1 Acinetobacter sp. YH12086
TTAGGGCGGCAGAGGGGGCTGGAACGCTGAGTGCGCCCATGCCGCATTGCGAAGCAAAAGATAATCGGATAAAATGTAGCAATTCATATTCGTAAGCGTGGAGTAATCAGATGGGAAATTCCAAGTCAGCAGACAAGTAAGCCGCAACAACCAGTATTGTTGTTGCGGCGCTCTGTAAGGCTAGTCTCATCTGATTGCTGACGAGCAGACGTCGCCCGGTATTCCTTAATCGAGGGTTGATTCGTCATGACCACCACACGCCCCGCGTGGGCCTATACGCTGCCGGCAGCACTGCTGCTGATGGCTCCTTTCGACATCCTCGCTTCACTGGCGATGGATATTTATCTCCCTGTCGTTCCAGCGATGCCCGGCATCCTGAACACGACGCCCGCTATGATCCAACTCACGTTGAGCCTCTATATGGTGATGCTCGGCGTGGGCCAGGTGATTTTTGGTCCGCTCTCAGACAGAATCGGGCGACGGCCAATTCTACTTGCGGGCGCAACGGCTTTCGTCATTGCGTCTCTGGGAGCAGCTTGGTCTTCAACTGCACCGGCCTTTGTCGCTTTCCGTCTACTTCAAGCAGTGGGCGCGTCGGCCATGCTGGTGGCGACGTTCGCGACGGTTCGCGACGTTTATGCCAACCGTCCTGAGGGTGTCGTCATCTACGGCCTTTTCAGTTCGATGCTGGCGTTCGTGCCTGCGCTCGGCCCTATCGCCGGAGTATTGATCGGCGAGTTCTTGGGATGGCAGGCGATATTCATTACTTTGGCTATACTGGCGATGCTCGCACTCCTAAATGCGGGTTTCAGGTGGCACGAAACCCGCCCTCTGGATCAAGTCAAGACGCGCCGATCTGTCTTGCCGATCTTCGCGAGTCCGGCTTTTTGGGTTTACACTGTCGGCTTTAGCGCCGGTATGGGCACCTACTTCGTCTTCTTCTCGACGGCTCCCCGTGTGCTCATAGGCCAAGCGGAATATTCCGAGATCGGATTCAGCTTTGCCTTCGCCACTGTCGCGCTTGTAATGATCGTGACAACCCGTTTCGCGAAGTCCTTTGTCGCCAGATGGGGCATCGCAGGATGCGTGGCGCGTGGGATGGCGTTGCTTGTTTGCGGAGCGGTCCTGTTGGGGATCGGCGAACTTTACGGCTCGCCGTCATTCCTCACCTTCATCCTACCGATGTGGGTTGTCGCGGTCGGTATTGTCTTCACGGTGTCCGTTACCGCGAACGGCGCTTTGGCAGAGTTCGACGACATCGCGGGATCAGCGGTCGCGTTCTACTTCTGCGTTCAAAGCCTGATAGTCAGCATTGTCGGGACATTGGCGGTGGCACTTTTAAACGGTGACACAGCGTGGCCCGTGATCTGTTACGCCACGGCGATGGCGGTACTGGTTTCGTTGGGGCTGGTGCTCCTTCGGCTCCGTGGGGCTGCCACCGAGAAGTCGCCAGTCGTCTAACCGACGACTGGTAGCAGGCCCGCTCCGATGCGGCGCACTAACCATCGAAACCTCGTGAATGTCGGTATCCTGTCTGGCAGGATACCGCTCATTTCCCTTGTTCAGTTCATCGCCGTCGCCGAGCATCTGAATTTTCGGCATGCGGCCAAGGCACTTGGTATCAGCCAGTCGAGCGTCAGCGCGCGTGTGAAAGCGCTGGAGGATAACCTTGGTGTCCTGCTATTTGAGCGCCATGCGCGGGGCGTTCGGCTAACAGACGCAGGCAGGCACTTCATGG
>NZ_VPAF01000049.1:0-1660 GCF_013419345.1 Acinetobacter sp. YH12086
GCCAGGCCTCAGCATTTTATTATGGTGATCCCCTGGGCGAAATGCGCCTGGTAAGCAGAGTTTTTGAAATGTAAGGCCTTTGAATAAGACAAAAGGCTGCCTCATCGCTAACTTTGCAACAGTGCCATTTTAAGCGTTATGCTAAGCCCAGGAAGCCGCAGGATCTTTTGAACCACAACTGCATTAACGTCCGCTATTCTGATACGAGTGGATTGTACGCCTGGGAATTCGAGAAAGATGCTCAGAAATTCAGTCTGAAAGTCAAAGGGCAATATATTGCGAACAGCACGATTCATCAGCTCGATGCAGCATTAGACGGGCTGGGGATTGCCTATATTCCCGAGTATGTTGCAGATGGATATATCAAAAGCGGCAAGCTGATTGCTGTTCTGACCGAGTGGTGTCCATATTTTGACGGCTACCATATTTATTATCCTCACCGCCGACAGGATTCTCCTGCGTTTATGGCTTTTCTGCAAGTTTTGCGTGACAGGTACAATAATGGAATAAGATAAATTTATGAGTAAAGGATTATGTCCACGATAAGCACCTGGGTCGATTCCTGGGAGGCGGCCATGAGGGTAGGGAAGCGCCGTCCCGTCAAGTCAGCGTAATGCTCTGCCAGTGTTACAACCAATTAACCAATTCTGATTAGAAAAACTCATCGAGCATCAAATGAAACTGCAATTTATTCATATCAGGATTATCAATACCATATTTTTGAAAAAGCCGTTTCTGTAATGAAGGAGAAAACTCACCGAGGCAGTTCCATAGGATGGCAAGATCCTGGTATCGGTCTGCGATTCCGACTCGTCCAACATCAATACAACCTATTAATTTCCCCTCGTCAAAAATAAGGTTATCAAGTGAGAAATCACCATGAGTGACGACTGAATCCGGTGAGAATGGCAAAAGCTTATGCATTTCTTTCCAGACTTGTTCAACAGGCCAGCCATTACGCTCGTCATCAAAATCACTCGCATCAACCAAACCGTTATTCATTCGTGATTGCGCCTGAGCGAGACGAAATGCGCGATCGCTGTTAAAAGGACAATTACAAACAGGAATCGAATGCAACCGGCGCAGGAACGCTGCCAGCGCATCAACAATATTTTCACCTGAATCAGGATATTCTTCTAATACCTGGAATGCTGTTTTCCCGGGGATCGCAGTGGTGAGTAACCATGCATCATCAGGAGTACGGATAAAATGCTTGATGGTCGGAAGAGGCATAAATGCCGTCAGCCAGTTTAGTCTGACCATCTCATCTGTAACATCATTGGCAACGCTACCTTTGCCATGTTTCAGAAACAACTCTGGCGCATCGGGCTTCCCATACAATCGATAGATTGTCGCACCTGATTGCCCGACATTATCGCGAGCCCATCTATACCCATATAAATCAGCATCCAGGTTGGAATTTAATCGCGGCCTCGAGCAAGACGTTTCCCGTTGAATATGGCTCATAACACCCCTTGTATTACTGTTTATGTAAGCAGACAGTTTTATTGTTCATGATGATATATTTTTATCGGCACTGTTGCAAATAGTCGGTGGTGATAAACTTATCATCCCCTTTTGCTGATGGAGCTGCACATGAACCCATTCAAAGGCCGGCATTTTCAGCGTGACATCATTCTGTGGGCCGTACGCTGGTACT
>NZ_VPAF01000050.1:0-1521 GCF_013419345.1 Acinetobacter sp. YH12086
ATCTATTGTTATTCTTACCTGAAATTGATGTGAGCTTATAGAGACAAGGTAAATTTGCAAAAGTGCCGGCTATTCAGTGTTCATTGAATGTTTAATTTAATTTATTAAGCTTGACCTTGGAGTGGCTCTAAGCCTTATACTTGGTACAAATTTTTCGATTGTTATGATGATGCGTTCTACTACATGGATTACAGTCTTGGTTGGATTGTTCATGTTCCAAAGCTTTTGGAATGTGGCGGCGGCCTTTTGTGTCCATGAACAACAGCCTCAATCACAGCAGAGTTATCATTTTGGTCATCACCAAAATACCTTGTGTGCCAGCGATAGTCGTCAACACGATCATAATGGACAGTCAGAAAACATAAAAACATTCAGTAGCGATTTAGAAATCGGTGAAGATCATCAAGATCATCTACCATCGATGACGCATTTGATTGTACAAAATGAAAAAGTAGATGTGTTTCATCCAAGCTCTGAAGTTAAAGTGAATCCACAATTTCATTGGAAAAACAGCTATCAGGCTCCTGACCTGTTTCAACAAAGCCCACCTCCCGAATTTTCCCCGCTCATGGTGGGGTAGCCTAAAACATTCCCACCACTTTTATTATTTAAATAAGTGGGAAAAATCATGTCTTCACAATCAATTATACTCTTGCGTCATAGCTTGGTTGCTTGTATATGTGCAGCGGCTATGCAATATAGCTATGCTGAAAACGTTACCAGCTTTGAATCCGCTTTAGCAAAAGTACAAAGTTACCAGACTCAAGACAAGCTGTGGCAACAAGTTCAGCAAATATCTGAATTGAATATTCAGCAAAGTCGGTTATGGCAGAATCCAAGTATAAGTTTAGAACAGTCTGGCTTTGGCTCAGGTCAAGAACAGGAATTCAATGTTGGCGTTAGTCAACCTCTAGATCTATTTGGTCAGCGTAAGCTGAACCGGGTGATTGCCAATACCTCGAATCAACAAATCCAATTGCAACAGCAATTATGGAAGGCACAAAGCCAACTGATTGTTAAATTTGCATGGTCGCAATTTGCACTTGCTGAGGTTGAGCAGTCTGCTTATTCAGTACAGTTAAAAACAAGTAAAGCCAATCTGGACAGTGCCCAGAAACGCTATCAGGCAGGCAGTATTGCCCTGGTTGATTTTGAGCGTACCCAAATTGAAGCGCTAGAAATCCAACGACTTTATCAGCAAGCGATGCTGAATAAACAAGCTGCCGGTCGTCAGCTGTCTAATTTGTGGGGGGGAGAAACATCTTCACATCTTCAATTGAATAAAACCGCTATCCCTTGGCCAGAGCAAAGTCTCCAAACTGTGCAACGGTATATTGCTGAAGGGTGGCTAGAAAAATTCTATGCCTTGAACATTCAGCAATCGGATCATCAAATTGAAAATTTAAGAATTCAGGCACGTCCCAATCCGACTTTAAATGTAGGCATGAAACGTAGCAAAACCCCTAATGAAAGCAACGATACGACTTTGGCAATCGGCGTGGCTATTCCACTGAATATTTT